>DATJFD010000073.1:0-4181 GCA_035495855.1 Binatia bacterium | reverse complement strand
GCAGGGCTTGCCCGCCGAGGCTGCCGATGAGGGCGACGATGAAGAGCGGGATCTGCAGCTGCATCAGGAAAAGGACGATGGACATGGGGTCCTCCTTGCGGTCGAAAAGTGCGGGTAAGGTGCGCGCGGTCACTCTAGGAGAACGGCGCTAAAAGCGCAAAGGACAGAGGTCAGAGTAAAGAGGAGGCTGAACGTTTAAAAACCGCGCTGCTTAAGCAGCGCGGTTTTGGGGAGGTCGTTTTCCACTCACCTCTGTCCTCTGTTCTCTGCCCTTTCTATCACGGCTCCTCCGAGGCAGCGGTCTTCCTGATAGAAGACGATGAATTGGCCCGGGGAAATGGCTCGCTGCGGACGGGCGAAGTCGACGTGCAGGCCGGTGGCGGTGGCAGTGACGGTGCAATCCTGGAGCGGCTGGCGGTAACGGATGCGCGCTTTGCAGGCGAGCGGCAAGGGCGGGGCCGCGCCGGAGATCCACTGCGCCTCGTTCGCGACGAGCGCGGACGCGTCGAGCTCCGCCTGGTCGCGCGCGACGACGACCGTGTTCCTGGCGACGTCCTTGTCCACGACGAAGTACGGCGCTCCCCCGCCGACGCCGAGGCCGTGGCGCTGGCCGATGGTGAAAGGCACGGCGCCAGGGTGGCGTCCGACGACGTGGCCGTCGGTCGTGACGATGGGGCCGGTCCGCGCGGCGATCTTCGCGCCGAGGAAGTTCGCGAGGTCGACCTTGCCGATGAAGCAGATGCCCTGGCTGTCCTTCTTCTCCGCGGTCGGCAGTCCGAACTCCTTCGCGAGGCGGCGGACCTCCGGCTTCGGCAGATGACCGACGGGGAAGAGCGTGCGCGAAAGCTGTTCCTTCGTGAGGCGATGGAGGAAGTACGACTGGTCCTTGTTCGCGTCGACGCCGGCGAGCAGCGCGCCGTCCTCGACGCGGGCGTAGTGGCCGGTGGCGATCATGTCCGCGCCGTTCTCGAGCGCGCGCCGGAGGAAGAGATGGAACTTCACTTTGCTGTTGCACAGCACGTCCGGGTTCGGCGTGCGGCCGGCGGCGTACTCGCGGACCATGTAGTCGACGACCTCGCGGCGGTAGTCATCCTCGAAGTCGTACGTCTCGAAAGGGATGCCGAGCGTGGCGGCGACGCGGAGCGCGTCCTGCCGCTCCTGCTTCCAGGCGCATTCGCCCGTGCATGGGTCGGCCTCGTCCGACCAGTTCTTCATGAAGGCGCCAGAGACCTCGTGGCCTTCGCGGACGAGAAGAGCGGCGGCGACGCTCGAGTCGACGCCGCCGGACATGGCGACCGTGATCTTTTTCATGCCTGGCTGCATAACGGGAGAGGATACTACGGTTGGACGGAGGGGTAAAGGGGAAAAGGAGTAAAGGGGCAAAGCGCGTTCTTCGTCCCTCTTCCCCTCTACCCCTTTATCCCTTTGCCCCGCCATCTTGACTTTTTCGATTTTTTACGCTAAGGTCCGTCGTTTCGCCTGAACAGGGCGAACGGGAGGATCACATGCACATTCACACGCTGGCAGGCTTCGTAGCACGCAACCAAGGCGGTCGGGCGCTGTTCCTTTCGGTGCCGGTGGCCATCGGCGCGGCGGTCCATGCCGCGGCGTACGCCGTCACCGGCGAACCGTACATCGGCGCTTTCATCGGCGGGCTGGCCGCCCTCATCGCCATGATGTGGGCGTCCTGGCGCTGGCTCGACGAGGAGGCCGCGGTCGCGCTCGAGCGCAAGTACGAGCGCGGCTCGATCATCGCGCTCGCGATCGCTATCCCGCTCCTGCTCATCTCTCCCCAGCTCATGGCCGGCGCCATGGTCGCCGGGGTCGCCTCGTTCGGCGCGAGCTGCGGCATCGTCCGCATCGCGGCGTACGTGGACGCGCCCGACGCGCCCGCAGGCGCGAGCCGTCTCGGGACGCTCGCCTGGCTCTGCCAAGCGACCGCGCTCGGGGCATGCCTCGCGAGCGCGACGCCCGTGACCGCCGCGATCGCCGTCCTTCTTTCGACCGCTGCCGCCGTCGCCGCGACGACCCTCCCCAAGGAGGAGCTCGCCGCGATCGTCGACTGAGCTCCGGGAAACGCCTCTTTACGGGGCGTTTTTTCTTTTTTATGAGAGGCCAGAGAAAAAAGTTCAGAGGGAGAAAAAAGACAAAAGAACAAAGAAAGAACAGAGGGCAGAGATGCGCACCATTTTTCGAACGCCCGGCAGGGCACGGGGCGTCTCTGTACTTTGTTCTTACTCTGTCCTTTGGCCTTTGTTCTCCCTCTGTCCTCTGTTCTCTTATCTCTCATAAAAAAATACCCCGGCCGAAGCCGGGGTCGAGTCAGATGCCGTACACTCCCGCGTACTTGTCCTCGAGGTAGCGGGCGAACGGTCCGGCGTCGAGGCCGGAGCCGGTCGCTTCGCGGACGATGGCGTCCGCGCTCGCGAGCGAGCCGCGTTCGTGGACGTTCTGCCGCAGCCAGTCGAGCAGCGGCGCGAACTCCCCTTCCGCGAACCCTTCCTCCATGCCAGGGAGCTCTTCCGCCGCAGCGGCGTAGAGCTGCGCGGCGTAGAGGTTGCCGACGGCGTAGCTCGGGAAGTAGCCGAACAGGCCGCCCGACCAGTGCACGTCCTGCAGGCATCCGCGCGCGTCGTCAGGCACCGTCACGCCGAGCAGCTCGCGCATGCCGGCGTTCCAGGCCTCGGGCACGTCGGCCGGATCGAGCTTGCGCTCGATGAGGTCGCGTTCGATGCCGTAGCGCAGGCAGACGTGCAGGTTGTAGGTGACCTCGTCGGCGTCCACGCGGACGAGCGACGGGGCCACGGCGTTGATGGCGCGCCAGAACGGGACGTGACCCGTGCCGAACGCGGCGCCCTGCAGCGCGCACTCGCCGAGCAGCCACTCGCAGAACTGCAGGCTCCTGCCGACCATGTTCTCCCAGAGCCGCGACTGCGACTCGTGGAGGCCGTACGACGGAGCCTCCCCCGCCGGCGTGCCGTAGAGCCCGGCCGGAAGGCCCTGCTCGTACATGCCGTGGCCCGCCTCGTGGATGACCGAGTACAGGCCGTCGAGCAGGTTGGCCTCGTCGTAGCGCGTGACGAGCCGGACGTCGCCGGGATGCAGGCGCGTCATGAACGGATGGGCCGCCTCGTCGAGGCGTCCGCCCGCCATGTCGAAGCCGATGGCCTTGGCGACGCGGAGGCAGAGCGCCTCCTGCGCCCGCGCGGGCAGCGGCTTGCGGATGACCGACGGGTCGACCGGGCCGGCTTCGCCGATGCGGCGGACGAACGGCGCGAGGAACGCGGCGAGATCGCCGAGCACCTTGCCGAGCATGGCCGAGGTCATGCCCGGTTCGAACCGGTCGATGAGCGCGTCGTAGGGCGAGCCGGAGTAGCCGACCAGTCGCGCCTCGTCGCGCTTCATGGCGATGATGCGCGAGAGGTTCGGCAGGAAGGCGTTCCAGTCGGAGGCTTTGCGCGCTTCGGCCCACACGTGGTGGGACGCGGCGCACAGTCCTTCGAGCTCTTCGACGAACGCGGACGGCAGGCGCCGTGCGCGGTCGAACTCCTTCCAGGCCAGGCCGATGATGGCGTGGCACGGATCGTCGCGGTCGAGCCTGCCTTGTTCGCGCAGCTCGCGGAGCGGCACGATGGCTTCCTCGAAGGACGGCGACGTGAGCTTCGCGTGCGCGAGTCCGGCAAGGCTGCCGATGATCTCGCCGCGCGCCTCTCCCGCGCCGGCCGGCATCTTCGTCTCCATGTCCCATTCGAGGGCGTTCCTGGCGGCGTTGATGCGGGCGATGTCCTTGAGCTGGCTGAGCAATCTGGCGTATCGGGCGTCGATTTCCTGCACGAGTACCTCCTTCGCAGGATAGAAAGGGCCGCCGCGAATGTAGCACACGGCGACGAAATGAACAGGGCGGAAAGGGCAAAGGACAGAGGACAAAGTTTAGAGGAAAGGACCTTCTAAAACCGCCTCGCATTGCGAGGCGGTTTTTTCAACATCTTCTTCCTCTAAACTCTGCCCTCTGCCCTTTATCCTCTCATGCGGTCGCCTTGGCGTTGACCATCTCGCGGAACTCGTCCCACGACTTGGCGATGTGCAGGCGGTCCTGGACCTGGAGATGCTCGGCGATGGCGTCCTCGTCGAAGAGGACGCGGCGCGTGCGGCCGGAGAGCGCCTCGAGCACGCTGACCTTG
>DATJFD010000072.1:0-3625 GCA_035495855.1 Binatia bacterium | reverse complement strand
GATGCTAAGCTCGCACCCCGCCCTTCACAACAAGGAGACACCGATGGCCATCTTCGAGTTCCGTCGCCATTCGATCAAGGACGGACCGACGTCGGCGACGATCGGTCCCAGAGGCTGCGCCCTCGCGCGCGCGGTCGGCGTGCGGCAGCTGCGCGGCCGCGGCTTCACGGACTACTTCGTGAGCGGCCTGTGGCGCACGCATCAGACGCTCGCGGCCTTCGGCGAAGGCGCCGGAGATTTCCGGCTCAAGTACGCGCCGGCGGTGCCGCCGCTCTACCTGGCCCGAAGCGACATCCTCGATCTGTGGGCCGCCTGCCACGCCGCCGAGAAGCGCGGCGAGGACATGGTCAAGACGGCCTGCGACCGCGACCCCGAAGCGTTCGTGAAGCTCTCGCGCGAATTCGCCGAGCTCTTCAAGGACTGGGCGCGGACCATGCCGGGTTCCGCCCGCGTCCTCGTGGTCGGGCACAGTCCCCAGATCGAGATGACCGCCTTCGGGCTGTCCGGGACGATGGTCTACGGCCTGCGCGAATGCCAGGGCGTCCGCATCGCCCTCGGCAAGGACCTGCTCCTCGAGCAGGGCACGGACGACCTCGATCCGGCCCCGGTGCGCGCGGCGCTCTTCCCCTGACATCCGTCGGGGGTTTTTTGTGAGGTTGTAGGTTGTAGGTGGTAGAGCGGGCGGCGTCTACAACCTAGAACCTACAACCTCGTCTCGCTTTCCTACTTCCTCCCGTCATGAGAACATGGGACCCATGAGCATTTCCTCCATCCTCGACGAACAGGTCCTGCGCGTCGCGCTCGCCGCGGTGGTGCTGTCGAGCTTCGGGATCTACAGCGCCGCGAACGTGGAGACGCGGAAGGCCTCGGTCCTCACCGGCCGCCTCGACGACGCGATCCCGTTCATGCCGATCTTCAGCGTGCCGTATCTCCTGTACCTCCCGTACCTCTTTTTCGTGATCGGCTACGGCATCATCGCCTCGCGCTGGTGGGCGAACATCGCGGCCTCGGCGCTCGCCGTGCAGCTCGCCGCCGCAGCGGTCTACCGCGTCCATCAGACGCACGTGCCGCGTCCCGCGGTCCACGGCGGCGACGTCTTCTCGCGTCTCACCGCTTTCATATACAGACATGACGCTCCGTACAGCTGCTTCCCGAGCCTGCATGTCGCCTATGCGCTGCTCAGCCTGTACTGGTCGGTCCATCTGTTCCCGGCCGCTTTCCCGGCGTTCGCCGGCTTCACCGCGCTCATCATCCTCTCGACGCTGTTCATCAAGCAGCACTCGGTCGCCGACGTCGTCGCGGGCGCGTCCGTGACCGCGCTCACGCTGCTCATCCTGGGCGCGTGATCCGCGCAAAGAAAGATCCGGCCCGCGGGCCGGATCTTTTTCGTCGCGCCTCGTCGTCCGCGTTCACTTCGCGGCCTCCACTTCGTAGACCGGCATGTCGTTCACCTTGCCGTAGCCGCACTGCGGCCCCGGGTCGGATACGCGGGCGCCGTCGGTCGCCGTGACGACGCCGGCCTTCGCGTGCCAGTGATCGGCGCCGCAGCCGCTCTCGTTCTCGATCTGCAGCTGGTCGATCGGGAGGTACTTGCCGCGGAACAGTATCGCGCGGACCTTGATGATCTCCGCGCAGCGGGCCGGCATGCCGGTGCAGACCTCCGGGTCCTCGCACGGCTCCTTCCGGTGGTGGCAGGCGCCCGTGTCGGTGTCGCAGGACCACTTTCCGATCTCGCCGGCGCTGCAGCAGATCGGCGTGCCGCAGTCGTCGTCCGTCTTGCAGGCGCCCGACGGCATGGCGTTCAGCGCCGCCGCGTCCTTCTTCACCTGCGGGACCGCGGTCTTGCCCGCGGCGATGGCGCCCCAGACCGACAGCGCCTGCTCGTAGCGCGCGCGCTGCTGCTCGTAGCGGCGCTGCCAGCGGTTGTCGGTGATGTGATCGATGGCCTCCTTGTCCATCTCGGCGATGCGCGTGCGGATCTTCGTGGCCACCATGACCGCGAACAGCTTGTCGTCGATGGCGCTCGTGGGAACGGTGTTGTGGGTCACGTCTTCCGCGACCGTGACGAGCAACCCCACCAGGATGTCCCTCGGTCCGAAGTCGCTTGCCTGGCCCTGCCGCGGCGCGCCGTTCTCGCCGGGGATCTCGTCCTGGCAGACGGTGGAGCCCGGCCGGTAGACCGTGCCGCGCGGGACGACGCCGACCTGCGGAGGGGTCGTGCCGCCGCCCGGCGGGTTCGTCGTGCCGCCCGTGTCCGCCTTCACGTCGATGTTCTTGGTCGCGCCGTTCGGGATGACGACGCCGCCGCTGAAGGTCGTCGTCTGTTCCTTGCACTTCTTCTCCAGCGCGTCGAGGAACGCGTAATCGGCGTCGCGCTTTTCTTTCGCGACCTTGGCCGCCGCCTGGTAGGCCGCTTCGGCCGCGTCGACCTTGGCCTGGAACTCCTCCTGGCAGCGCTGCTCGCGTTCCTTCACCTTGCCGGCCCAATCCGCGTACTTCTCGTCCCAGTGCGCGTAGCATTCGTCCCAGTCGGCCTTGGCCTTCTTCCATTCCTTATAGAACTGGTCGTTGGAAATGTCGTTCCATGCGTTCTCGTACGCCTTCTGCGTCGCCTTGGCCTGCTCGTCGCACGGTCCGCCCTTCCACAGCCCGTCGAGGCACTGCGTCAGGTCGGCCTGGAAGAGCGCGTGGGCCTGCGCGTAGACGTCGCCGGCCGCCTGCAAAGACGCGAGGTACGCGGCCCGGACCTTGTCGCGCGCCGCTTCGATCTCGTCGCACTTCGTCTTGGTGACGTCGAACTGCGCTTCCGGCGGCAGCGTCGGAGGCGGCGGAGGGGGAGCGTCCTTGCAGCCCGCGCCGATGAGGACGAGCGCGCCGACGAAGAGCAGCGCTTTGAAGGAGAGGCCGAACGGACGAGAGGGACGTGATGACATAGCGTTGTAGATGAATTTTCCCTCAGTGTACAGGAAAGACGGCGAGTCGTCGCGGCCCGGAGAACGGGTCGAGGGACCGTTTTCCGCGCCGTTGACACTCGCGTCGCGCCCCGGTACGGTAGCGCGTCCGTGCCGCAAGGCGCGGAACGGGCGGCGCGAGCCGCTTTGCACGTTCACAACCAACAGTGGAAAGGAGGACGGCCATGAAGAAGGGCGCATCGACGGCCGCCAAGAACTACTACGAACTGCTGCAGGTCAGTCCCCGCGCGCGGCCGGAAGTGATCCATGCCGCGTACCGGGCGCTGCTCAAGGCCATCGGCGACGACGACGCCGACCTCATCGGTCGGGTCAGCGAAGCCTACGGCGTCCTGTCGAGCGTCGCCTCGCGCGCGCGCTACGACGGCGAGCGCGAGGCCGGCGGCACGATCATCGGCGAATACCGCGTGCTCGAGGAGATCGCGGAAGGCGGGTTCGGCAAGACCTACAAGGCCGAACACGTGTTCCTCGGCGAACCGGTCTGCATCAAGCAGTGTTCGCGCATCTCGCCGGACGCCGACGCCATCCTCATCGAGGAGGCGAAGGCGATGTGGCATCTGCGCCACTTCGGCATCCCCGCCGCGCGCACCGTCATGCGCCACGACGACGGCAGCCTGATGCTGGTGATGAGCTTCATCCCCGGCCCCACGCTCGCC
>DATJFD010000071.1:0-3417 GCA_035495855.1 Binatia bacterium | reverse complement strand
AATGATAGTAGGGCATCCCGTAGCTGATCCATTCCTCGGCCTTCGGCGCCGCGGCCTTGATGGCGGCGCGCAAACCGCGGAGCTTGGCGCGGTGCTCCTTTGGAGCCGCCGCGATGTAGGCATCGACGCTCTTCGCTTTCTTCATTTCCCCATGATAGCAAACATCGCGCGCGAGAACGAAAAAGCGCCCGAGAGCGGGCGCATCAGGGAACGAGCGACGAAAGTTCGAGGAGCGCGCAGGCCATGAGGGCGACCTTCGCTGCCGCTTCCTCGCCGGACGGGGCGAACTCTCCGCTCGCCCGGTTGGCGAACACCGCGTTCACCGCGCCGCACGGGATGCCGCCGTGCGTCGAACACCACACGAAGATGGCGGCCTCCTCCATGGAGTAGAACAATGCGCCGCGCTTCACGAGCTCCTTGTGCCGCGTCTTGGCGGACTTCGGCAGGTAGCCGTGAAGGTCGGGACGCGCCTGGCCTTCGTAGAAGCAGGACGTGGTCACGCCGATGCCGGGATACGCGCGGACGTCCTGCGTCTTCGCGGCCTCGACGAGCGCCGCGGTGACGCGCCAGTCCGCGGCGGCGGGCCAGGGCATCGGCGCCCAGTTCTCGGACGCGCCGTCGAGCCGCACCGCCGCCGTGGCGATGACGAGCTCGCCGGGACGGACGCCGGGCTTGAGCGCGCCACAGGAACCGATGCGGATGAACGCCTTCGCGCCGCTGCGCACGGCTTCCGGGAGCACGATGCCGGCGGACGCGCCGCCCATGCCGGTCGTGACGACCGAGACGGGGTTGCCGTCGAAGTTCCGGCCCGTGAAGGACTTCAGCCCGCGGTGGTCGCCCACTTTGCGGGCCTGCTTCAGGAGCTTCGAAGCGATCATCTCCGCGCGGTCGGGATCCCCGACCAGGAGACAGAGCGGGGCGAGGTCGCCTGCTTGGGTATGCAGGTGGTACTCACGCCCTTCGGCCGTCGAAGGCCGGTCTGCGTCAAGGTGCTTCATGGAGGATCCTCCTCGTCGACCGTAGCATATTGCGTTGAGCGGGCAAGCGAACCTGTGGAGCCGGCCTGCCCGGGACCGAATTGCGCACTCTTCATGATGCACCCCGCGGGTCCTGTCGTGAATCACGATCGAACATCTCTTAGTCGAGCCCTTGGCAAAGGGCTCGATGACGGACTCGGCCCTGCGCGCTGCCGGGGTCCCCGTTGCCCCCGCCACCCGCGGTACTTGAACCGACCTCGGAGCTTCTTAGGAACGAAAGAAATCCGGCCTCAAGGATGGAACGCACCGCATCTCGTCGGGCCGGATTTCTCGCAGGACCTCATAACTCTGCTTCGATGGTGCGGTTTTTTCTGGACCCCGGCGCGCGGGCCGGGGTGACAAAGTGGGAATCGGTATCATTCGTTGTCATGCTGAACTTGTTTCAGCATCCAGAAAAAAATGTCACCCGCACTTGATGCGGGGTCTCCCGCCTGTGGCGGGACCCCGCCGTCTTTGATGAGAGATAAGTGGCGGGGCAGAAAAATTTGAGATCCCGTCCAAAAAAACCGGCCCTCGGGCCGGTTGTCCCGCTTTCCACTCTCCGCTTTCCACTCTGCACTTCACAACGGGCACGGCACCGTCTCCGTCGGTGCGCGGCAGGGCATTTCGAGGCGCGGGTCGCACGGGGGGACCGGGCCGCAGGGCTTGTTGATGGCCGGAGGCGGGACCGGCGGCACGGCCTTGGGCCTCATGCTCAGGAAGTATGCGAGCAAGGTCGCGGCGAGCAGAGCGGCGACGGCGCAGGCGGCGATGACGGCGGCGGACGGTCTTTTCATAGTACGCGGGTTCACATCGTCCTCAGCGTATGCTATAATGAATAAAATTTCAAATGATGCGCCCTATGGCCGGCACCCGAAAACCCGCCCGGAAGAGCTCGGCCTGGCACGTCTGCAGCCGCGGCCACAAGTACCGGGGCAGCCGCTGCCCGATCTGCTGGAAAGGCGGCTCTCCACGCTCCAAAAAATAGGCGGCCCACGCTCTCGACTTTCCGCTTTAAACTTTCCGCTCATGCCCGTTCTCCTCGTCGTCATCCTGGCGCTGCTCCTGCCGCGCCTGACCATCGCCATCCTGTGGCTGCTGACCTCCTGGTTCAGCGGCGTGTTCTTCGAGCCGATCCTCCCGGTCCTCGGCTTCCTGTTCATGCCTTACACGCTGCTCTGGTACAGCGTCGTCACGAACTTCTACGGCGGCGTCTGGAGCGTGGCGCCGCTCCTCGGCCTCATCATCGCCGTGATGCTCGACATCTCGGCCAGCGGCCTCGGCTATACCCACTACCATCGGCACTATTACGTCGTCGAAGAGGATGACGACGAGCTCTAGGCCCATTGCGGATTTCGCCGCCGCGGGCTACAGAAGAGGGAACGGGACCGGCCGTCGGTCCCTTTTTCTTTCTTCCATGGATCCCCTGGCCGCCAAGGCCGCGAAGCACGCCGGCGACATCGTTCGCCTGGCCATCAAGCATCCCCCGGGCCGCAAGGCGCTGGTGATCTTTGACGCGCGCACGCCGCTCTCGCGCGTCATCACGGAAGCGTACCGCGCGGCCTTGCCCGAGGCCGAGACGCTCGACTTCGACGCGATCACGCCGGAGGCGGCCGCGGCGGCGGTGACCGCCCTCTCGCCCGGCGACCTCGCGGTGCTCATCCAGTCGTCGAACTTCAACCTCGCCGCCTTCCGCTTCCGCATCGAGATGTTCCAGCGCGGCCTCGCGGTCATCGAGCACGTCCATCTCGAGCGCGCGACGGACGAGGCGCAGATGGCGACCTACGTCGACGCCATCGCCTACGACCCCGCGTACTACGCGGGCCTGGCCCGCCCGATCAAGGCCGCCATCGACGCGGCCGGCACCGTGACCGTACGCTGCCGCGGCACCATGCTGACCTATGAAGGCGGCATGGAGGACGCGAAGCTCAACATCGGCGACTACGCCGGGATGAAGAACGTCGGCGGGACGTTCCCCATCGGCGAGGTCTTCAGCGAGCCGAAGGACCTCGCGCGCCTGAACGGCGAGGCGATGATCTTCGCCTTCGCCGGCGTCGACCACTTGGTGCAGATCCACGAGCCGTTCAAGATCGTCATCAAGGAAGGCACGCTCGTCGCGCACGAGGGTCCGCCGGGGTTCCAGGCCGTGCTCGACCAGATCGGCGCGGAAGAACAGGTGCTCGTGCGCGAGTTCGGCGTCGGCCTGAACCCCGCCATGGGCAAGACCCGGGTGCTGAGCGATATCACCGCCTTCGAGCGCCAGCGCGGGCTGCACTTCTCGCTCGGCGAAAAGCACGGCGTGTACAAGAAGCCCGGCTTCAATCCCAAGAAGACGCATTACCACGTCGACATCTTCGTCGACGTCGAACGCATCGAGACCGACGGCCGGGCGCTCTACGAG
>DATJFD010000070.1:0-8509 GCA_035495855.1 Binatia bacterium | reverse complement strand
ACCTTTTACACTTAACTGAGATTTGGGGACCTTAGTTTGAGATCATGGGCTCTTCCCCTTACGACTAATGGAGCTTAGCCCCCATAGTCTGACTGCCGAGTATTCATGTCCGGTATTCGGAGTTTGGTAAGGACGCGTAGGATCACTCCACCGAATCCCTTTCAGTGCTCTACCCCCGGACACTTCGTCACTCGACGCTAGCCCTAAAGCTATTTCGCGGAGAACCAGCTATCACCCAGTTCGATTGGAATTTCACCCCTAGCCACGATTCATCCCATAGTGTTGCACAGCTAACGGGTTCGGACCTCCCCAACCTGTTACAGTTGGTTCATCCTGATCATGGCTAGATCACCGGGTTTCGGGTCTGGTGCATGCTACCTGTCGACGATCAACTCTTCACCGGTCGAAACCGGCAGAGAGTTGAAAGTCAACGACGCCCGTTAAGGCTCGCTTTCACTTTGGCTTCGTCCCCTCAGGGACTTAACCGAGCAACATGCAGCCAACTCGTTGGCTCATTCTTCAATAGGAACGCCATGACACTGCCCGCCTTGCGGCGGACTTAGTGCTCTGACTCCTTGTAAGCGTATGGTTTCAGATACTGTTTCATCGCCCTCCCGGGCTGCTTTTCACCTTTCCCTCACGGTACTCGTTCACTATCGATCACAAAGAGTATTTAGCCTTGCGACATAGTCGTCGCTGCTTCACGCGGAATTTCACGAGTTCCGCGATACTTACGGGAATCCATCACGTAGTGGTGCGTACATTTCACATACGGGGCTATCACCCGCTTTGGCCGATCTTTCCAGATCGTTCTGTTATATAGCACCCTTTTACTTCGCCGGACCGTTTCGAGCGGTCCTAACGGACTCCGTACAACACCCATCATGCAACGGCTCGAACCTTTAATCCCCACCCGCGGCACGAATATTGCTACCCATGCTCGGTGTGAAGACCCACATGATGAGTTTAGGCTGGTCCCTTTTCGCTCGCCACTACTCAGGGAATCGCAGTCATTAGTCTCGGACCGGTCTCTCCGCATGTCTGCGAAGAACCGCAAAGCCCAAGACTAAAGACTGATGTTTTTCTCTTTTCCTCTGCTTACTGAGATGTTTCACTTCAGCAGGTACCCGCTCACCAGCTTGCGCTGGATCGCGATCCGATTCGACATCGGACCAGGTTTCCCCATTCGGACATTCCCGGATCAAAGGTTGCTTGCCACCTCCCCGAGACTTTTCGCAGGCTGCTACGTCCTTCATCGGCTCTTTGTGTCGAGGCATCCACCAATACGCCCTTATTGCACTCATTGCCACTGAAGCACGAAAACGTCCTTGCGGCCGCGTTTCGCGCTCAGTCCATTGCGATCGCCATTGCTGCGCAGCCTTTCGGCCGACGCTTTGCGGCGTTCGCGCACTAGACGTTGTTAGACCTTGATAACTGTCATGCAGCCCCTCGATAGGACGTGCATGACTACTTGCTGATTCTGTATGCAGTTGTCAACGGCCTAGACCTCTTCCCTCATTCCCGGCCTTCCAAGAAGGGCGCGGCAGAGGAGGGTTCAGTCCCAGAAGTGGAAAACGGGTGGAATCGCGCGGCGCAAGGAGGTTGCTGCCTGGATTCTCCGTTTCCCGCTTCCGGGTCCGACGCTGTTTCTTGAAGGTGCGGGGGGCGTCTGGTCAAAAAAACCGCTATTCCCCTGGAAAGCGGTCACATCGTAGGGAATACGACGGAAGGTGTCAACCGCTTTTAGGGGTGAGGTTTTCCAGACGTCCCATAGTGTATTCGGTCACGATTTAGGGGCCTCGCCCGGCAGGAACTGTGGATATATTCGGTTCAGGACTTGGTCCATTGTGCACCGTCCCGAATACCTTGTCAAGGGGTCTCAAAACAGACGCGTGCAGCCTTGACAAAAGTGCGTTTTTCTGCCAAGGTACGCTGTTCTTTTCAGGTACCCGCCACGAAGAGGAGAAGTCCGATGGAGATACGATTCCCCCGTCTGATGGCCCGCGCGCGACGCATGATCGCGGGCGTGTTCGAGGATCCGAAGCGACCGCTCGGTTCATGCCGCTACTGCGACGAGACCGTGCTCTACGCCGAGGGCGACACCGATCCCGAAGGGCGGCCTCGCCACGACCGCTGCGAACGCGAGGTGACGCGGCGCCAGCTCGATCGCGTCAGCGCGGACAGGATCTTCCTGCACGTGCTCGGCCTCGTCCGCGGACTTCCTTCCGTCGTCAAGCCCGGCAGGGACGCGCTGCGCGCCATGCCCGACCGCTGCGACGCACGCGACATGGCCGCGTTCATCGACGCGATGCTGCCGCACGTCGAGCTCGAACCGATGCTCACGCTGCGCTCGCGGCGCGACACCATCGTCGCCCTTCGCGGCGCCAAACGTTCCTTGCTCGGCCTGGACCTTGGTCCCGGCCGCAACGACGAAGCCCGTCTCGCTTGAGAGGGGCTTTTTTTATCGGGAGCCCAGAGCTCAGAGTTTGAAAGGTTAAAAGTTTTTTCTAAAAGACCGGCCCCGCGGCCGGTCTTTCAAACTTTCAACCTTTGAGCTCTGAGCTCGTGTGGCCTACGCCGCCGCGCGTCCTTCGCGCTCGTCCATCTTCCTTGCGAAGCCGAGGTTCACGCGCACGTCCTTGAGACGGTCGTTGATGCCGCGGACGTAGTTGTGCAGTTCATTGAAGCGGGCCTGCAGCATGGCGACGTGCATGTCGCGCATCTTGGCTTCGGCCTCTGCCTTGTCCCTGGCGACGAGCGCCTCGATGTCCTCCGCCATCATCGGCAGGAGCTTGGCGTCGATCTCCTTCATCTCGGCGCGGGCCTCGTCGTCGTTCACGTACTTGAGGCGCTCCTTGAGGTCGTTGTAGCGGGACTCGAGGATGCCCATGTAGCCCTTGCGGAGCTCGGGATCGCCGAGGTCGGGCATCTCCGTCTTCTGCGCCTTGGCCTCGTGCATCGCCTCGATGAGATCGGCCATCTCCTCGCTGGCCTTGTCCGCTTCGAGCGAGAGCTCCTTCTCGAGGTCCGCGAGCTCGCCGGCGGTCTGCGTCTCGATGATCATGTCGTCGGTCACCTCGAGCGTTTCCGGATCGGTCATGAGCTCCTTGAGGTTCTCCGGCTCCTCGACCAGGAGTTCCTGGCGGTCGAGGAATGCCTCGAAGGCTTCCTTGCGGACCGGCTCGAGCGTCTTCGTGTAGACCTGGAGCAGGTCGTTCTTCTGCTTCTCGAGGCCCATGATCCTCTCGGCAGTGTCGCGCGTGACCTTGCCGCCCAGGCCGCGGATCTCGCCCGCGAGCTTCCGCTCCTCATCGAGCGTGCGCACGACCTTGTTCATCTGCTCGCCGACGTTCGTGAGCAGCTCGTCGTACGGCATCATCTCGATCGCCTCCTTGTCCTCCTTGGACTCGGGCTTCATGCCCATCTCTTCCGGCGGCATGCCGCCGTACATCTCGGGACCGCGCATATGGCGTGATGGTTGAGACTAAATACAACGTTATATTAGCAAAAAAAGAGCTTTTTGTAAAGAAAAAGACCGCCTTTTCAGAGGCGGTCGGGCGTGGGAACGTCGCTCGGCTGATCGCCGACGGCGCCTTCCGGCGAAGGACGGTCTTCGGACCAGGCCTTGGCGTCACGGACAAGCGTGCGCCATTCGGGCGGGCCGGCGAGGCCGCGGTCGAACCGGTAGGACGTGGCGGCCAGATGAAAGCCGATGAGGGCCGCAACGGCCATCATGCCCGCCGGCAGGAAGAAGATCCTGTCCGAGACGAGCCCGGCGACGCCGATGCCGATGGCGGCCGCGGCGGCGATGCCGCTCGCGATGAGACGGTTGCGGAACAGCTGCTTGATGGTCATCGATCGCCCCTCCTTTTCCAGTGCTTCCAGACTTTGTAGTGCTCGAGCACTGATCCGCCGTTGCAGTGGCGGTGCAGGCGCGCCGCGAGCCACCCGAGGACGAGGGAACCCGCAGCGAAGGTCACCGCCTGGAGCGCCACCCGAAATTCTCCGACCCAGGCCAGGGCGACGGCCTTGCCGAGGACGACGGCCGTCAAAGCCGTCAGCATGAACCAGGTGATGCGCCAGCCGGAATCCTCCCAGCTCACGAGGAAGCTCCATGACAGCATCTTCAGGAACGACGGTTTCTTCTTGGGCATGTTCGCCTCCGATCTTTGAAGGAACGGGGCACCGTAGCCGAAAAACGCGCCGGCGTCAATCCGGCGGGATAAAAAAACGACCCCGCGAGCGCGGGGCCGGTTCAGTCGGACAGGCCGTCCGGGGCGTTGATGCGTCCGGTCGGCCAGTTGTCGGGGTGGAGGAAGGACGCCTTGTCGGGGATGTCCATCTGGACGATGGACGAGCCGTCGGTCAGGCGTTCGACCTCCTTGGCGCGTTCTTCGGGCGTCATCGCCGCGAGATCGCGCATGATGCTGCGCCGGAGCTCCGCTTGTTCCCTGCGGTGCCAGGCGCGGATGCGTTCGCAGCTCCGGAGCGCCGGGGACCAGGCGGGTTCTCCGCCGGTGATGGCGTAGACGACCCAGCAGATGCCGGCGATGAGCACGAGCGCGGCGCCGGAGACTACGAGCAGCGCGTGGTCGGAACGGCCGGAGAAGGCCGCGACGGCGCCGAAGGCGGCCATGACGATGCCGGCGAACGCCAGCATGATCGACGCTGCGGGCAGGATGCGGTCGGAAAGGTCCTTCTTCATGGGCGTTCCTCCTTGCGTGGGTGGTCGTAGTCGTCGCCGAGCCTGGCGCGCGCGTGGGCGTCCGCGGTGGCGCGCCATGCGGCGCCTTTCAGCGCCCAGTAGCGATCGCGCTCGGCGGGCGTCATGGCCGAAAGCTGCCGGTGTTTGCCGGCGGCCATGGCCGCGAGCGCGAACGACGCGACGGTCACGATGATCGCGTCCGCGCCGATGCGCTCGCCGCGATGGACCCCGTACAACGAAAGCCCCAGCATGAGCATGCCGAAAGCGAAGGCGAGCAGCGCCGCCGCGGGCAGGTTCGGGTGGTCTTTGCGCTCCATTGTTCCTCCTGGTGGATGGAAGGCCTTTCGGCCGGGAAAAGGACGACGGGGAAGGATACCACCGCGCCCGACCCCGGTCAATCCGGGCACAAAAAAAGTCCCCCGACGAGCGTCGGGGGACCAGGCTAGGCTGCCAGCGTTTCGAACGCGATGGTCCGGTTGCGGCCGGATTGCTTCGCTCGATACATGGCCTCGTCGGCTTCGTGGATGAACATGCCGACCGTGGAGTCCTTCGGGGAGTGCGTACGCACGCCGAGGGAGATCGTGACGGAGACGTTGCCCTTTCCCTGGACAGGGACTTTGAGCTCGGCCACCGCCACCCGGATGCGCTCGGCGAGCCTGAGCGCGCCTTCGCGACCGGTAGCCGGCAGGATGACCATGAATTCCTCTCCGCCGAAGCGGGCGGGAACGTCGATCTTCCTGACGGTGCGCTTCAGAACTTCGGCGACGGCCTTGAGGACGTCGTCTCCGGTCTGATGTCCGTACGTGTCGTTGAACTTCTTGAAGTGGTCGATGTCGATGACGATGAGCGACAGCTCAGCCATGTGGCCTCGCTTCATGCGCTCGTATTCATCGGCGATCTGCCGCTGGAAGTACCGGCTGTTGTAGAGCCCGGTCTTCTCGTCGGTGACCGACAACTTCTCGACCTCCACGTACAGGCGCTCGACCTCCTCCTTCTTCTGCGTGACCTCGGACAGCAGCTTCTCCAGCTGCGAGTTGTCCTTGATCACCGCGACGATCGCGACCGGTTGGCCGTCCTCGTCCTCGACGAAGTTCACGGTGAGCAGCACTTGCGTGCGCTTTCCCATGATCCCGACGAGTTCCGAACGGAGGTTCTCGATGCGCTTGTTCTCCACCAGCATGCGGCTGATGACGGGCCCGTCCGGGGTAGACTCGGTGCACAACCGGAAGAGGTTGTCGCCGAGCGCCATGCTCTCATCGAGCTCGAAGATGTTCTCCGCGCCCTTGTTGAACATGGTGATCTTCCCCGTGAGGTCCGCCACGACGACCGCGTCGCTGGTGGACTTGAACACGCTGCCGAGGAAGGCGAGCTGGCCGTTCTGGCGGCGCAGCTTCTCGATGAGCTCGTCCACGATGAGCGGCGAGTACATCTTGTCGCGGCTGTACGACCGCCTCGTCCGTCGATTGTCGTCGACGAGCACGGCGTAGTCGATGCCGTCGGCCGGTGCCGGCGGGGGCAGGGCCGCGGGCGGCAGCGCTTCAGGGCGCCGACGCCGGATGACGAGATGGATCAGGGACCTGATCAAGCTCCAGAGGAAGGCGACAACCCCCCTCTGCAGCAGGTCCCGGGGCTTGCCCGTGATCATGCCCGCAGTGGGCTGGGTTGTTTTCTCCATGGCGCTCACTCTCCTCCTTGTGGGTTCATCTGGTGGCCTTTCGTCTCTCTTCTATAGTATATAAGGAACATCAGCCCACTCTGGGCTTTGGGGAAGTTAAGCAAAAATCAGGAACTTTGTCAAGCCTGCCGGGGTAACCCTTCGCTAAGATAAGCCATTTTTCCAATGTTCAAGCTGACCATCATCGCCGTCGGGCCGCTCAAAGAGACCTGGTGGAAGGAGGCCCAGGCGGAATATCTCCGCCGTTTGTCCCCATTCGCCAAGGTCGCGGTGGTCGAGGCCGCGGCCGAGCCGTTCGGGGGTTCCGTGACGCCGGCGACGGCGATGAAACGCGAGGGAGAACGGGTGCTCTCGCGTATTCCGGACGACGCCTTCGTCATCGCGCTCGAGAGGACGGGGCGGCGCGCGTCATCGCCCGACCTGGCCAAGCTCGTCCGCGAAGAAGGCGGCGCCGGCGCGCACCTCGTCTTCGTCATCGGCGGCGCGCCGGGCCTGGACCCGGCGGTGCTCGCCGCCGCGCGGGCGAAGCTGTCGATCTCGGACATGACCTTCACGCACGAGATGGCGCGCGTGTTCCTGCTCGAGCAGCTCTATCGGGCGATGACCATCGTCGCGGGGAAGGCGTACCATTTGTGATGGCAGTACTCGGTACACAGTAAACAGTACCCAGAGTGCGTCGGCGCTCGTAACCTCTGTGTACTGAGTACTGTTTACTCCAAATACGGTTTGATCGTCCGCATCAGCAGCGGGAATTTCTTTTGCGTGAAGTGACCGCCCTTCATGCGCAGGATCGGCCGCGCGCCGAGAGCCTCCGCATAACGCAAAGAATGGTCGAAGGGAACGAGGGGGTCGTCTTGGGCATGGATGACCGTGAATTCCCTGGCGCGGTCCCTGACCGCGAGCCAGTCGATGGGATGGCCGAAGAATTTCACCAGCGGTTTGACGTTGATGGTCGAAGCGAAAAGCGGGCTGACAAGTATGACGGCCCGGAGGCGGACACTGACCTTCTTCTCGAGCAGCCGGATCGCAAAAGCGGAACCGAGGCTATGGGCGATGAGCAGGGTGTCGGACGTCCAGGTCTTGGCCATCGGCGCCACGGCATCCATCCATTTCTTATGGTCGGGCCGGAACGGATCGGGCAGCGTCGGTATTGAAACCGCAATGCCGAGTTTTTCGAGTTCCGCATGCAGCCAAGGGAACCACATCTTCTCGGGCGTGACGCCGTAGCCGTGGATGATGACGACGCGATCGATGGGACGCATAGTTGATGGGCTATGCCACGTGAACGGCGGCGGCTTTAGGACGAGGGCAGCGTAAATGGATCGCCGGCGGTCTTCCGCGCGGCTCACGTAACAACGTCAGCTTCGCTGCCGTTTTTACGTGGTGCGGGCGGGAGGACTCGAACCTCCAATCCCTTGCGGGAACCAGCTTCTAAGGCTGGCGTGTATGCCGTTCCACCACGCCCGCGCGGCGCATGCCTATTAGCATTGTAGCGCATACCGAAAACCCGCGCCTTATGGAGCGGGTTCGGGTGACGGAGCGGGTGCCGGGGCGGGGTCAGGTGCAGGGACGGGGTCTGGCGCCGGAGCGGGCGCTGGTTCCGGTGCCGGACTGGGTGCGGGATCAGGTGCAGGGGCCGGGGCGGGCACGGGGTCGGGCGTCGGCGAAGGTGCGGGCGCGGGTGCAGGCGGCGCGGGCGGCGTCGACAGGTCCTCGACCCCGATGATCCAGTAATCGGCCTTGAGATCTTCGACCGCGGGCGCGCTGAGCTTGAGGACGAAGAAGCCGTCGCCAACCTCGTCGATCCAGGCCCTGCCGCCGGGGTCCTTGCGGAAGGAGAAGAAGACCTTCGACGCGGGCGTGATGGAGGCATCGTGCACTTGGACCATGTCGCTCCCGGCGATGACCACCGCTTCTCCGACGGTCTTCGAGGCGTCCGTCTTGCGGACCGAGATCGTTTCTGCGGAGACGCCATGCGCGCGGACCGCGCCCGCCCCATCGATGCTCCAGGCGCCGTCCAGGCCCTCGATGGCGCCCACCCTGAGGAGCGTCCTGCCGTTCAGGTCGACGGTGGTGTCGGTGACGTCGAGGCCGCTCGCGGGCGGGGTGCTGGAGGCGGTGGCGGTGGG
>DATJFD010000069.1:0-8795 GCA_035495855.1 Binatia bacterium | reverse complement strand
AGGTCATCGACACCAAGGCGAAGATCACGGTCGCGGACCGCTGGTTCTCTGTCGACGCGAGCGCGGGCGTCTCGAACCTCACCATGACCTTCAACCCGCCGCTCACGGTGCCGGGCGGCGTGCCGACGCCGGTGCCGCAGCCGGCGTGGGATCGCGTGAACGTGAAGACGACCGGTACCATCGTCTGCTCCGTCCAGGAGGACGGCCGCTGCACGCCGAGCGTGCGGACCGACGCGCTCTCCGCCTGGGACGCCGTGACCGGCGCGGCCGGGCTCGGCATCCGCGCGGAGTATGACAGCCCTCGCTTCGACGAGGTCACGGTGCGCTTCCAAGGCAAATCGGCCATCGACGGCGGCGCGGTCCAGGGCGCGGGTCTCTTCCCGCTGCCGCCGCCGGGGTCCATCACCTTCACGAACAACGACAAGACCGTCGCGCCGGAGCTCGGGTCGGCCCGGTGGCATTGCGTTTGGTTGCTGTAGTAACGAAGGACCCGTTCGCGGACGGGTCTTTTTCTTTTTTCTGGACCCCGGGTCAAGCCCGGGGTGACAATTATTTTTTGGCCGGCTATTTATGGACCCCGGCTCGGGGGCCGGGATGACAGACCTGAAGTCCGATTCGCAACCGTTAACAACTCCAACCTGTCACCCCCCGCCAACCCAACTGTCACCCCGCACTTGATGCGGGGTCCAGAAAAGAAAAAAGACCCCAAAAAGGAGTCTTAGAAGCTCACCGCCCGCGGGCGGAGATGGCGCGATCGTCGAAAGCGAAGTCCTCGTAGGCCGGCAGGCGTTTCTCGCCGCGCCGGCAGCAGGGGTCTTCCCCGAACCAGCGGTAATCGAACAGGAACTCCTCGCCGGGCTGGATATCGCGCAGCGCGATGTCGTAGCCCTCGGGTCCCTCGAACATCGGCGAGACGCCGACGTTGGGGGAGTGCGAGTGGTTCATGAAGACGTAGTCGTCGCCCGAGAGCACCAGCAGTCCGGTGAAGCGGCTGACGTAGGCGAAGTGCTCCCAGCCGAGCTTTTCGGCACCCTCGAGCTTGTCGTAGTCCTCGCGGGTCATGACCTGGTCATGGCCGGCGACGTAGCGCCAGATGACCGAGCCTTTGGGGATGAACTGGTCGGCGAACACGCCGGTGCCGTGGACGTTGCTTTTGCCTTTCTTGGTCTTCACAAAGAGCATGAGAAGCGGATCCTTCCGGGGGCCACCGACCGCGACAAGCGACCGGACATGGCCTGCCCCGTTGGCCGCAGACGCGGCTTTTCGGGACTCCCTGCCTTAAGCAGGAACTGACGACCCTAGCATCGACCCCCGGGGGGTCGTCAACCCCCCCTGGGGGGGGGGAGGAAGGAGAGATCAGAGGACAAAGGGGAGAGGGAGGGCAGAGAACAGAGGGCAAAGTGAGGTCAGAGAGCAGAGGCGTCCGGTCTGCCGGACGCGTCTTTGTTCTTTGGTCTCGCTTTGCCCTTTGTCCTTTGTACTCTCTCTCCTCTCTGCTCTTTGGGCTTTTTTCAGCTTCATTGAGCCATCTTATCCACGTTGTCATAGGGGGGTCGAAGCGGTACACTGCTCGGGTCAGTTACCCTTGATTTCGGGAGAATGGCCGAAGGCAAAGTCGCCAAGAACACCGCATTCCTCGTCGCCGCGTTCGTGGGGCAGAAGATCCTGTCCTTCGTCTATTTCACGCTGGCCGCGCGGGCGGTCGGGGTCGAGGGGGCGGGGAAGTACGTCATCGCGACCTCCTTCACCACCATCTTCTCCATCTTCGTCGACCTCGGCCTCTCGAACGTGCTCGTCCGCGAGGTCGCCAAGTTCCCGGAGAAGGCCGAGAAGCTGCTCGCCAACGTCCTTGGCATCAAGGTCATCCTCGCCGCGCTCTCCGTCGTCGGCGTCTGGATCGGCGCGATGCTCCTCGGCTATCCGCCGGACGTGCGCCTCATGATCGCCATCGCCTCGGGCGTGATGGTGCTCGATTCGATCCACCTCATCTTCTACGGCGTGATGCGCGGGTTCCAGAACCTGCGCTACGAATCCGTCGGCGTCATCAGCGGGCAGATCGTGACCATCGTCGCCGGCTCGCTGTTCTTCTTCGCGCTGCACCTCCCCCTGCCGTTCCTCATCGTCGCGCTGCTCTGCGGCAGCGCCTGGAACGTGTTTTGGTCATCGCTCATGCTCACGCGCAAGTTCCCGGTCCGCATCCGCTTCGCGCTCGAGCCGGAGATCGTCGCGTTCTTCCGCAACGTGACCGTGCCGTTCGCGCTCGCCGGCATCTTCTCGCGCGTCTACTCGTACATCGACAGCATCATGCTCTCGAAGCTCGCGACCGCGTCCGAGGTGGGCATCTACGGCGTGGCCTACAAGCTCGCCTTCGCCTTCCAGTTCCTGCCGATGTCCTTCGCCGCCGCGGTCTACCCGGCGATGAGCGATTATTACGTGCGCGACCGCCAGAAGCTCGGACGCATCTTCGACGAGTCGATGAAGTACCTGATGTTCATGGTCGTGCCGCTGGCCTTCGGCATCGCGGTGCTGGCGCGACCCATCATCATCACGGTCTACGGCGCGGCCTTCGCCGGCGCCGTCGTGCCGCTGCAGATCCTCATCTTCTCTCTCATCTTCGCCTTCCTGTACTGGCCGGCCGGGTCGCTCCTCAACGCCTGCGACCGCCAGGGCTCGAACACCGTCATCATGGGCGTGACCATGGTCGCGAACGCGGCGCTCAACGCCGTGCTCATCCCGCTCTACGGCGCGGTCGGCGCGGCCTGCGCGGCGCTCGCCGGCAACTTCATCCTCTGGGCGCTCGCCATGCGCTACGTCCGCGCGGTGACGCCGTACGAGGTGAAGCCGCTCGTCATCGCCGCGGCCCAGTGCCTCTTCGCGGCCTCGTTCATGGGGCTCACGCTGGCCATCGCGCGGCCGCACATCCACTTCCTGGCGCTCATGCCGGCCGGCGTGGTCGAGTACGCGGTCGTGCTGGTAGTGTCCGGGGGAGTGACCGTGCGCGAGCTGAAGGACATCCTCGCGGTGTTCCTGCGCCGCGGCGGGAAGAAGTTCTCGGACATCGTCGCTTCCTGATATGAAGTCCATCATCCTTGCCACGCTCGACTATCCGCCGCAGACCGGAGGGGTCGCGACCTACCTCGCGAACCTCGTGGCCTGCTTCCCGAAAGGGACGATGCACGTGCTCGCGCCGGAGACGAAGGATCGCGCCGCGCACGAGGCCGACATGCGCTCGGAGACGCCGATCTACCGCCGCGACATGCTCGCCAAGTGGATCCGTCCGCGCTGGCTCGGCGCCTGGTACTGGACGCGCTGGCTCGTGAAGAAGGAGAAGCCGGACCTGCTCATCGTCAGCCACCTGCTGCCGATGGGGCAGATCGCGCGGGGCTTCAAGAAGAAGCGCGGCATTCCGTACGCGGTCATCGTGCACGGCATGGACGTCGCGCTCGCGCTGCAGTCCGGCGGCGCCAAGCGCAAGAGGGCCAAAGAGGTGCTCGGCGACGCGGCCATCGTCGTGGCCAACAGCGCCTACAGCGCGGGCCTGGCGGAGAGCGCCGGCGCGCCGAAGGATAAGATCATGATCGTGCGCCCCTGCCCGAGCTTCCCCTCGTACCTCACGATGACGCCCGAGCGCGTCGCCGAGACGCGGCAGAAGTACGGGCTCGACCCGACCTTCACGCTGCTGACCCTCGGGCGGCTCGTCGCGCGCAAGGGTTTCGCCGAGGCGATCGAAGCGGTGGCGTTGCTCAAAGAGAAGAGCCGGACCGTGCGGCTCATCATCGCCGGCGACGGACCGGAGCGGCAGAAGCTCCAGAAGCTCGTGGAGACGAAAGGTGTCGCCGACCGCGTCGGGTTCACGGGCAAGGTGCCGGACGAGGACGTGCCCGCGCTCATGGGCGCGACCGACGCGTTCGTGATGGCGCCGAAGAGCATCGGCGCGGACGTCGAGGGGTTCGGCATCGTCTACCTCGAGGCCAACCTCATGGGCAAGCCGGTCATCGGTTCCCGCGCGGGCGGCGTGCCCGAGGCGGTGAAGGACGGCGAGACCGGCATCCTGGTCGAGCCCGGCGACGCCAAGGCGATCGCCGCCGCCATCGAACGGCTCATGGACGATCCGACGTACGCGTCGCTCCTGGGAGAAGCCGGCCGCAGGCGCGTGATGGAAGAGTTCGACTGGAAATTGCAGTGCGGGCCGTTCGTGAACGCGGTGATGGCGATGGGACCGTCCCCGAAGAAATGAATCTGGACCCCGGGCCGCGGTCCGGGGTGACAAAGAAGATGAATCGCCTTAAAATTGTCATCCCGGCCCACGAGCCGTGATCTCCCGCCTGTGGCGGGACCCCGCCGTCTTTGATGAGAGAGAAGTGGCGGGGCACGGCGATCGGCCGTATCGTGGATTCCGCGTCCCGGCGCGGAATGACATAAAAAGTAAAGAAAAAGAAATGTCACCCCGCACTTGATGCGGGGTCCAGAAAAACAGCATTCGGACGTTCTGGATGCTGAAACAAGTTCAGCATGACAAGATAGGCACTATGGACACCTTCGAGACCCATCCCAAGATCTCCATCGTCATCCCGACGTACCAGCACGCCCGGGAGCTGCCGCTGTGCCTCGCGAGCATCTTCGGGCAGGAGTTCAAGGACTTCGAGGTCATCGTCGTGAACGACGGCTCGACCGACGGCACCGACGACGCCATCAAGCCTTTCCTCGGCCGCGTCACCTACATCAAACAGGAGAACCGCGGGGGCAACGCCGCACGCAACCGGGGCTGGAACGAGTCCAAGGGCGACTATGTGTTGTTCTGCGACGCCGACGTCATCATGCGCCCGGACATGCTCGCGAAGATGCTCGAGGCGCTGGGGCAGAACCCGAAGGCGGCCTACGCCTACTCGTCGTTCAAGTTCGGCTGGAAGAAGTTCCGCCTCTGGCCGTTCGACGCCGCGAGGCTCCGCGAGATGAACTACATCCACACCACCTCGCTCATCCGCCGCGAGCATTTCCCCGGGTTCGACGAGTCGATCAAGCGCCTCCAAGATTGGGACCTCTGGCTCACCATGATGGAGCAGGGGCACAGCGGCGTGTGGGTCCCGGAGTACCTCTTCCAGTGCCTGCCGCACAAGGGCGGCATCAGCCTGTGGGTCCCCAAGGCGTTCAACGCCATCCCGTGGAAGAAGCTCGGCATCCGCATGAAGAACATGGAGAAACTGGAGGAGGCCCGGCGGATCATGAGGGAGAAGCATCATTTACCGTAGCTTCGAGCTTTGAGCTTCGAGCTTTGAGCGTCCGCGCCAAGCTCGCAGCTCGAAGCTCGCAGCTCGAAGCTCCTATGGACGTTTCCGTCGTCATCGTCAACTGGAAAGTGAAGGACCTGCTGCGCCGGTGCCTCGCTTCGGTGTACCGCGAGACCAAGGGCGCCTCGTTCGAGGTGCTCGTGGTCGACAACGACTCGCGCGACGGCAGCATCGAGATGGTGCTCAAGGAATTCCCGGAGGCGACGCTCATCATGAACAACACCAACCGCGGGTTCGCGGCCGGGAACAATCCGGCGATCGAGCGCGCGGAAGGGGACTTCGTCGTCCTCCTGAACCCCGACACCGAGCTCAGGGACGACGCGCTGACCGCCATGGTGCGCTGGATGCGCGAACATCCGGAGGCCGGCATCCTCGGTCCGCGGCTCGCCGGCGCGGACGGCAAGCTCCAGCCGTCCGTCCGCCGCTTTCCCGGACTCGCCGACCAGGCGCTCATCATGCTGAAGCTCCATCATCCGCTCCGGAAGCTCGCGCCGTTGCGCCGCTATTTCGCCGACGACTTCGACTACGGCAAGGCGGCCGAGGTCGACCAGGTGATGGGCGCGGCGTTCATGATCAGCCGCAAGTGCCTCGCCGAGCTCGGCGGGCTCGACGAGCGGTTCTTCATCTGGTTCGAGGAGGTGGACTACTGCAAGCGCGCCAAGCAGGCCGGGTTCCAGGTGTGGTACGCGCCGGTCGCGACCGTGACGCACAACGGGGGAGAGTCGTTCGCCAAGGCCTTCGGTCCGAAGAAGCAGGGGTATTTCAACGACAGCCTGCGCAAATATTTCGCCAAGCACCACGGGCATCTCGCGGCCTTCGCCATCATGCTGCTGCATTGGCCGTCCATGGGGCTCGCCTGGCTGGCGCAGGCGGTGCGCGACGCAAGATCGCATAACCATGCTGCTTATCCACAATTCGGGGACAGTCCCCGAAATGTGGATAAACAAAACGAGTCGTTCTTCGGCGGAGGCTTTTACGGGACCTACCGGATGGCGCTGTTGTTCTTCCTGCTGTTCGAATGCGTTTCCATCGCCGCGTACCTGGTGCCGAGCACCGAGTCCCCGGTCTATCTCATGGTCATGGGCGTCGCGCTGGTGTTCGCCTTGTTCCAGCCGGCGCTCGCCATGCTCCTGCTGCTCGCGGAACTGTTCATCGGTTCGCAGGGCGGCTACCTCATCACCTACGGCGCGGAGCAGGGACTATACCTCTCACTGCGGCACGGCCTTTTTCTGCTGATCGTCGCGGTCTGGTTCGCGGAGCTGCTCGCCTCGACCCTCGCCGGGGGAGAGCGCCGCAAGAAGGCCTGGGATTGGTTCCGGCTCATGGGCAAGCGGCGCGTGCTCGTGCCGTACGCGCTCATGCTCGTCGTCATCGTCTTCGGCGTCGCCCGCGGCGTGCTCCTCGGCAACCGTTTCAACACCGTCTTCTTCGACGTCGACCGCTATTTCTACTTCGGCCTGTTCCCGGCGCTCGTCGCGGCCTTCGCGGACCCGTCGCTCCGCCGCCGGGCCGTCCCCGTGCTCGCCGCCGCCATCACGAGCGCGGTGCTCAAGGCGCTCGCCATCCTGTTCTTCTTCTCGCATCGCATGTTCGTCGTCGCCTCGAACGTCTATCTCTGGGTGCGCGACACCAGGGTGGGGGAGATCACCATCATGGTCTCGGATTTCTACCGCGTGTTCTTCCAGTCGCAGATCTTCATCCTGTTCTCGGTCTTCCTGGCCGCGCTGCTCTTCGCCTACGCCGCTTCGACCCGCACGGCGCGCGCGAGAGGCGCGCTCGCCTTCGTCTGCTGGTCGATGGTGAGCATGGTCCTCAGCCTGTCGCGCAGCTTCTGGTTCGGCGGCGCGGTCGCGACCTTCGCGCTCGCGGCGATCCTCGTCTGGGGACGCGCGAGGGCGGTCGTCTGGAAGCGCCTGTTGTTCGTCGGCATCGCCTCGGCGGTCTCCGCGGTGTGCATCATCCTGCTCGTGTACGTCTTCCCGTTCCCCAACAAGAGCGGCCAGGTGTCGCTCACCACGCTCCTCGGCGAACGCGCCTTCTCGCTGAGCGACTCCGCGGCGAACAGCCGCTGGGCGCTCCTGCCGAAGCTGGTGGAAGCGGCGGAGAAGCGGCCGGTGTTCGGGTCCGGCTTCGGCACGACCGTGACGTATAAGACGGAGGATCCGCGCCTCCTGGCCTCCAACAAGACCGGCGAGTACACCACCTACGCGTTCGAGTGGGGCTACCATGACCTGTGGCTCAAGATCGGGCTCGTCGGCCTGGCCATCTACGCCTGGTTCATCGGGGCCGTCGCCCTGCCGCTCCTGCGGGCCGTGCGGGCGTCGCGGCGCGACTATCGGGAGGCGGACCTCGGCACCCAGGGCGGGCAAAAAGAAAAGGCGGTCCTTGCCGCCGGCGTGCTCGTCGGCCTCATCGCCATGCTGGCCACGAACGTGTTCAGCCCCTACCTCAACCATCCGCTCGGCATCGGCATCCTCATGCTCGTGGGGGCTTACGGGCTTTACGGGGCGTTCGATGTGGAGGAAAGAGGGCAGAGGACAGAGCACAGAGGTTAGAGGAAGATGGCATTCAAAAAGCCGCCCTGCTTGCGCAGGGCGGCTTTAGATATCTTTTCCTCTAAGCTTTGTCCTCTGTCCTCTGTGCTTTCGCGCTCGGATCCTCCAATTCAAGAACCGCATCCTTGAAATCCGGATACCCGTTCAGGAACGCCTTGCCGTCCATCGGTTTCTTGCCCTCGGGCTGGACCTGGAACAGGCAGACCGCGCCGTGCTTCGCCGCGACCGCGGGCGTGCCGTCCTTGGCGACGTAGACCGTGCCGGGCTTCAGGTCCGCATGGCCCTTCTTCGCGCAGACGTCGAGCAGCTTGAGGCGCATCGGCGCGCCCTTGCGCACCCAGACCGCGTAGAGCCCCGGCCAGGGATCGAAGGCGCGGCGCCGGCGCTCGATGGCCGCAGCGTCGAGCTCAGCCCAGGCGACGAAGGCCTCTTCGCGGCCGATGATCTTGGTGAACGTGGCGTCGTCGTGATGCTGGGCCTTCGGCTTCAGCTTCCCGAGCGACAGGTCCTCGAGATGGCTCGTGAGCATCTCCGCGGCTGCGTCGGCGAGCTTCTTCTCGAGCGAGCCGTAGGTGTCGGACGGCTCGATGGGCACGGTCACGACGGCGTAGACCGGCCCGTGATCGACCAGCTCGTCCATCTTCATGAGCGTGACGCCGGTCTGCTCCTCTCCGGCGGCGATGGCCGCCTGGATGGGGGAGGCGCCGCGGTACTTCGGGAGGATCGAGCCATGGAGGTTGAGGCAGCCGAGACGGGGCAGCGCCAGCATTGCCTTGGGGACGATCTTGCCGTAGGCGGCCACCAAGAAGAGGTCGGCGCGCAGCGCGGCGAGCTCGCCCTGGATGGTCTCATCCTTGAGGCTTTGCGGCTGGAGCACGGGCACGAGCGACTCGCGCGCGGCCAGCGCCACGGGCGACGCCCGCATCTCGCCCTTGCGGCCGGCGGGCTGGTC
>DATJFD010000068.1:0-3726 GCA_035495855.1 Binatia bacterium | reverse complement strand
CCGTTGGCGTAGGTCGTCGCGGTGACGCGGCCGTTGCATTCGAGCATGAAGCGCCGGCCGTCGCGGACCGCGCGCAGGAAGTCGAACCCGCAGATGCCGCGGAACCCGCGCGACCAGTAGTGCCGCACGAACGGCTCGGACATGCGCCGCATCTCGGCGACGTCCACGGCCGTCACGTCGGGCAGCTCCCCCGACGCGAGGATGTTGCCGCAGTGCGTGAACGACTCGTCGATGAGCTGCGCGGTGGCGCAGGCGAACGACGGACCGTCGGCGCCGATCTCCCACTGCACCGACATCGGTACGTGCTCGTAGCCCGCCTCGACGATGATCTCGCGCGCGTTCGCGTGCGCGGCCAGGTACGGATCGACGTGGTCGGCCCAGTTCCGGCAGCGCTCGACGAGCTTCATGCCGTCGCCGGAAGCGAGGTCGGGACGCTTGAGCACCACGAAGTCGCAGCCGTCGTTCATGAGCGCGCCGACCATGCCGTAGACCGCGGACGCGTCCGAGGGACGGCAGACGCGGAAACGGGGGAAATGACCGGCGAGGCCGAGCGTCGCGGCGAGCCGGCGCAGCTCCGCCTTGTCGTTCGCCTCGCGGGTGACCGCGAGGGGCGCGCTGTAGGCGTGCGACCAGTCGAGGCCGAGGTTCTCGAGCAGACGCTCCTCGTGCCCCGTGACGCTGAAGAACTGGAGCAGGCTCCCGCCCTTCGCGCGCTCGACGACGAGACGGCGCGCTTCCTCGCGCGCGGCGAGATCGCCGACGAGGCGCTCGGAATCGAGGCGCACGACCTCGTTCGCGCCGACGTCGACGTCCTTAAGGTACGCGAGATGCTCGTCGATCGGGCCGTCGCTCACGAACGCGGTGCCGCGCAGCACGAGCGCGCGGTCGGCGTAGTACGGGATGCCCGGCACGTTCAGGCCGTCGAACCCCGTGGTGAGGTCATGGATGCGGATCATGGACGCCTCCTGCTGGTTGGAAAGGACGTTGGGCTTCATCGAACCGTGCTCCTGGCGTTTTGGCCGCGACGCGCGGCGACACAGACTGCGGGAACCGCCCCGTAAGGTCCGTCATGGACGAACAACGGGGCGTGGCTCAAAAAAAGTCCTGACCCATTCGGTCAGGACTTTCGCTCATCTCGGTGGTCGCGGGGACCCTAGGTGAGGGAAAGTCCTGATCGAACAAGAATGAGGCCGAGCGAAAGCAGCGCAATGCAAAGCACGCCGAGAATGACGTGCTCGGCGGCCATGATCATGCGGTTCTGGGCCCTGCTCGGTTGCATATGACCTTTGGAAACTATCAACGCGACCCGTTGGTGTCAATCCTGGGGCCGGGCGGCGGCGCGTTGACGTTGCCGTTCTCCGCCTTGATGGTCGTCCCGCCTGTCTCCAGCTTCTGCGGGGCGGCGTTCACGTTGGCGTCGGCGTTGGCGTTGGCGTCGCTGGCGCCCGGATAAGGGCAGCCGGTCTTCTCCGCCAGGTCCACGAGCGAAACCTCGCCGTTCAGCCTCGAACCGTCGGCGAACACCCACGTGGGGTAGCCGGTGATGCCCGCGTCCTTGCAGGCCTGCGTCTGCGCGGTGGAATCGCCGGGGATGGCGCACTCGATGTACGTCACCTTGGAGAGCGCTTTGCCGAAAAGCTTCTTCTGCGCGGCGCAATGCGGGCACCAATAAGCGCCGTAGAACTTCGCGCCCTTGTCGGTGAGGCATTGGGCCAGTTCCATGCGCTGGTCCGGCGCCTTGTCGCGGTCGGACATCCGCAGGTACGCGAAAACGCCGAGCACGGCGATGATGACGAAGATGACGGCGGTCCGGAAGCGGACGGTGCGTTTGTCGGTCCTTGGTGCGCGGGCCATGTCGGTGCGTGTACGCACCATTCATAACACGCGCCGCCGCGACGTTCAAGGGAAAAGAAAAAGGTGCCGAGTCCCGCAGCCCGATGTTTCGGACGGCCGGACCCGACACCTCGATCAAGAGGAACGTGTCCTCTCCTCCCAAGGAACGCTCACGACAAGCTGTCCACAATGGTAGCACCGCCCCGCGCAATCACAAGGGCGACGTGTGGATATTTATTCTTAAAAAACTATTCGCAGGGAGAATGCGAGCCGGCCGTCCGGTCAGGCCAGCGGCGACCCAGGACCCATGATCCCATGGGTCCTGAAATGGTCGCCGCGTGACCTGTCCGGCCCGGCCTACGCACCGGCAAAATGGTCCCTGGACATTTAACAACAAAGAAATCCGGCCCCAAGTGATGTGGCGCTGCCGCATCTCACCGGGGCCGGATTTCTCGCAGGATCTTTATCTCGGCTTCGGTGGTGCCATTTCGTTGGTCAAAAAAATCCCGTCCTTGAGGAGGACGGGATGTCAGCCGGCGAGTTCGCCGAGCCGCGCGTCGACGGCCGGCGTGAGCGCGTCGAGCGCCGCGGGCGTCGGGGCGTAGGTCACGCCATAGACGAAGCCGTGCTCGGGCACGAGGCAGAACGGGACGAACCCGCGGCGCTTCGCGCGATCGAACAGCAGCGGCCGCATGGCCTTCTCGATGTCCCCGGCCGCCGTGCCGACGGCGAGGGACACGCTCTTCATCCGGAACGCCAGCGGTTCGCCGAGGAGCCGCCGGGAGGCGTTCCACGGGTACCACGGCGCGGGGATGCGGGCGTTGACCTCGTTGGCGAGCACGGTCTTGTCCTGCTCGCGCACCAGGAAATCGATGCCGCAGATGCCCCAGAAGCCGTCCTTCCGAAGCTCCGTGCCGATGATCTCGGCGCGCCACCGCATGCCTTCGAGCACCCAGTCGGGGAGCCCGGAGGGGCAGCGGTTGCCGATGTGATGGTTGCCGTCGAGGATCTGCACCGTGGTCGACAGCTGGCGGATCGGACCGCTCGCGTCGATGAGGCACTGCAGCGAGGGCGAGTAGTCGTGCTCGACCCACTCCTGGACGACGACCTGCTTCGGCATGCCCTCGAACGACGGCGTGCCGCCTGCCTCGCAGACGACCTGCTGGAGGCCGCTCGCGGAATGAATGCCCTTCACGACGGCTTTGCCGTAACGCAGAGCGAAGGCGGTCGCGACGGACGCCGTCCGCGTCCACCGCGGCACGACGCCGCAGGGGCCGATCGCGCCGCGCTCGTCGGCGTGGCAGTTCACGATCTCCTGGAACGTGCCTTTCGAGTTCGCGCCGAGGCAGTCCTCGATGCGCGGGGCATGGAACTCCGCGCCGTGGCGCTCGGCGAACGCGCGGGCGCGCTTGGTGGTGCCGCTGAACGGCAGCACCTGCGCTCCCTCGAGATCGCCGTCGCCGGACGCGATGGACCCGTCCTCGCGGACGAAGATCAGGTCTTCGTCGCGCGGGCCGAAGCCCAGGCGGTTAAGGAGCGGCAGTTCGGCGGGGACGAAGCCCGCGGGAAGCACGACGCGCTCCCCCGGCCTCGCGACGAGCAGCGCCCGCAGCGGGAACCGCCCGAGCAGGTCGGGCAGGCCGTCGCAGACGTCGCGGGTCTCGTGGTAATACACGCGCTTGGGTCGGGAACGGACCATCGCTTCCTCCGTGGTGTCGAAAGATCAGGCGTCAGATAATGAAACGCCCCGCTTGTTGGGCGGGGCGGTCTCTCGAGGCCGTGCTGCTTCAAGCGCGCGCCGAGGAACCGCCTCGCGTAAAAAACGGAGCGTACGCGAAAGGCGAACGTGCCTGGGTGGTCGGGTTGTTCGCATCGCGCTGCATACCCGGCCAC
>DATJFD010000067.1:0-2912 GCA_035495855.1 Binatia bacterium | reverse complement strand
ACGTTCGGGGCCTCGGAGGGGCGGTGATGGATGAAGCCGCCGAGGAGCCGCCAGCAGTAGTCGGCGTAATCGCGCGTGTGGAGGATGAAATGGTGCCACATCTGGTCCAGGGCGCGCGCGGGGCTGCAGGGGTCGGGGAAGAGGGCGCAGACGATGAGGAACTTCTTGCACTCGGTGAAGAGGCGCTCGGCCTCGTCGCGGTCGACGCCGTGCCTGCGGGCGTAGCGCTCGACCATCTCCGGGTTCTCGTAGGCGAGGGCCCCGGCGAAGTCCTTGATGAACTGCGGGAGAGGGGCGCGTGTCGCTTGCTCGGTCCGCATGAAGCCTCCTTTTTCAGAGAGAACGACAGCGACAAGCGAATCATGTCCATCGAACGATGTCAATATGGGTCCGAAGAGGGTTTCCTTGCATGAAAAAAGGCCGCGCAGGCCGGCCTTTCGGTCTCAGATGACGTCGAGCCGGTCCGTGGCGAGCGCCTCGATGCCGAGGCCCGCGAGCCGGGCGGCTTCCTTCTTGTCGTTCACGGTCCAGGCGTGGATGGCCAGGCCCCGCTCGCGGCAATCCGCCGCGAAGTCCGGCGTGACGATCTTGTGGCGCGTCGAGAGGATCAGCGCGCCGGTCGCCAGCGCGTCGGCGACGGCGTACCCGCGGACGTACCTGGAATGCACGCCGCCCACTTCGGTGCGCAGCGCCGGGCATCCGTCCTTGAAGGCCCTGAGCGCCCTGCGGCCGTAGGCGATGACGATGGTCCGGCGGACGACGCCCGCGCGCCGGAGCTCGGCGACGACGAGGTCCTCGATGCCGACGTCCTTCACGTCGATCTTGAGGTCGGCCTTGCCCTTGAGCAGGTCGACGGCCTCGGTCATGGTCGGCACCGGTTCCCCGTTGCCGAGCCTGCACTCGCGGAGCTGCGCGAGCGTCTTGAGCGCCACTTTGCCGCGTCCCGTGGTCATGCGGTCGACCGTCGGGTCGTGCATCACCACCACGCGGCCGTCGCGGCTCACGCGGACGTCCATCTCCACCATGTCGGGGGAGAAGGCGAGCGCGGCCTCGAAGCCTTTGAGCGAGTTCTCCGGCGCGAGATGAGGCGCGCCCCGATGCGCGATCCTAAGGTACATGTGCATCCTCCTTGCGCGCGGACGATAGCACGCCCCCGCGGAGCGGGAAAGGGGCCGCGGGCGGGCGCCCGCCGGCCATGCTATGCTGGGGGAAAGGTCCAAGCTCCAAGTTCCAAGCTTCAAGTTTTGGCGCCGGCACCCTTGAAGCTCGGCGCTCGAAGCTCGAAGCTATCTCTTATGAAGATCGAACGCGTCTATCTCGGCACCTGGTCGCAGCGGACCAACCTGCATCTGCAGGAGGTTTATCGTTTCCTCAAATACGCGAAGGGCGTCGATAACCTCGACGAGACCAGGGTCAAGGCGCTGCGCGAAGCGGTCAGGCCTTCCGACGTGCAGTTCCGCAACGCCTCCATCAATTCCCTTCGCGCGGCCTGCGGCCCGTTCACCGTTTCGGTCACGGAGGACGGCGTCGTGCTCATGAGCTCGGAAGAGACCGACCTCGCCAGGGCGCGCGAGGCCCTCGTGCAGTTCCACGAGAAGGCGTACGAGCCCGCGATGCATTACCTCTTCAGCCGCGGCGCGCCGATGCCGAAGGAGATCGCGGCCATCGAGAAGGACGGCGATTTCCTCACGGTCGTTCGCGACGCCGGAGACGCCGACGTGCGCGAGGTCTTCGAGGCCTTCGGCGACCGCTACCATTCGCACGCCTCGACGGAGGGCATCCGCGTGTTCACCGGCCACCGCATCGAGATCGTCGACATCGGCCGGATGGAACTGACCGAGGAGGAGACCGAGGGATTCGTGCGCGACCTGGTGTTCTTCAAGGAGTTCGAGCGGCAGATGTACGCCTACGTTCGTCTCCACCGCGTCATCTGGGACGAGCTTTCCTCCATCCGCGACGCCCGCAGCCTGCGGTATGCCGACTTTCCGTCGGTGCGCGCGGACATCATGCGCTTCGAGATGACCCTCGGCGTCGTCCGCGCGCGCATCGCGCAGATGGACGACATCCTCGGCGAACGCAGGTCGGGGGAGCCGAAAGGCGTGACGCAGATCCTCGCGAGCCTCGGAATGCTCGACTTCGGGTCGCTGCACGCCAGCCGCCGCTACGTCTCCCATCTCTGGGACATGACGGACGATTACGCCGACGACACGCTCTCGCTGCTCGAGACGCTCTACCAGGAGAACACCCAGCGCGAACTGAACGCCCTAAAGTTCATCACCCTTATCACCGCGGTCACGAGCTTCTTCGGCATGAACATCGCCTTCCCCTGGGAGGAGCGCTGGGCGACGAACGCGGGAAGCTCGTACCAGGTCGTCATCATCGTCACGGCCATCGCCTTCGCGGTGTTTTACCTGCTGCGGGCTTTGATCCTGAACCGCAGGTTCGAGCTCAGGGGCGGCAAGCGCGCCGAGACGGTGAAGGTCGACGTGCCGACGACGAAGGATTGACCGCTCACCCCCGCGACCATGGACGCAGAAAAGAAGGTCACCGAGCAGATCGAGGAATACCGCAAGCTCGGCGAGCAGAACAAGAACATCGACACCGCCGCGCTCATGATGAACGCGCTCGCGACCGCGCAGCGCGAGGAGATGGCGACGAAGAAGAAGCAGCGGGCCTATATGATCTCCGTCGCCGTGCCGCCCTTGGGCCTGATCATCGCGCTGTACTACTGGTTCAAGGACGAGCCGGGGAGCAAACAGGTGGCGATCAACTGCGTCATCCTCACGGCCGTCGCGTTGTTCCTGTTCTGGGGCATCTCGAAGCTGCTGTTCGCGAGCGTGACGACCGAGCAATCGAGCCAGTTGCAGAACCTCAACGTCGCCGAGCTGCGCAAGATGCTGCAGCAGCAATGA
>DATJFD010000066.1:0-5099 GCA_035495855.1 Binatia bacterium | reverse complement strand
GAGCCGCAGGGTGCGGAGCGAGATCTTGACGATCTGGTGGATGACGGGGATCACGATCGATCCTCCGTCCTTGATGACCCTCATGCCGCCCATGCCCGTGCGGACGAAGGCCTCGGAGGCCTTGGTCTTCACGTACAGGCGGGTGATGATCATGAGCATCCCCGACACGACGGACAGGACGACGCCGCTGATCATCATGATGGAACTCGCGAGCGTGCCGAGCGGATGCCCGGCGACGTTCGCGGCGATCGGCCCCGCGATGAGGGCGATGGCGAACACGAACAGCAGAACGATGGCTCCCATGGTTGTTTCTCCTTTTGCAGTGGAACGTTGTGGTTTGCGGGCCTTATCTCAACTGAGCGATCTCGACGACACGGGGCTCGCGTCGACGATGCAGGTCTGGTTCTCCTCGTCGTACTCGATGACGAGGATGTCTCCTCCTTTGGGAAGCTCGCCCCTGATGGTGCGGCATTTGACGTTGTGGACGTTGCCTTCGTGGTCCTTCACCTGCGCGTAGCCTTCCTTGCTGTTGGCGGGAAGGAGCAGCTTGCCGGTGCAGCCGGCGAAGTCGTGCCGCGAGACGCGGTACGTTTCGTTCGTCGGCATGAACCGGTTGAGCAGCTTCACGGCGCGTCCCGTGAGCGCGAACATGCCGATGCACGCGGCGGCCGCGGAAACGGGGCCGTAGATCCACGCGGGCAGTCCGAGCGACGACAGGACCATGTTCAGGACCATGCCGAAACCTCCGAAGAGGAGCGACATCATCATGAGCACGGCGGTGAGCGGGACCTTGCCGACTCCGAGCAGCGAGAGGGCCTTCATGACGAAGGTCTCCGACGCGTGGCCGGGATCGACCGCGCCCTTGTGGCCGTCGTGACCGTCGTGGCCGTGGCCGGCGTCGTGTCCGACGTCGTGGTCCACGTCATGGTCCGCGTCGTGATCGCTGCCGCCGAAGGCGGAGCCGAACACGAGCAGGATGCCGACGGCGAGCGGGATGAGGAAGATGAGGTTCTGCCACGCGAACAGGTATTCCATTGCTGCCTCCTTTGGCGGGGGTCCGGGATTCTGATGGGTTCGATTGTGAACGAACCTTCGCCGCTTATCGCCCAAGAAAAAAGGCGCTTCCAGCGACACGCCGTTGTACCGCGCGGGCTGCGGGAAGTCAAGGCAACGCGGCGCGACCGCCGGACACGGGGGAGCGCGGCGGAAATCGCGAAAAAAGCCGCCCGGTGGTGCCGGGCGGCGGTCCTATTTGAGGCCGATCTCTCGCAAACGCTGATCGAGATACTCGCCCGCGGTGAGCCGCGGCTGCTGCATGAGCACGACCTCGGGCCGCGGATGGACGAAGAAGGGGATGGAGTAGCGCGGCTTGCCGTCGCCGTTCACCACGCGGTGCGTCGTCGATGGGATGCGCCCGCCGGTGTAGGCCTTGAGCATGTCCCCGCTGTTCACGACGATCGCGTCCGGCGGGTTCGTCACGGGGATCCAGGTCCCGTCGCGCGTCTTCACTTCGAGCCCGGCTGCCGTCGCGGCGACGAGCAGCGTCACGAAGTTGATGTCCTCGTGCGGCGCCGATCGCATGGCGTCGGGACGGCCGACGATCTCGGGGTAGTGGAGGATGCGCATGAGCGTGTTGCTCTCGCGTATCATCTCGCCGAAATGCCCGGCCGGCATCCCCAGGTGGTCGTCGAGCAGCCGCATGAGCCGCTGGGCGAGGCCTTCGAGGGCGTCGAACAGCGAGAGCGACATCGGGCCGAAGTCCGGCAGTTCCTTGGGGAACAGCAGCAGCTCCTCCGGGACGTACTTGCGCACCTCCCAGAACTCCTTGAGATCGGGTCGCGGGTCGTCCTTGGCGTGCTCGGTGCCGAACGGCACGAAGCCCGTGAAGTGGCCCTCCTGCTCGCAGGCGCGCTTGGCCTCTTCGGGCAGCGCGAAGGCGCGGCGCGAGAGATCGTAGGCGCGGGTGAGCAGCCCGTGGCTGACGCCGTGGCCGATGACGGTCACGAAGCCGAAGTGTTCGAGCCCCTCGCCGAAGACGCGGACGGCGTCGGCGCGGGGCGTGAGGGAAAGATCGAGCGTCGGTATCTTGGTGTGTTGCATGGAACGGACCTCCGCCGGTAGCGAAACACGCCCGCTTTTTAAGGTCAACGCGGGGCCGCCAGGGTTGACAAAGCTGACAAAACATGCTAAGAACAGCAGTCTGCAGGCACCGTGCCTCACGAGGCTTTTTCGGCCCTGCAGCGTTGCTTGAAACCCCACGGAGGCACCCCATGAAGCAGTGGTCCGACCCCTCGCCGTACATCGCCAGCCGGCAATTCCTCGGCCGGCGCAGCACCCAGCAGGACCGCTTTTCCGCGGGCCCTTTCGCGAGCGAACGCAACGAGGACGGCATCCTCGTCGTCATGGCCGACGGCCATGCGCACGAAGGTGACGCCGCCGCCGACCGCACGGTCACGCGCATCCGCGAGGGCATCCTCGAGGCCTGCGACCGCGGCCGCGACGCGCTCGCGCAGACCTTCCTCGGCGCGCATGACCTGGTCCTGCGCAACGAGATCCGCGGCGGCACGACCGCGACCTGCGTCACGGTCCATGCCGACAAGCTCGTGGCCGCCTGGGTCGGCAACACCGAGGCGCGCATCGTCACCGCGGGCGGCGATCTCAGGACGCTGTCCATCCCGCACGAGTACGGCGTCCATCGCGGCGAGACCGCGAGGCTCGACGCGCTCGGCGCCCGCATCGGCGGCTTCGCCGAGCTCGGCGAGAACGGCCGTCCCAGGCGCGGGCACGTCGTCATCGACGGCGAGCGCGGCGAGACCTGGCTCGAGTGCACGCGCGTCATCGGCGACCCCGAGTTCGACGCCTATGTGCTCCACGAACCGGAGATCGTCGAACGCGAGCCCGCGCCGGAGGACCGCTGGCTCATCGTCGCGACCGACGGGCTCTGGCACGCGGCCAAGCGGACGCACAAGCGCCATCTCATCGGCAGGACGATCGCCGCAAGCCTCACGGCCGAAGAGGCCGCCGCGAAGCTCGAGCGCCTCGTCAACGCCTGGCGGCCCGCCGACAATGTCACCTACGTCATCGTCGACCTCGTCTGCCTCGGCTGACACGCCGGCCCGAATTCTCGGGCCGGTCTTTTTTTGGTTTTCCGTTCTCCGTTTTCGGTTTTCCGTCCGGCCGCGACCGAAAACGGGAAACGGTAAACGGAAAACCATCTACGACTCCTTCGGCCTTGGCACCGTTCCGTCGTGCACCCGCATCGCCAGCCGATGCAGCCGCAAGAAAGCGAGCAGCTGCATGAGCGGATGGCCGATGAGGTTGTGGACCGCCCAGGCGTTCTTCGCCCATCGCAGCCGCCGGCCTTCGAGCGCGGACGGCTTCAGCAGCATGAGCGCTTCGATCGCCTGGATGCCCTCGGCCACGGCGACGCCGTCGTCGTGCCGCAACGTCACGCGCAGCGCGTCGAGCTCCGAGAGGTCGACGCCGCGCACGCGCGCGGGGTCCAAGAGCGCGTCCCCCGCAAGGATGAAAGCGTCACGCATAGGCGGGAGCGAGGCTGAGCGCCTCGAGCAGCGGCGTCCGTTGCATGACCTCGTCCGTGCGGCCCTCGAGGTCGAAGTTCGCTTCGATGAAGCGGATGACCTCCTCCGGGTCGGCGTCGCGCGCGAACACCACGTTAGGTCCATGCTTGTCGAGCATCACGGCGAGGACGTTCCCGAACCTGCCAAGGCCATCGCTCGTGTTCTTGCCGCACTCGTGCGAGCCGCACTCGAACTCGCGCTGGCTGCGGACGGGGACGGGCGATGCCGTCTTCCGCGGGCAATGGAAATGCACGATGCAGTCCATGCCCGGATGTTCCGCGAAAATGATGCGCTGGCTCTGGCCTCCGACCGACGGCTTGAAGCCATGGGCGATGACCGTATCGGGTCCGCTCGTCTCGATCTTCACGAGGCCGGCCTCGTCGAGCCGGTTGAAATCGGTCTTGCGGCGCGAGGTCAGAATGGTCCCTTCGTCGACCTTCACCGCGAAATGGCCGACGGTCGAGCCGAGGAACGGCTTATAGGCCCCGCGCTCGATGCAATGATCGACGACGCGCCGCAACGAGGCGGGGACGAGCGGCGACGACCACGGCACGGCCTCCCCCGGCACGACCGTCGCGCGGGTGAAGGTCAGCCGCGAGCGCAGCGCGATCATCTCCGCGAGGCCTTCGAGCGCGGTGGCGCGGTCGGTCGTCTCATGGTAGCGGGCCTGTTCCGGCGTGATGACCATGTTGCGCCCCGTGCGCACGTCGTTCGCGAGCACGAGATTGCAGGACGCGGTCTTCAGGAGCTTGAGGCCCTTGAGGTACTGCTCTTCCGCCGCGGCGCCTGCGGTGGTCTTGAAGGCGACCAGGAAGACGTCCTTGCGCGACTTCCTCACGCGGCGCACGACCTTCTCCGTCGGCGCGAGCGAAAGCTCGTGGCGCAAATCGGACGAAAGCCGCGGATGCGAGCCCTTGCCGAAGCCTCGCGCGAACGGATACGCGGGTGCGAGCGATGACGGCGCGAAGTCGCAGGTCGCCGCGGCCATGACGATGGTCCGCGTGTCCTCGCGTTCGACGAGCCGGTCGACGAGCATCGCGAGGTCGTCGTTGGTACGCAGGTCGTCGATGCCCGCCTCGGCGAACAGCGCGAGTTCCGCTTCGTCGCGTTCCGCGCCGCCGATCGCCATCCTGGTGAGCACGAGGCGAACTTCCGCGCTCTCGCCGGCTTCATCGAACGCGGCGGAGAGCTCAGGCGCGAGCTCGCGGCCGACGCGGCCGAAAGCCGGCGCGGCGAGCGAGAGATGCGGCGCGACGTCGACGAACGTTCCTCCGGCGATGATGTAGTGGAGCTTGGGCATGGCCTTGTGATGAAGGAATGATGGTTCCAGCGTAGGCCCGGCCTCGCTCCGCGCCAACGCTTGTTCATAAAGTACCTTTGACACTTTACGTTGTTCTTCAAAAATAAGGCATTTCATACGGTAATAATCGTCAATCTTGATTTGACAATGACCGCCGCGGAGGTACGCTTGTCGCCTATGGACCTCGTGCCTGAGCTCGTCCGCGATCTCGGCCTCAC
>DATJFD010000065.1:0-52753 GCA_035495855.1 Binatia bacterium | reverse complement strand
GGACGTCGGACATGGTCAGTGAGCTTCGAGCTTCGAGCTTCGAGCTTCGAGTTGGTTACCTGCAACGACGTCCGCGATGGAGATGGCGCCGAGCGTGGTCATCACCTGGCCCTGCACCTTGCGCCAGACGGCGTCGTTGGCCGCGCGCTTCGGCTGCTCGCCGAGACACTCCGCGGTCCAGGTGCGGCCTTCGATGGCGACCATGACGTCCGCGACGGTGATGTCCTTCGCCACTTTCGCCAGGACGTAGCCGCCGCCGGCGCCGCGTCGGCCCTCGATCAGCTTGGCGGCACGCAAAAGCCGGGCGACCTCTTCGAGGTAGCCCTGCGAGACCTTGGTCGTGCCGGCAACGTCCTCAAGGGACAGCGGCGCGCCCGTCCCCTGCCGCTCGGCCAAAAGGCGCATGAGCGACAAGGCATGATCGACTTTTTGCGGTACTTTTAGCACAAAAACGAAATCCTAGCTTAGTGCTAGGATTTAATCAGATGCCGTGCAGGCGGTCAAGTCCACAATGGGCATAAAAAAGCGGAGAAGAGATTGCTTTCTCCGCGGGAGGACCTTCGACCTGGTTGGGCCTAAGATCGAATGCCTTGGTAAGCCGAGTCCGGCTTCCATGCGAGGTCCCGACGATGCTCGGCGTACGCGCCGAGGATGATGAGCGCGGGGAAGATCGCGAACGTCCAGAGCGGCAGGTACGCCGCGAGACTGATGATGACCAGCGCGAAGTACGCGAGAGTGACCGCTTCAACGATCCATGACCACATGGTTCCTCCGTGTTCCGAAAAGACCGCGGCTGCATCCTACCCGAACCGCGGAAAGAGAAAAGCGGAGCCGGGGTTGCCGGCTCCGCGGGAGGACCTTCGGCCTGGTCGGGCTTGAAGGTCGAAAGTCTTACTGATCGTGGATCCCGGCTCGCGGGCCGGGATGACATGACGGCTTTACTTGGCCGCCGCGCCCGGCGTCATGACGCGTTCTCCCGGCAGGACCTGGCGGTCCGGCGGCGGATCGACGATCCACTCCGGATGCGCGCCGCGGTACGGGTCGCAGGCCGGACCCGGACAGGGGTTCTTCCAGCGCGGCCACCCCGAGCCGTCGTCGAAGTCCGAGTCGTTGTCGCCCGGAGGAAGACCGTAGCCGGGGTCTTCGCCCCCGCCACCTATTCCGTTCCCGGAGGGCGACGTGTCCGCGCCCGAACAGCCGAAGCAAGCGAGCATCGAGAAGAACAACAGGACCCTGCCTACCATACCCACCGACCTTTCCTGAGAAGGAACCGCCGGGACGATACCATCGGTGGCGGGATAAAAAAAGGGATTCCTATTAAGAGGTCGGAGGACAGAGAACGGAGAGAGTACAAAGAACAGAGTTCAAAGAGAGAACAAAGAGCAGCGTTGGCGGTCTACTCCCCGCATCCGCGACTAGGCGGCCATCTCTGGCCTTTGTTCTTACTCTGTACTTTGACCTCTGTTCTCCCTCTGTCCTCCGTTCTCTGAACTCTCATAAAAAGAAAAAGGCGGCCGTAGCCGCCCTGCGTCACCTGCGACCGGCGCGTTCGCGCGCCATGTCGAGGACGATGGAGAAGATGAGGACGCGCCACCAGAGGCGGTCGTACTTCCGGCGGACGTTCCGCCGGAGCTTCTCAAGGAGCGTTCGCGGCTCTCGTGCGATCGGCGTCGGGAACAGCGGCATCCGTTGCCTCCTGGACCTGCGCGGCCGCGTTCACGCTCCGCGCGCGCCGCTTGCCGAAGAAGTCGGCGAGGGCGATGGCGATGAACAGCAGCACGATGAAAGCGCCGACGACGTAGGTCGCCATGGTGAGCGCCGAGAACATGGCGTTCCACATCCCGGCGATCTCCTGTTCGGGCGAATGCATGCGTTGCTCCTTGGCCAGCGTCGCTGGCCGGTGAAGGTACTGCTCGGCGGAATGCCGACGGGGCGGATGATAGCGCGTTGGGAGTCGGAAGTCGAGAGTCGGAAGAGAAAAAGAAAAGGACGCAAGGGTTGCGTCCTCATTTGGCTGCGCGGCGGCGAAAGTCGCGGACGTCCGCGCGTTTGCCGTCGCTCCAGACGAGCTTGAGCACGGTGCGCGGCTCTTCGCGTTCCGGCGGCGGGGGCCGGATCTCGTCGCGGCGTTCGCCGGTCCGGTCCTGCGCCTGTGGCGGCGGTTCCGAGGGAGCCTCGGGAGCGGCCGCGAACTCCTGCGGGGGGAAGGTCGGCACGCGCGGCGGCCCGGGGATGGCCGTGTCGACGGTCACCTTGGGCGGCGTATCGAGTTCGGCGTACAGCGCCCGCAGGCGATGATCGCGTTCGTTGCGGGCGCGCCTGATCATGATGCCGCCGGCGACGGCGAGCGCGACGATACCGGGCGCGTACCCGGGGTGGAAACTGGCGTAGATGCCATAGGGAATGATGCAAAAGAGCAGGGACCAGCCGATGAAGGTCCGCATGTGCGTGGCACCTCCTGTCCGAGAGGACTCTCCCGGAACATGGCAACCTGACGCATATTCGGGCTTCTGTCAACCGTCCGAGGCAACGAAAAAAGGGCCGAAGCCCTTCGGTGTCATCCCGTGATGACGAGGAACGAATTGTCGGTGAGCAGTCCGACGGGGACATGGCCCGAGCGCCAGAGCTCGATGAACGGACGGACGCCGTTCAGCCGCCAAACCTCGTCGCTCGCCTGGGCCATCGCGAAGATGCCGATGGTCGTCCTGAACGCGTCGGTGAAGGCCTTGGGCACGATGTCCGAGGCGTTCTCGAGGAACCAGGCGTCGGCCCTGTCCGCGACGACGCGGATGAGCGGCACCATCGCCCTGCCTGCGGCCGCCGGAAGGTAACCCGTTCCGTCGTGGAGGATCCGTTCGAGCGGGACGACGACGCCCTTCTCGATGCCGCTGCGGAGGCCCGCGAAGGCCTCGTCCCGGACCGCGCACGGCAAGGCGTGGAACGTCTTGCGGTACTCGGGGACCGAGATGAAGCTCACCCGCGCGAGCTTCTTGTTCGCCGCCTGCAGGCCGGCGATGACGCGCGGCTCGACATCGCGCGTGCGCGGCGAGAGGAACGAGCGCTTGTCGCGGAACGCCGCGACCATCCGCTCGATGGCCTTGATCTTGTCGTCCGCGCCGCGTTCGTCGCGGCAGGGAGCGACGCCGAGCACCGTCGGCCTGCGCGTCGTCGCCACCGCGGCGCCGGCGGCATGCATCCGGTACTCCACCGTCATCCTGTGACCTTCCCCGTCCTCCATGGTACTGCTCCTTCCGTGACAATGAACGCGCATCCCTCGCGGGACGCGACCTGGCTGTTTAGCAGGCGGAGCTTCGAGCGTCAAGCTTCGAGCTTCGAGGTTTCAGTCGGTCGCGGCAAAAAAAGGGGGCCCTTGCGGGCCCCTTGTCTCATTCCACCAGCACCAGGAAGGCGCCGTCGTCCATCGTGCCGAGCGGGAAGTTCCCGGCGCAGAAGAACTCGGTGAACGCGGTGATGCGCTTGGCCTCGACCTCCATGCCGGCGGCGATGCAGCCGAACTGGAGGCGGACGCACTCGCGGAACGGCCGCATCACCGTGGCGCCGAGCAGCGAGACGTGCGCCTGGTCGGCGCGGAGGCTGAGGGACGCGAGGTTCGCGGCGACGCGGCGGCCGAGCTCGCAGTGCGCGCGCGGGCCGATGCGGTCCATGAGCTTCACGTCGAACCGTCCGACGAGCGTGTCGGCGAGGCTGGTCGTGAGCCGCGAGCGGACCGCGGCCGCGAACTTCCTGCAGGCCGCGTTCGTGAGCGCGCCCCGATGGTCGCGCGGATACTCGACGGAGTCGGCGACCATGGCCGAGACCGACAGCATCAGCACGCGGTGCTTGGCGAGCATGAGGCCGGTGATCTCCGCGAGGGCGGCGCTCATGCGCAGGCGGAGCTTGCGCTGCGGCTGCTGGAGCGCGAGACCGTCGCGGGCCAGGGACCTCGTGACGTTGTCGATGTCCGTCCGCCAGTCGGCGAGGATGTCGGGAGCGAAGTCGGTGATGTCGGGCTCGACGGGTTCGAGCGGCTGCGGAGGTTCGGACAGCGAGCGGATGACGAAGTACAGCTCGCTGTTCTTCCTCTGGGGTCCTTCTTTCGGGAACATGACGGGCCTCGTAGCGGTGGAAGGTTGGAAGGTGCGCGTCCCCTTTCGGGGAACCGAGTTTTTTAGCATGGATGAGCGGAAAAGTCAAGGGTGAGTACCCAGTACACAGTAAACAGAACCTCTGGGTACCGAGTACTGAGTACTGTGTACTAAAAAACGGGACCCTTTAGGGTCCCGTTCAAGTTCTGGCGGCTTTGTCCGCTCGCCAGTCGCAGTAGCCGCTCGCCACGAGGAGCGCGAGCGTGGCCGCGCACCAGAGGTTCGAATTCCGCGCCGCCGCTTCGAGGAGCGCGAGCACGGAGCCGAGCGCGGCGACCATCGATGCCGCTTTCCACATGGTTCACGTCCCTTCTTCCGCGGGCGCCTGGTCGAGCACCCGGAGCACGTTCGTCCGCAGCGCCTTGGCGATGCTTCCCTCGCCCCACTTCGCCCCGAGCAGGACGTCGGTGAGGTTCGGCAGCATCGAGATGTCGGCCAGGTCGGCGGGCGGCGTGACCATCCCGTCGTAGTCCGAGCCGAGCGCGACATGGTCCTCGCCGACGATGTCGACGATGTGCGCCATGTGGCGCGCGACCGCGTCCGCTCCCGGGCCGCCCAGGAAGTTCGGGACGAAGATGACGCCGATGGCGCCGCCGGTCGTGGCGACCGCGCGGAGCTGCTCGTCGTCGATGTTGCGCCAGTGCTCGTGCGCGCCGGCGACGCCGGTATGCGAGACGATCACCGGTGCGTGGTAGACGCGGGCGATGGCGCAGGCTTCCATGAAGCCTTTCTTGTTGATGTGCGCGAGGTCGACGATGACGCCGTGCGCGATGCAGGCTTCGACGACCCGGCGGCCGAACTCCGTCAGCCCCTGGCTGTCGTCGCGTCCCCTCCCCTTCGCGGGAAAGCAGGCCGCGTTGGCGCTGAAGTGCGAGAGCCCGAGATAGCGGACGCCCCGCCGCGCGAAACGCGCGACGTTGTCGGCGTCGCCCTCGAGCGCGTGCGCGCCTTCGATGCCGAGCAGCGCAGCCACCGCGCCGTCGCGGTTGGCCTCGGCGATGTCGCGGCTCGTGCGCGCCTTCCTGAAGCGTTCGCCGTGGAGGTCCGTGAAGGCGTCGAGGATGTCGATCTGCTCGTCGACCGCCGCGCGGCAGCCGCCGGCGCCGAAGACGGGCAGGGACACCAGGCCGAAGAACTGCGCGCCGACCCCGCCGTCGGCGAGGCGCGGCAGGTCCACGTGGCCCAGCCAGCGGTTGCCGGGCAGCGGCGGACGGTGGCGCTTGGCGAGGTCGTAGCCCGCCCAGCGCGCCCACATCAGCACGTCGTCGTGCAGGTCGATGGCGGGATACCGGGCGTGCAGCCCGCGGGCTTCCTCGCTGCCGAACAGGCGGCGTTCGTCGTTTTCCATTGCAAAAGGGCTCCTGACGGCCTGGATGGCCGACACTCTTTGGTACCACGGCGGCGCCAAAAAGAAAGGCCCCGCGGTACGGGGCCTGACATCAGGGAAAGCTGGGCGGAAAGGGCCTGCGGTCGACGGGCTCTTCGTCGCCGAAGCGCTCTTCGAGCTTGGGGCCGCATTCGCCGCAGGCCCGGAGGCCGAATCGCAGAGCGTAGTCGCCCGCGGCGCGTCGGTCGGCGAGCGGCTTGCCGCAGAGCTGGCAGGCGGACGTCTCCGCGACGATCGCGAGCGTGGCGGTGACGATCGCGGCGGCGCCGAGGAGGAAGGCGGCGACGAGCCACCAACCCGGGACGAGGCCCGCGCGCACGACGCCGATGTCGGCGGCGGCGAGGGCCAGCAGGAGAACGAACAGGCCGAACCTTTTCATGCGTTCCTCCGATCGGGCGGAGCGCGCCCGCCGGAAGCGTACTGAGCCGCAGTCTCCAGGTCAACGGAATGAAAAAAGCGGCTCCCGAGAGAGCCGCTTCGCGATGCGCGGTCATGCCGCTTTGCGCCCTCCGATGGACGCTCCGTAGAGACGGTCGCCGGGCTGGACGAGCTTGCGGTCGCAGCGGACGCACTTGGCGTGCGCCTCGGGCTGGTCGTACCACTCGCTCAGGAGCATGAAGCGCCCGTTGAGCTGGTTGCGACCGCAGCGCCAGCAGTCCTTGGCGGCCTCGTCGACGTAGTCCCAGACCCAGAGGAAGCCGACCATCACCGGCACGAGGCCGATGAAGAAGCCGATCGCGGGGCAGCCGAACGCCCAGGCCACCAGGATGGAGGCGAAGGCGAAGGCCGTGCATTTGAGAAAGCTTTTGAGAACAGGGATCATGCGTTCCTCCTGCCGCTTTGGCGGCATAGGGGGTGTGAAGGACCACGATCGCCGCGGCGGGCGCGGCGAACGAGGGACCCTGTCATATTTTGGCTCGATTGTCAATATGGGGGGCCTTTTTGGCGCCAATGTGCACCATCGGAGTCTCTTCTAAGGTCCTGCGAGAAATCCGGCCCCGCGAGGCCAGGCAACGCTTCATCTTTGAGGCCGGATTTCTTTCGTTCATAGAACGCCCAGCGTCCGGTGCACGTACCGCGGGTGGCGGGGGCAACGGGGACCCCGGCAGCGCGCAGGGCTTGTCCCGAGCACTGACGGGGTGGCTGCCCCCGACAGGACCCGCGGGATGCATCATGGACCGTGCTCCGCGACTTATCCGATATCTCGGCAATGAACTGCGGATCGCGGGCAAAAAAAGTGGCCCCCCGCAGTAGTGCGGGGGGCCGGGGTGTACCTCGCCTTGTGGGGCAAAGCGAGGCTCGGGAAAGGAGGAAACTCTTGGGCTGCGCGGGTCAGGTCCGGCGTTTGCGGGCCAGAATGACCGCCAGGCAGACAAGGGAGAGCCCTGCGCATCCGGCGATCAGGGCGGTCTTGACCATGGCCTCGGCCACGGAGTCCGCGATGATCTCGGCGAACGCGTCGAGAGCGGCGAAAGGATCCATGATGCACCTCGGCCGGCGCTCCGGCGTAGCGGCCACCGTGCGGTGACGATCGACCGTACCTTGCCGACCGTTCCCCGTCAACCCCCGCGGGATACTGAAAAGCGGGGGTAGGAAGTCCTACCCCCGCTTCGAAGGAAAGTGCGGGTCGACGGCGTGGCCGTCGGGTCTTGATGCGCCTCAGCGCTGTTCGGTCGCGTAGCTCGCGCGGCGCTCGTCCGACTGGCGGTTGAGCGAGTGCACGGCGTGGTTCCAGGCGAGGAACAGCATCGTCATTCCGATGTACGCGGAGATGCCCGCGAACCACGGATGCCCTTGCGTGAGGGCGAACGGCGCGATGCCGAGGACGACGATGAGGGCCGAGAACAGGAAGCCGCGGCGGACGCGGGCGATGAGGATGAAGGCGGCTGCCGCGATGAGCACCGACGTGCCCGTGAGGAACGTGCCGAGGATGCCGGCAAGCGCGGGAACCGTGATGACGGCGGCGATGATGCAGGCGAGGGCGGCGACGGCGGTGACGATCTTGTTCATGCGGTGACTCCTTGTGGGATGCGGGTTGAGGGTTGCGTTTCAGTTGCGGACGTCTTCTTCGAAGCCGTCCTCGAGAGTCATGTCGCTGCCTTCCTCGAGAGGAAGACCGCAGTGCTCGCAGGCGGGAACCTCGTAGGACTCCCCTTCTTCGAGCATGACCTTCACGTTGAGGGCCAAGGCGGCGAACATCAGCATGCAGGCCAGGAACGGATGCCCCAGGCAGGCGATGAAGATGAACACCGGCATTGCGGCGACCAGGAGGAGAAGCGATACGGCGCTTTTCATGTTGCCTCCCGCGCTTGCGGTTGGAATGTAAGGTGCGGCGTCGGCCGTGGGATACTGCTCTGCGTACCCTTTAGCGACGGTAAGACTATAGCACGAATTGAAGAAAAAGTCAAGGGTGCCATGGTCTGTTTTTCCGCTCAATGAAGCGGAAAAAATTGCCCCTTCCTTCGTGCCGGATAGATGACGACCCGGCCCCTGTTTTCTTACGTTTTAAGCTCGGTCCCGAGCCGTTTTCGGCGCGAAAAAACCGCCTTTTCGGCGGCTTCAAGCGATGTACCGGAGGATCATCTCCCAATAACTTTGGATGTCCCTGCGGACGGCGACGGTGGTGCGGAAATGGCCGTTCCCGAGGCGCAGACGCAGCGCCTCGACCTCGAAGACGAGCAGGCCGAGCTCGCGCACGGCGAGATGGAGGGACTCGGCCACCTGGCCGTCGTCGTTGCGGCGCATGTCGATCGTGATGCGCAGTTCGCCGATGTCGCGGTCGAAGACCACCCTCGCGGCGCGGTCGCCGGCTTCCCGTCGGGCGACGTGCTGTTCGCGACGCGCCGCCTTGAGCGCGCGCTCGATGATCTCCCGCCGCCGTTCGTCCAGTCTCTGGTCGCGGAGCATGGAGGCGACGATCGTGTCTGCCATGGACGCTCCTTTGTTTTGCAGTGAAGGATCTAGGGATAAGATAACAGACTACCGACTACAGACAACAGAAGTCTGTCGTCTGTCATCTTAAGAAAAAGACCGCCCGCGGCGGTCTTGATGGTCTCAAGCAGTGACGACGAGGAAGGTCCCGTCGGAGAGCGTGCCGACGGGGAAATTCCCGTCGCGGAACATCTCGAGGAATGGCGCGACCAGCGCCGCGTCCTTCTCGCGTCCGGCGAGCGTCGATCCGATGTGGATACGCAGCAGGTCGTGATAGGAGCGCCACAGCCTCTCGCCGAACTGGTCGGCCAGGAACGAGCGCGGGCGGCCGATGAGCGGGGCGATGATGCGGCGGGCGATGATGCCGGCGAGGTCGACGCAGGCGTCATGCCCGATCGCATCGGCCAGCCGCGCTCCGAGCACGTCCGAGACGGCGTCGCCGACGGTCTCGACGAGCTGCCCGAGCAGCATCGCGGCCGCGCCGGCCTCGAGCCGCGTGAGCGCCGCCGGGGCGTGCGGCAACTGCGCCGCGAACTGCAACAGGCACCGCCCCGAGACCACGCGGACCTTCTCGGGACAGGCCTCCCGTCCGAGGTCGACGAGCGCGTTCGTGACCGCGACCTCCAGGCAGGGCACAGCCGCGGCAGGGATCGGCTCATCGGCCGCGTAGGCCGCGATCACCAGCTCCAGCTCGTGCCGCCTGTCGACGACGATGTTGGGCGCGTCGATGGGTTCGCCGACGACGATGTCGAACCCGGCTTCCTCCGCGACGATGTCCTCCGTCGCGAGTTCGATGATGCGTTCGTGCGGCGTGCAGCCGATGTCCGATGCCGATGGCCCGGGTCCCATACGTTCTCCTTTGCAAGGTTCGCCCCTTCCGGGGGTCACGGCGAAGCGCCGCAGACAGGCTTTCTTAGCAAAAAAGACGCTTCCGGTCAAGATGGCAATGCAAAAGGAAAGACCGCCCGAAGGCGGTCTTGAAAGAGGTCAGCCGGTGACCATCAGGAAGGCCCCGCTCACGAGACGTCCCAGGGGCGCGTTGCCGAGCTTGATGAGCTCGAGCACGGTCCGGAGCGCGGGCGTGACGGCCGCGGTCTCGCCGAGAGCGGCGTAGCCCGCGAGGAAGCTCGCGGCAGCCCAGCGGACCTGCATGATCATCATGCCGAGCTCGCCGTCGCGGTTACGGCCGTCCTTCGACGGCTTGCGGACGAGCTCCAGCCAGAGGCGGCCGCGGAGGCTCCGGGCGCGTTCGTTACCGGCCGCGTCCTGGAGGAGCGGCCCGAGCCGGGCCTCAAGCTCCTCGTCGAACGGCGTGCCGAACCGCCAGGAGATGGCGCGCGCGAGCATGTCGTGGGGCCGCAGCTCGATGAAGCGGCGGGCCTCCTTGGACATGCCGGCGAAGAACGGTTCCGGGTCCGAGACGGACGCGGTGACGATGCCGGCGTGCGGCACGGCCAGCGTGTCGAGCGCATGCTCGAGGATCCTCTTGGCTCCGCCGACGGGCGCGCGGGGCGTGAACGGGGCGGCCGCGATAAGCGCGACCGTCTCCGCTACCGTCGCGGCGGCTTCGCGACCGACCGTGATCTCCCAGCTCTGCCGCTGCAGGATCGCGTTGGACGTCATGGCGTCACCTCCATAGTGCAGGAAAGACCGACCGACGTTCTTCCTTAGCATTCCGAAGCCCGCAGGTCAAGAGGGATGGAATGAAAAAAAGCCCCTTTTCAGGGGCTTTTGAAGCGTCACTTCTGACCGCGCGTCTTGTTCAGGTTGAGCGTCCCGAAGAAGATGGCGAGGGTCACCGTGAGTATGCAGAGGTGCGAGGCGATCATCGCCGCGGGGCAATTCCCGAAGAGCATCGGGATGGCCATCGCGCCGAGGAGGGCCAGGACCATCAGGACCTGGAAGCCCATAGGAACGACTCCCCGCTCCTGCCGACACTGGGAGCGGTGTGCAACGCGCGATGCCGCCGCGCGCCACGGTCGACCCGGTCAGCGGACCAGGACGAGGAACTCTCCGTCCTTCATGATGCCGAACGGCCAGTTGCCGTCGCGGAACATCGCGGTGAAGGGCTCGACGCGCGAGACGAGATCGTGCCTGCCGTCCGCGAGCGCGGCGACGTGGAGGCACAGCGACTGCTGCAGCCCCAGCCGGGTGCCGCTGTTCGACAGGTGGCCGTGGTCGCGGTCCATCCTGGCGATGAAGCGGTCGAACAGGCTGGCGTGCAGCAGCCGGAATGCGGCGTCGTGGCTCGGCGTGCGTTCGACGTTCTTGTCGAGCAGCTCGGCGAGCGGGCGCGACATCGACTCGGAAAAGCCGATGGCGAAACCCATTGCCGCCGCGCGCCTGCAGTGCCGAGGCAGCGCGTCGACCGAGGCCATGTACGCCCCGTGCGAGACGATGCGGGCTCGCGCCCCCGGGAGCCCGAGGCTCAGGATGGCGGCAGGCACCTCCTTGTCGAGGTGCGCGGCCGGGTCGCCGAAGCGGAGCGGGATCTCGTGGAACGGCATGAGCAGGCGGACGATGGCCTCGCCGGCCTTCGTGCCGAGCTCGCTGTCCCAGTCTTTGGCGGTGAGCGGTGTACCGATCATGGGAAACCTCCGGTGGAAGGAACGAGGGGGCGGTCCCCCTTGGGGTCCGTCGTACCGCGCCGGGGACCCGGGGTCAAGCGGCAAGAAAAAACGGCCCGGGGAGCGGGCCGTGCGTCATGCTGCCAGGGCGCGTCGTCGGCCGCGCGGGCCGCGGCGCCCTTGCGACGCCCTGGTGCGGAGCCAGGCGTCGATGGCCCGGAAGATCAGGCGGTTGCCGTTCTGCCGATGCCTCGCGAGGTTCTTGCGGAACTCCGGCAGCCGCTTCAGGAACTCGCCGATGCGCGCGGGATCGTCGAGCTTCTCCGCCGCCATGCCGTAGCCTTCCTTCTGCAGGTAGCGCGCGTTGAGCACCTGCTCGAACTGGCCGCCCATCGGCACCGACAGCATCGGCTTGCCGAGGAAGACCGCCTCGCCCATGAGCGTGAACCCGCCGCCGGCGATGACCGCGCGGCACGAGGCCAGGTCGTCGATGAACCGCGGCTCGTCGAAAGGACGATAGCGCAGGTTGCCCTCAACGGCCTCCTCGCTGAGCCCGCGGCGCATGCCGTAGACCCGGCATTCGATGCCGGTGGCCTGCAGCGTCGACGCGATGCCCTCGTTGCCTTCGCCCGTCGTGTAGACGAGCAGATGGGCGCCGTTCCGCCGCTTCGCGGCGAGGATCTCCTGCCGGAGGATCGGCGGGAACAGCCTGGTGCGCGTCTTGCGGACGGGAGGACGGAAGAACGTGGTGATGAAGTAACGGTCGCACCAGGGCAGCTTGCCTTTGATGAAGGCCTTCGTGAGCGCGAACTCGCTCTCGTGCCCGGCGATGACCTCGGCCGGCAGGGCGCAGCGGTCGATGATCTGCATGTTGTCGACCGAGAGCACGGGCAGCCGGTGCAGCTTTCCGTAGAGGTAGGTCCAGGAATCGAAGTCGCTGATGACCGCGTCTGGTTTGAATTCGCCGATGAGCTTGAAGTAGGCGGCGACGTTCTTCGGCACGCCGGTCGCGCCCTTGAGGACGTTCGACCAGAGCGTCGCGAGCGGGCGCACGCGGTTCTCTTCGTAGATCATGTGCAGGCCGTGCAGGCTGCGGACGCCCTCGAAGCGCTTCGAGAGATAGTCCACGGCCCGGCCCGACGTCATGATGGCGACGTCGTGCCCTTCGGACGTGAGATGTTCGAGGATGACGCGCGAACGCATGGCGTGGCCCATCCCCTCTCCGACGACGCCGTAGAGGATCTTCATGGTTCCCTCCTTCGCGAACGAACGCGGCCTTAGGCGGCCGTGGGCACAGTAGACCGCGCGGCGGGGCGGGCGGTCAAGCACGAAAAAGCCGGCATGGGATGCCGGCTAAGGGTCGCGTTCGCGGTCTCCCGAAGGCGGGAGCGCGGCGAAGGCGAAGATGACGTAGCCTGCGAGGATGCAGGCCGAACCTCCGAGGTACCAGAGCATGGTCGGCGCCGAGAGCGGGCCCGGCGGCGACCGCCGGATGCCTTCGATCGCCAGGCCGAAGCCAAGGATGATGCAGGCGAGCGCCGCGATGCGGCGCTTCACTGCAGCCCTCCGTCGGGCTTGTCGTCGTCGTCCTTGCGCCGGTCGTCGAGGCGTTGCGTGGGGAACGCGCCGATGAGCAGCAGGATCACGCCGAACAGGATGAACGGCGCGCCGATGAAGCCGACGAGGATCTGGTTCTCCTTGGGAAAGAGCATGCCCGGCGCGACGGCGCCGAACACGAACAGGGCGATGCCCAGCCAGGTGGCGATGCGGCGTCCGTCATCGCGGGGCTTGTTATCGTTCATGGTCGCTCCTCATGCCGGCGAGCAGGGATTCCCAGCCGCCGGGCAGATCATCGTACATCTGCACGGCGCAACGAGGTCTCGCGCGGCCGAACAGCTGCTGATGGAAGACCGCGACGAACACGGTCTTGTTCCGCCAGCGGATGCGCACGTCGAAGACGTGCGAGCCCTGGCCGTGGGCGACGCGCGACGAAAGAGCGATCCACAAGCCCTTATGGCGGCGCTGCCAGCTTGCGGCGGCGCCGTGGTCGGACACGAGGTACTCGCGCGACTTCGCCGCCGCGGCGGCCTTGTCGAAGATCGCCTTCTGGCGCGCGTCCGCGCCCGCGACGCGGGGCGGCAGGAAACCGGTTGCGGTCATGTCTTTTCCTCCGCCGCCAGCCTACGCCCTGGAGGCCTGCGGGTCAATGCGGCCGCGAGGAAAAAATTCTAAGATCCCGTCAAAAAACCGGCCAAGAGGCCGGTTTTCACGCTTTGCATTTTCACTCCGCGCTTTGCGCTCCCGCGGACCGGATGCGATGTTCGTGCGAGAATCGCCGGAGCGCGGCCGCGAGCGGATCATGGAAGTCGAAGTCCTTGTTGCCGCCGTCGCCGGCGCGGTAGGACCAGACGAGCGCGCCGTCGGCGTCCTCGTGCCAGGCGGCTTCGAGCTTCTCGGCGACGAGCGTAGCGCGCTGCTCCGGAGAGAGCGGCGGCGCGTCCATGCCGACCTCGCCGATGAAGAACGGGCGCCGGATCGCGCGGGCGGCGAGCAGCGAGAGCCAGACGTCGCGGGGCAGGGCCACCGCGTCCGCGCCGTAGTCATGCGCTTCGACGACGTCAATGCCGTTCACTTGATGCAGCAGCGCGTAGAACGCGCCGCCGGACCCGGGCCTGGCCACGCCGCTGGTGCCGAGCGACAGCACGTGGACGCGGTCGATGCCGCGGACGAGCGAGGCCATGTCCTCGGTGAAGGCCAGCAGCGCCTCGGGATCGTCGAGACCATGGACGTCGCGCGATTCGGCCTCGTTCATGAGCTGGAACATGAGCACGCCGGGGTCGTCACGGTAGCGCCGCACGACGGCAGCGACGTGGTCGCGGTACGACAGCCGGTAGCCGCCGTACGGACGGCGGTAGCCGTCGCGGTACCAGTCGGCGTACTTGTAGCCGCCTTCTGTGCAGTCCGGCCACTGGTTCTCGAGCGCGAGGATGACGCGGATGCCGCGGGCGCCGGCCTCGTCGAGGATGAGGTCGAGCCGCGAAAAGTCGCCGTCGCCGTCCGTGAACGACTGGTAGGCGTCGATGCGGATGGCGTTGCCGCCCATGGCGGCGACCTCGTCGAGGGTCTGGCGCAAGCCGTCGTCGTCGCGGGACTCGCCGCAGACGAAACCGTCGGAACCCGGCGGCGCCGACGCGAGCGAATACACGTTGACGCCGACGAAACGATAGCGCACGGCGCCGAGCCGCAGATGCCCGCCGCTCGAGACGACGAACCCGCCGGGCAGGCGCCGCGTCGGGCGCGGACGGGGTCCGCTCACGCAGGTCATCGATGCCATCGCCGCGATGGCGAGCACCAGGAGCCCGCGGCTCCCCGAGATCGTCTTTGCCATCATCCACGCTCCGCAAGACGCAAAAAAAGAGCGTTACGAGCGTAACAGCCCCGCTGAAAGCTGCAAGCTGTCAGCTTACAGCTGCGCCGAGGTCAGCCTTTCTTCATCGCCGATTCGACCAGCGCTGCGAAGAGGCGCTCCGCCGAGACGGGCTCCTGGTCCCGGACCTCGCCGTCGCGGCGCTTCTCTTCGAGTTGCCGCTGCGCGGCTTCCTGGAACGCCCTGCGTTCGGCGGGCATGAGGTCGCCGTAGGCCTGCAGGATGGAGACCTTGCGCGCGAAGCGCTCCTCCACCTGCCGCTCGTCAGCCATCTTGAGCTCGGTCATCTTCGCAATGCGTTCGGCAAGCGCTTCCATCCGTCCGGCCAGCGCGCCGTCCTTCTTCCAGACGCCTTTCATCGCCTCGAGCGCCTTGCCGACGGTCTCGGGACCTTTGCCGTGCTCGTCCACGACCGAGCGTTCGACGGCGTCGAGCGCGGCGCGCGGCGACGGCTCGCCTTTTTCTTCCCCGGGCTTTTCCGTCGTCCCCGCGAACGCGGCCCGCGAGGCGTCGATCTGTTTCGCTTCCGCGGCGGTCACGTCCTTGCGGCCGTACATCTTCTCCTGAAGGTCGTCGCGCATCCGTTGCAGCTTGTAGAGCTGTTCCGCGCCCGCGGCGAGATGCGCGTTGTCCTGTTCCTTGCGCACGTCGTCCTTGTTGTCGAAGTTGATACGCGAGCGCATGCGCATGAGGTCGCCGGACTTCGCCAGGACCTCGTCGAGCTTTTTGGCAAGTTTCTTCGGGTCCTCGTCGTACATCTTCTGGAGCGCGCCCGGGTCCATCTCGGGGATGAAGGACGCGTCGGATTCCTCCCGCAGCATGCGCGACGCGTGCTCGAGCTCGGTGCCGAACGACTTGCTGTCATAGGTGACGTGCGGGAAGGCCTTCTCCGCGGCGGTCATGAAGACCTTCTTGGCGTCGCCGTACGCGTTCGCGTTCTCGGCGTCGATCTTCGGATCGCCGGTGACGTTCCCTGCGCGGTCCGGGTTCTTCGCGGCCATTTCGCCGGCGAGGTCGCCCATCGCCATGGCGACGTCCTTGGGCTGCATCGCCTTGGCGGTCTCGGGATTGGCGAGCTTCTCGAGGCTCTGCTGCTCGGCGGCGAGGAAGGAATCGTAATCGAAGTATTGCGTGTCCTGGGCTTCGGTGACGTCGGCCACTTTCCGCTTCTCATTGAAGAAACGGGAGACCGAGCCCGCGTAGGCGGTGTCGATCTTCGAGGGCGCGCCTTTCTCCGTCTCCATGGCCTCGAGGTCCGGACGGACCTCCTGGCCCTGTTCGGGCTTGTCCGGCGGCGGTTCGACCTCGTAGCGGTTCAAGGGCTTCTTCTTTTTCGGTTGCGGGACGTGCATATCGGGCTTATTCTAGCATTTTTTTGTTGTAGCGTCGACGATTTGGAGTACCATGAAAGACGGCCTGCCTGGGGCATCCCGGTCCGCCGCGGTCCGCCTGGCGGGGACCGAACGGCGGACGCGGGACGCCCCGGCGCGGCCTCCGCGCTCGGCACATGGCAACGCTCACTTCGTTGGCTGCAGTGAGGAAATCCGGCCTCGCAGGATGAATCGCAGCCTGATCTCCATGGGCCGGATTTCTCGCAGGACCTTAGAGGAGGCTTCGATGGTGCGGTTATGGACCCTGAAACAAGTTCAGGGTGATATTTTTTTTCTGGACCCCGCATCAAGTGCGGGGTGACAATTTATTTTTTTATCACCCCGGGTCGCGCCCCGGGGTCCACGGCGAATTGTCATGCTGAACTTGTTTCAGCATCCAGAAACAATGACCACTCGCACCATCGAAGCCGAGCTAAGAGATCCGTCGAGAAATCCGGCCCGTTGAAATGAGAACGCGTTCCATTTGTGAGGCCGGATTTCCACCGTTCATAGAAGTCCTGGCGTCCGGTACGCGAACCGCGGGTGGCGCGGCGAACGGGGACCCCGACCGCCCGCAGTGCCCCTGTGGCCGAGGACGAGTCGGGGTGGTCGCCGCGACAGGACCCGCGGGGCGCTTCTCTGAAGGGGTTCATCAAAAAAACCGGCCCGCCATGCGGACCGGTCTTGTTATTCCTACATCTTGGTCTCGGTCTGCTTCGGCGGTTCGGGCAACTTCTTTTCCATCATGCCCTTGTCGCACTCCGGACAGCCCTTCTCGCCGCACTTGCACATGCCGTCCTTCATGCAGCACTTGCCGAGGCCGAGCATCGACAGGGCGGAGGCGCCGACGAGGATGTACACGGCGCGGGCGAACAAACTTCCCATGCCGAGGCCGAGCAGGACGAACAGGTCCTTGCCGAGCAGGCCCACGAGGAGCCAGTTGAAGCCGCCGACGAGCAGCAGCACCCACGCGACCTTGTGGACGCCGCACATCTTCTTCATCATCATACGATGACCTTTTTTAGGGACGTTAAACAGCCCTCAGTATAGCACTATTCCGGCGTCCGGGCCATCAAATCTCGTCCCCGATCGCGGCGCCGGAATGGAATTTCGCCCGGCGGATGCGCAGCGAATTGCCGACCACGGAAACCGATGAGAAGGCCATGGCGGCGGAAGCTATCATGGGGGTCAGCAGGCCGAAGGCCGCGACGGGCACGGCCAGGACGTTGTAAAAGAAAGCCCAGAAGAGGTTCTGCTTGATGACGCTGAAGGTCTTCCGCGCCAGATGGAGCGCGTCGACGACCCTCGAGGGACGGCCCTTCACGAGGACGATGTCGCCCGCCTCGATGGCGATGTCCGTGCCGGTGCCGACGGCGATGCCGAGGTCGGCCTGGACGAGCGCGGGCGCGTCGTTGATGCCGTCGCCGACGAAGGCGACGCTGCGGCCCGCCTCCTGCAGCCGTTTGACCTCGTTAGCCTTCTCGTTCGGCAGCACCTCCGCGAGGACGCGGTCGGACGGTATGCCGACCGCCGCGGCGATTGCCATGGCGGTCCCCTTGTTGTCGCCGGTGAGCATGTAGACGTCGACGCCCTCCTGCGTCAGCTCCCTGATGGCCCGGCGCGCGTCATCCTTGGGCGTGTCGGCGATGGCGATGATGCCCGCCGCCTGCCCGTCGACGAACACGCGCACGACGGTCTTGCCCTGCTCCTCGAGCCTCGCGAGCGTCAGGAGCGCGTCGGCGGGGATCGAACCCTCGGACTCGCCGATCTTGCCGCTGCCGATGCGGAGCTTCCTTCCTTCGATCACGCCCTCGATGCCTTTGCCGGGCACAGCGGAGAAATCCGCCGTCTTGCTGCGCGGGAGCGCGTGCTTCTCCGCCTCGGCCACGACCGCTTTCGCGAGCGGGTGCTCGGAGTACGCCTCGAGCGATGCGGCCAGGCGGAGCATGTTCTTCACGTCGAAGTCCCCGAGCGGAATGATGTCGGTGACCGCCGGCCTGCCTTCCGTCAGCGTGCCGGTCTTGTCGAAGACGACGGTGTCGACCCTGTGCGCCTCCTGCAGCGCCTCGCCGTTCTTGATGAGGATGCCGTTCTGCGCGCCGACGCCGGTGCCGACCATGATGGCGGTCGGCGTGGCGAGTCCGAGCGCGCACGGGCAGGCGATGACGAGGACGGCGACGGCGGGTATGAGCGCGGCGCCGACGTCGCCCGTCGCGACGTACCAGGCGACGGCGGTGAGGGCGGCGATGACGAGGACGACCGGCACGAACACGCCGGAGACGCGGTCGGCCAGCTTCTGGATGGGCGCTTTCTTCCCCTGCGCCTCCTCGACCATGCGGACGATCTGCGCGAGCACGGTGTCGCCGGGGAGCTTGCGCACCTCGACGATGAGCATGCCGTTCTGGTTCACCGTCGCGCCATAGGCATCGTCGCCGGGGTGTTTGCCGACCGGCAGGCTTTCGCCGGTGAGCATCGATTCGTCGACCGACGAGTCGCCCTGGAGGACGACGCCGTCGAGCGGGATCTTCTCGCCGGGCTTCACGAGCAGCGTGTCGCCGAGCTTCACCATCTCGATGGGCACCTCGCGGTCGGAGCCGTCGGCGACGAACAGCCGGGCTTTCTTCGCGCCGAGGGCCATGAGCTTGCGGATGGCGTCGGAGGCGCGGCCGCGGCTCTTCTCCTCGAAGTATTCGCCGAGCAGGATGAGCGCGGTGACGACCGCGGCCGCCTCGAAGTAGGCGTTGGGAAGATGCGCGAACACCGCCCAGACGCTGTAGGCGTAGGCGGCGAGCGTGCCGATCGAGATGAGCGTGTCCATGTTGGCCGCGCCCGCCCGCGCGAGCTTCAGCATCCCGAGATGGAAGCCGCGGCCGAGCCAGAAGACGATGACCGTGGACAGCAGCATCTGCGCCCAGGCGGACGTCCCGACGCCGAGCCAGGAACCCGGCAGTTTCGCCCCGGTCATGGCGAGCGCCATCACCGGCGCGGCCAGCGCCAGCGCGAGCCAGGCGTCCCGTTTCGCGGCGGCGATCGCCTTCTTCTCATGCGCGGCGTGATCGACGTGTTCGCCGGCCGCCATGACCTGGTAGCCGGTCTTGATGACCGAATCGTAGAGCTTCTGCTCGTTCGTGGCCGTAGGATCGAACGTGACGGTAGCGGTGTGCGTGCCGAAATTGACCGCGGCGTCGCTGACGCCGGGGACGCGCGCGAGCGCGCGTTCGTTCCGCTGCGAGCAGGAAGCGCAATGCATGCCCACGATCGTGAACTGGATGGTCTTGTTCTTCATAGGAGCGGGGGCTTCAGCCCTTCACGACCTGGAGCGAACCCCGGTACATGCCCATCGAGCAGCTGAACACCGCTTCGCCGGGCGTCGTCGGGGTGAATTCGATGACGTTCACGGGTTTGTTGAGCGCGAGCTTCACGTTGAACTTCGGGATCTGGAACTCGGAACGGCAGCCTATGCCGAGGCCGTTGATGACAAGGCGCACGGGCTTGCCGGCCTTCACGACATAGCGGTCGCTCGGCGAGTAGAACGGTTCCTGACCGAGGAGCTTCATGGAAATGACCTGCGTGTCCCCGTCCTTCGTGACGTTGGGATCGTCGGCGGGCGCGCCGCCGGCGTCAGCGGTCGCGACCGGCAGGGAGAATTTCGGCATGGCCAGAGGATGTCCGGCCACGGTCAGGCCGTTCTGGACGTTCCAGAGGCCGAGCACCACGACGAACGCGCCGGCGAACCGCATGAACAGCGCGCCGGCCTTGCCTTTGAGGGATGACGAAGCCCAGCCGACCCCGAGCAGCATCGGCGCGGTGCCGAGGGCGAAGCCGCCGAGGACGAGCGCGCCCGAGGCGAAACTGCCGGTCGAGAGCGCGTAGAGCTGGAGCGCCTGGGTGAAGCCGCACGGCAGAAAGAAGGTCGCGCCGCCGAGCACCGCGGGCATGACCGGGTGTTCGCGGCCTTCGGCGTCGAGGACGCGACGGCCGAGCGCCTTGGGCATCTTGGGCATCAGGCGCAGGAGCGCGCGCGGCGCGAGGCCGAGCATGTCGAGGCCCATGAGCACCATGTAGACGGCGGCGAGGATGATGAGCGCGCCGGTCGCGAGGGGCGGCGGGCTGATGGCCCTGCCGGCGAGCCCGATGAACCCGCCGAGTACGGAGTACGAGGCGGTGCGGCCCGCGATGAAGAGAAGGACGGGCTTCATGCGCCCGATGGCGTCGCGGCCGCCGTAGCGTTCGCGGAACTTCTTGGCGGAGGAGAGCAGCAGGCCGCCGGCGACGGCGACGCAGGATGAACTGCCGGCCACGAGGCCGATGAGGAACGCCCCGCCGAAGTTCATGGAGCCGCCGATCTGCGCGGCGCGGTCGAAGAGGCCGAGCTTGGAGAGCGCCCAGGACGCGGCGAGCACGGCGGCGAACAGGCCGGCGGTGCCGGGGAGCGAGGGCCGGGAGGCCGGCGCGTCATGCGACGCCCGCACGTCGTAACCGTCATCCGCGACGGCCTCACGGAGCGTGTCGAGCGAGGGACCGGAGCCGTCGCTCACGACGGTCGCGGTCCCCCGCTTGACGTCGACGTCAACGCTCGCGACGCCCGGCAGCCTGCCGAACCGACGCTCGACGGTGAGCTCGCAGCTTTTGCAGGTCATGCCGGAAACAGCGACCACGGTCGTCGTTCGTTGCCGTTCTTCCTGGACATCGAAGCCGTCGGCACGGAGCGCCGCCACAATGCCATCGGCGGAACCTTCGTCGCAAAGCACCTCGGCGCGTCCCGCCCAGGCATCGACGCTCTTCGCGCCGGCGGCCGCCGCGGCCTCTTCAAAACGGCGCGCCGTTCGCGCGTCCAGTCCCGCGACCCGCAGCTTCATGGTCCTCATATCCCCATCAGTATAACGAGTGCGCCCGAAAAACTACAAGCCGTAGGGTGGATGCCTGTCAATGGATGGCGAATCCGAACAACGATCCGGCACCCTTGCCGATGCCGTAGCCGATGAGCGCGGCCGCTGCGGAAATGGCCACGAGCTCGACGCCGCTCTTCCAGCCGTCATGGGCGAGCATCCTGCCTTTGAAGAAGCCGACGGCGAACAGGGCGATGAGGGTGAGCACGGTGCTCACGATCATGGCGTCGGGCACGCGGAGCAGCGCGAAGGGCAGGATGGGCACGATGCCGCCAGCGAGGTACGACAGGAACATCACGACCGCGCTCTTGTTCGGCTGCTCGAGGTCAGTGCTGTTGATCTTCAATTCCTTGGCCATCATCTCTTCGAGCCAGAGCTTCTTGTCGCTGGTGATGCGGCGCACCAGGATCTCGATCTCCGGTTCGGTGAACCCGCGCGCCTTGTACATGCCGCGCAACTCCTCGGTCTCCGCCTCCGGCTCCGTCTCGATCTCGTATTCCTCCTCCCCGATGGCTTGCAGGAGCATCTGCTTGTGCGACTTCGAGGAGATGAAGGAGCCCGCGGCCATCGACAATGCTTCGACGACAACGAGCACGACGCCGGAAAGAATGACGACCCTCGCGTCCTGCGTCCCGGCGCCGATGCCCACGACGACGCCGAGCGTGGAGACCAGGCTGTCCTCCAGACCGAAGATGAGCTCGCGGATGGACGTCAGCAAGCCGTCCTGAAGATGACGGTGGTGGACCTTGCGCATGGACGAAAGGGACGTAAGAGAAGAGAGAAAAGAGAAAAGCATCGGGCCGCCTTTTCCCTCTTCTCTTTTCGCTTTTCTCTCCGCCTCACTGCGCGTGCCAGCCTCGGTCCTCGAGGCGGCGGATGTCCTCCGTTTCCGTGCCGCGCGCGTAGTCGTCCTCGAGCCGGAAGGTGTTCCCCCGCTCCACGTCCGACGACTCGATGACGAGGCTGTCATCGACCGCTTCCACGCGATGCTTCTGCATGAGCGAGACCGTGTAGCCGACCTCGGGCTGCATCTGCTTGTGCTCGATCTCGCCCTGCTCGTTCTCGAGCCAGATGATGGCCTTGCCGGTCACGAGGCAGAGCGTCTCTTCCTTGGCGTCGTGATACTGCAGCGACAGCCGGCGGCCGGCCTTGATGAAAAGGATCTTGCCGACGCGGCCCGCGTGCGGGTGCGTGTACAGGACCTCGTAGCCCCATGGTTTCTCGATCCTCTTGGCGAACGGCTCTGTGGTGAACGACATGGAGACTGATGGTGAGCGGCCTCGCGGCCGGAATGCCGTTCCAGCGTACCACGCGGGCGCGGGCATGTCACCGTGGCGGCGAAGCGGCGCGCGCGGTATACTTGGACGCGTATGCGGAACATGCACGCAAAGGCCGCGGGCGCGCTCGCGGCCGTCATGACGTCCGCGCTGCTCATGCAGGCGGCGCGCGCGGCGACGTTCGACCCGTCCATGATCATCGACGACGCGGAGATCCGCCGCGCCGACGCGATGGACTACGCCGCCATCAAGGGATTCCTCGACCGAAAGGGCGGGCTCGCGAACGTCATCGACGTCGACCCGAAGGACGGCCTGCTGAAGAACGGCGCGCAGCTCATCTTCGACACCGCCCAGCGGTACAAGGTCAATCCCCGCTACATCCTGGCGCTCATCCAGAAGGAATCGAGCGCGGTCGAGACCGCCAAGCCGACGAGCCAGCAGCTCGATTGGGCGACCGGCTATGCGCTGTGCGACGGTTGTTCGCGCACGAGCCCGCTGGCACAGAGGTACAGGGGTTTCGGGCGGCAGGTCGACGCCGGCGGCGGCTGGATCGACTGGTATTTCCAGAACGCTTCGCAACTCCCGCTGCGCCAGGCGGGCATGACCATCACCATCGACGGCACGCCGCTCGCTCCGGCGAGCACCGCCACGGCGGCGCTCTACAGTTACACGCCGCACATGCACGGCAACCGGCTCCTGTGGAGCATCTGGAACCGCTGGTTCGGCGACGGCACGGGCGGCCTGCGCTTCCCCGACGGTTCGCTCGTGAGGAACGCCAAGACAGGCGCCGTCGGCCTGGTCCAGAACGGGAAGTTCCGGGCGATCCTGAACCCTTCGGTGCTGGCCTCGAGGTTCAACGCATCGGCCGTCATCGACCTCGACCCCTTCGAGTTCGACGCGCTGAAGGAGTCGCTGCCCGGCCGCCCCGTGCGCTTCGCCGACCTCTCGCTCGTGCGCACCGAGACCGGCGCCACCTACCTTCTCGTCGGCGCCTCCAAGCGTCTCATCGCCACCGCGGAGGTCTTCGCCAAGATCGGCTTCAATCCCGAGGAGGTCGAGGACGTGAAGGCCGCCGACATCGAGGACTACGAGGACGCCAAGCCGATCACGTTCGAGGATTCCTTCCCGCTCGGCGAACTGCTGCGCGACGCGCGTACCGGCGGCGTGTACTACGCCGAATCCGGCGTGAAGCATCCGCTCTGGGACCGCGCGCTTCTCGCGGTGAACTTCCCCGGCCGGCCGATCGTTCCCGCGTCCGCGGCGGCGCTCTCGAAACTGAAGGACGGAGCGCCGGTATTGCTCGCCGACGGAGCCCTCGTGAAGGCGCCGGGCGACCCGGCGGTCTACGTCATCTCGGGCGGCAAGAAGCGCCCGATCCCCAGCGAGGACGTCTTCCTGATGTTCGGCTACAAATGGCCGAACGTCGTGACCGCCTCGCGCAGGATGCTCGCGCTGCATCCGGACGGCGAACCCCTCTCGTTCGAGGTGCTGCCGGCGGCGGAAGCGACGCCTTGACCCGCATTTCCCACCCTGCCTCCGCTTTTGCTATGATGGATGTCCGCCGCTCCGGCCCCGCCGAGGCGCGGTCACGTCATCTTTCATTCATTCATCCGACGTCATCTCTATGGAGATCTCGAGGAAAGCGGCGCAGGCCGCGGCCGTGGTCGGCCTGGCGGCCATGCTCGCCGTGCCGGTGCTCGCGCAGACGAACACGAACGGCAACGCGAACGACAACGTCAACGGCACGACCAACGCGAACGCGGCGACGAACACGAACGAGCACGGGCGCAGGGGCAAGCCGGCCGCCGATCCGGCCTGCGTGAAGACCGCGGTCAGCGCGCGCGAGACCGCCGTCATGGCCGCCTGGGACGCCTACTCGGCCTCGGTGAAGACGGCGCTCACGGCCCGCAAAGCGGCGCTCGAGGCCGCCTGGAGCCTGACCGACGCGAAGGAGCGGCACGCCGCCATCCTCAAGTCGTGGAAGGACTATCGCAATTCCCTGAAGGCCGCGAAGAAGACCTTCAAGGAAGCCAAGAAGGCCGCCTGGAAGACCTTCAAGGAAGCGGCCCGCCAGTGCGGTCCCGGCGCGGGCGCCGAGGACAACGGGCAGGGCGCGGATTCGGAGCTCTAGCAGCCAACGAAAAACCCCCGGCGATGCCGGGGGTTTTTCGTTCTTCAGGCCGTCAGTTTCCGGACCTGTTCCATGAGCGTGTCGGGCACCATGTCCTGCTTGGCGAGATAGGCGTTGGCGCCGAGCTCCAGGCCGTGGCGGACGTCCTCGGGACCGCCGATGGCCGAGATCATGATGACGGGGGTCTTGGCGCAGTTGCCTCCTTTTCGCAGGCGTTCGAGCAGATCGAAGCCATCCTTGAAACCGCCCTTCTCCGGCATCATCACGTCGAGGATGATGAGGGCCGGTTTGGAGCGCTCGCAAGCGGCGTAGCCTTCGGCGGCGTCCTGCGCCCAGACCACCTCGAAGCCCTTAGGCTCGAGCGCGGCCTTGTACAGGTCCCCGAAGAACGGGTCGTCGTCGACGGCGATGATCAGTTTCTTGTCCATAGGTTCATGTGATGCGTGCCGGTCAGTCTACCGCAGATCACCGGTTCGCGGAAGAAAAAGAAAAGCCCTCCGCGTACGGAGGGCAAGGGCGAAAAGGCGGAGCCGGCCGCCTTTCGGGACGCCGTTCGGCGCTGGCCGCGCTTGCGCGCGTTCGCAGGACCGTCCCGGCATCGGGAGGAGGGGTAATGCCGTCCCGGGCCCGCGTGCCGCGGCCGTTCGGCCTTCCCGTCATGCGGCCGGCTCCGCGAACGATGGCACCACGCCCGCCTCGGCGCGTCAAGCCCCGGACGTTGACGCCGCGCGAAAATGAGCCTAGGGTTGAGCGTCGGTCTTTCCACACCCCTGCAAAGGAGGGTCGCCATGGACGCGACCGCAACGACAGCCGCGCCGAAGCGGAAGTACGGCATCCTCGCCCTGCTCGCGAAGCTCGGCGGCAAGTTCCTGGCCCTGCTCGCCAAGCTGCTCAAGACGCTGAAGGTGGGCAAAGTGGTGCTCGCCGGAGCGTCCTTCGGGGCCTACGCCCTGCTCTTCAGCTGGAAGTTCGCGCTGGTGCTCATCGCCAGCCTGGTCTTCCACGAGATGGGGCATCTCTGGGCCATGCACCGTTACGGCCTCAAGACGAAGGGGATCTATCTGATCCCCCTCCTCGGCGCCGCGGCCGTGTCCGAAGAGGCCTTCCCTTCCCGTAAGGCGGAGACGGTCATCGCGCTCATGGGACCGCTCTGGGGCTTCGGCCTGGCGCTCGGCGTGTTCGGCCTCTACGGCCTGACGCACGAGCCGCTGTTCGCCGCGCTCGCCGGCTGGATGGCGATGCTGAACCTTTTCAACCTGCTGCCCGTCAATCCGCTCGACGGCGGCAGAGTGATGAAGTCGATCGCCTACTCGATCTCGTCGCGCCTCGGCGTAGCGTTCCTCGCGTGCGGCATCCTCGGCGGGTTCGTCCTGGCCCATTATTTCAACTTCGGACTGGTCACGTTCCTGACGATCTTCGGCGCGATGGAGCTCGCGGGCGAAGTGCGCCGCATCCGCGCGGTGCAGGACCGCAAACGCGTTCTCGACGCGCTCGCCGCGAAGCTCGGCTGCGAAGCGGAGCCGGAGGCGGTGATCGCGACGATCACGCGGGTCAGCGGGCAGTTGCGCAAAGGCGCAACGGCGATGTTCCCTCCGCGCCTGCTCGACGCGAACCCCTACACCGGCAGGTTCGAGGCCCGCGAGTGGTCGTCCCACTTCCTCGACCGCGTCGAACGCGTCGCTCGGGAAGCGCGGCGGGAGCAGACGTCGATCTTCCGTCGAAGGAAGTATCACGTCACGCCGATCCACGCGCTGAACGTCAGCACGGAAGAGGACGGCGCGCTCGGCGGCGATCAGCCGCTGTTCGACTTCCTGCGCAACAAGAAGGACGCGATGCCGGCGATGACGCCGCTCGAAACGGCAGGCGGCGCCGCGGCCTACGTCGGCCTCGCCATCATGCTCGCGGCGCTCATGTTCGCCACGGCGCACATCCCCGCGGCCGGCGCGGCGATGCACGTGTTCATCGGATGAGATGAAGGACCGACCCGCTTGGGAAGGTCCTTTTTTCGTTTTCCGTTTTCAGTTTTCCGTTTTCAGACCGACGTGGGAAACCGAAAACGGCAAACGGAAAACGAACCCTACGCCGGCACGGCGACGGTCGGTTCCGCGAAGAGACGCTCTGCGGGCCGCAACAGCGGCTTGCCGGAGCGGAGTCCGTACCGCTGGCTGGCGTTGCCGCCCTGGATGACGATCTCGACGAAGCGGCGCGCGCCCAGGCCGGAGCTGCCGGTCACGAAGGCGGCCTCGCCGTCGGGGACGTCCTTCAGCCGGTCGTAGTGCGTGAGCGAGGCGAGGCCGGCGAAGGCTTCGGCATCGCGGAAGGCGCCCAGGTCCTCGGGGAGCACGGTCGTTTTGCAGTTGCCGAAGTTATCGACCCACCAGACGGCATCGGGCGCGTCGGCGATGTCGGCGGATGAGAGCGGCGCGGACGGGAGGTCGTAGCCCTGCGTGAGCCAGCAGGCGGCGCGCGGCACGAACTCCAGGCTGCGGAACTGGGTCGATGTCACGTACTCCGCGGTCTCGCGCGGCACCAGGCGGTGCGCCGCCGCGGCGGTCATGACCTCGGGGATGTCGAAGACGCGCAGCCCGTCGATGAGGCCCAGCTTCTTCGCGAGCGACAGCGTCAGGCCGTCGATCGAGGCGACGACGAGCGTTTCGCCGTTGCGGAACCAGCCGAACGGGGTGCCGTTGGGCCATTTCTTGGCCGCGCCGTGGCGCGGCGCGACGTTCGCAAGGATGACGCCCTTGCGTCCTTCCGCCGCGTCGAGCGCGTCGATGAGGTTGCCTGCGGCCTCGAGGTCGCCGCTGACGGCCACGGTATGCACCTGGCAGCCGAACAAGGCGGCAGTGCGGGTGGCTTGGCGTCCGAAAGCGTTGGCGTCGCGGCAGTCGTTGATGATGGTGACGAACATAATCGGGAGTCGAGAGTTTAGAGTTGAGAGTCGAGAGGGAGAGGGAAGAAAAAAAGACCGGCCCTTGGGGGCCGGTCTTGCTGCAGGTCACATGCGCAAAACGTCCGGCCCCGGGGAGGCGGTCATCATCATCGACATCATCATGATGGCGGACGAACGTTGCATAACGGCTTTCATGATACCGGCGGCCGCGAAACGCGTCAATGCATCCCCTCTTCGCCGCTTCGCGCGGCGAGATACGACGCGACGGCCGCCGCGGTCTCGGCGCGCAGCACGCGCGGACCCAGCGAAGCGATGACGGCCCCATGTTCCCGCGCCGCCGCGGTCTCGGCGTCGTCCCAGCCGCCCTCCGGCCCGATGAACAGGCCGACGGAGGCGCGGCCCGAAGGCCCCGGCGCGAACGGCGAGCCCCCGAGCTCGAAGAAGATGTTGCGGTCGTTCGCCGCGGCGTCCTCGAGCGCTTCCTTGAAGGACAGCGGCTCCGACACCGCGGGCACGATGCCGCGGCCAGACTGTTCGGTGGCTTCTTTGACGATGCGGGCAAGCCGGTCCTGCTTGAGCCCGGTCTTCACCGTGCGCCTGCTCACGACCGGCACGATCCGGCTCGCGCCCGCTTCCGTCGCCTTCTGGGCGGCGAGCTCGAAGTTCTCACGCTTCAGCACCGCGAGGTACAAGGCGGCGCGCACCAAGGATTCGGCGGCGTTGCGGCGGACCTCGTCCACCGCGAAGTCGACCGAGGTCTTGCCGAAGCCGAGGACGGAAGCGGACGCCTCCATCCCCTTCCCGTCGCACAGCTCAAGCGCGTCGCCGGGCGCGAGGCGCAGGACGTTCTCGAGCTGGTTGCGCAGCCCGGCATCACGGACCGTGAGGGGCCCCGAGGCGAGCGCGGCATCGATGACGAAACGATGGATGCGCATGGTCAGATCTTCTTCGCTTCCAGGTACAGGAACATCGGGATCTCCTTGCGGGCGCGGTTCTCTTCCTTGGCGCGCGGCCCGGAGTCGCTGGTCTTGTGCGAGGTCCATTCCTCGAGGTTCGTCACCGCGAAGCCCTGCTTGGCGAGCGCCTTCACGAAGAACTGCAGCGGCCGGTGGAAGGAGATCGTCTCCGCCTTCGGGTCCGCGCCGGGGCGCATCTTGATCTTCACTTTCGCCTCGGTCATGTAACGGTCGACGCGGCGGTATTGTCGGCCGTCCTTGTCCCATTCCCAGCCGCTGCCCTGCGGCACCCGGAAGGCCGGATGGTTCAGCACGGCATGCAGCGAGCCGCGGGCCGCGAGCGCGCGGGCGCATTCCTGGAAGGTGCCGCGCACGTCGTCGATGTTCTGCAGCGCGAGAACGATGAGCGCCATGTCCACGGAGCCGGCGGCGACCGGCGCGACGTCGTGCGACGGCGCGACAAGGAAGCGGGGCGTCTTGACGCTCTTGGCCTTCGGCGACTTCTTCTGCGCCAGGGCGATGAGCTCCGGCGCGACGTCCGCGCCGGTGACCTCGGCTCCCTGGGCGGCGAAGGCGTGCGAGAAATATCCCTGCCCGCAGGCGATCTCAAGCAGCCGGACGCCGGGCTTCACGGCGAGCAGCCGCGTCAGGTTCGGGAGGATGACCTTCGCCTGGAAGGTATCCCCTTCGCCCAGCATGCGGTCGTACCAGTCGGCGACGTCGCCCCATGATGTCGGGTCCTTGGGCATGGCGGTCAGAATTCGGAGCACGTGAAGATGATGCGGTAGACGCAGCGCTCGCTGCGGCAGACCACTTTGCATTTTTCCTGGCGAATCTCGGCGCCGCAAGCGGGACAGGTCCTCTCGGGCGCTTCCGCATCGTCGGCGGCGGTCTTGTCCTCCCGTCGTTCGTCCATACGTCGAGGACCATTGTAGCACTTCGCCCGGAAAACGGCCGGATTGACCGAAGTCCCGAAAAAGGCTAAGGTACGGCTTCCGTACATTCAAGGAGGCAGTCCATGGTCAAGAAATGGCTGCAGCAAGGCTTTCCGGTGCAGGTCCGCCGACTCGGCGACACCGGGGGCTGGAGGGTCAACCGGCGCCATCTCCGGCACCGGTCCGAGGGGGCCAGGGGCGAGGTCATCGGACCCGCCTTCGGGAACCGCGGCGAAGTGATCCTCGTGGAACACGCGAACGGAGAGGTCGGCGCCTATCACGTCGACGAGCTGGCGCCGGCCTGAGAGGAGGGACGATGTTCGAAAGGGTTAGGAGATGGTCCGAACGGCGGCGGCGCGCGAAGCGCAAGCCGCACCCCGTCACCTTTCGTTTCCACGACCCCTGCTTCGGCCCCACGGCCGAATCGCTGGCGCTGCCGGGCCGGGTCCGTCGCGCCGCGGAGGCGCTCGACGGCAGGCGCATGACGCTCGCCGACGCGCTCGCCCGCATCCAGCAGGCCATCGCGCCGCACGGAGGTTTCCTCGAGGTCCCCGAACGTCGGCGTCACGTGGTGTGGCACATGCCGACGGGCGGCCGAGGCGTCGCGCAGCTCCACTATCTCATTCGGTTCAAATGACGGTCCCGCGCTCTTGCGCGGGATTTTTTTGTTGCCGGCTTCAGCTATGAGAGCCGGCCTGCCTGGGGCATCCCGGTCCGCCGCGGTCCGCCTGGCGGGGACCGAACGGCGGACGCGGGACGCCCCGGCGCGGCCTCCGCTTTCGGCAAAATGCATCCCGGAGGTTTTTGGACATGAAAGAAATCCGGCCCCAAAAATGAAAGACCCGTCCATTTCGGACGGGCCGGATTTCTCGCAGGATCTCTATCTCGGCTTCGATGGTGCGGTTGGTTCTTTTTGGTCACTTCACCAGCGCCCAGAAGGCGAGCGCGGCGGCGATGCGGTAGACGCCGAACGGGATGAAGGTGTGGGTGCGGACGTACTTCAGCAGGAACTTGACGGCGGCGAGCGCGACGACGAAGGAGACCGCGGTACCGATCGCCAGCGCGACGTAGTCCACGGACGCGAACGCGGCCCGGCTCTTCACCAGGTCGAGGCCGGTAGCGGCGAGCATCGTCGGCACGGCGAGGAGGAACGAGAACCGCACGGTCGTGCGGCGGTCGATGCCCTGGGCCAGGCCGCCGACCACGGAGGCCGCCGAACGCGAGACGCCCGGGACCATGGCCAGCGACTGGCACGCGCCGATGACGAGCGCCTGGCGGTACGTGATCTTGCGCACGTCAGCATCGTCGTCCTTGCCCGGCGCGCTCTTGTGCAGCAGCTCGAAGGCGATGAGCACGATGCCGCCGAGGAACAACGCCCACAGCACGGTCGCGTCGCTGCCGAGGAGGTAGCGCTTCACGACCTTGTAAAGGACGAGGCCGAGGATGCCCGTCGGGATGAACCCGACGATGACGCGCTTCATCGCCTCGATGTCGCCGAAAAGCGTCCTGCGATACAGGACGACCACGGCCATGATCGCGCCGAGCTGGATGGCGATCTCGAAGCTCTTCACGAACTCCGTCTGCGCGAGCCCGAGCAGGCGCGAGGCGAGGATGAGATGCCCGGTCGATGAGACGGGCAGGAACTCGGTGAGGCCCTCGACGACGCCGAGGACCGCGGCGATGAGCGGATGCATAGCGGGACTCCTTTCACTCCAATATCTGTTCGAAGAACCAGATCATCGCGGCGATGAGGACCAGGGTGCTGACGAGGTGCATAGCGGAGCAACGGAGCGGCACTTCGCTCCTGCATCACTTCGGTGCGCCATCAGCGGAGCAGGAACTCGGCGCGGGCGACCGCGGTCACTTTCTTGTCGATCGACGAGGTGTCGTAGGCGCCATAGTCCGAGATCTCGGTGGAGTTGACCGCCGTGACCTGGAACACGCCCATGCCCGCGGAGGACACCGGGCCGAGCGTCCCGCCCGTGCTCGAGACGATGCGCTCGGCGCGGTCCTTGGCGTTCTTCGTCGCTTCGGACAGCATGTCGAGCTTCAGTTCGGCGAGCTTGCTGTAGTAATACTCGAGGCTGTCGGTCGTGAACACGACGCCGCCCTCGAGGAGCTTGTCAGCCACGTCCTGCGCGAGCTTGGTCACGCCCTTCACGTCGGACGATTCCACGACGAAGCTCTGGTCGAGCCCGTACCCCGCGATGCGGCTCGATGTGCCGTACGGCTTGCCCTCGTCCGTTCCGTAGACGGCGTAGACGTTCACCGGCTTCACGGTGATCTCCGCGTCCTTGACGCCCGCGGCCTTCAGGAGCGCGAGGGCGTCCGCCAGGCGTTTCTTGATCTCGGCGTTGCCGTCCTTGAGCCCGTCCGCTTCGACGTTCTTCGAGATGCGGCCGGTCCATTTCACCGTGTCCGACGAGATCATCCGTTCGGCAGAACCGGTGACGGAGATCGTGTTGCCGAGCGACTTCATCTTGTACGCGGTCTTCGCGGCGATTCCTGTCGCGACGACGATGGCGAGCGAGACGATGAGCGCGGCCCGCGTGATGCCCGAGCGAACGACCCTGAGGTCCAAGTCCATAGGAAAGTGTAACGTGAACGTCGATAGTGTAGCGCGCCGTCCGCCAGGCGTCGATGCCTAGCGCGTCAGCGGCTTCTCCAGCGGCATGACGGACGGCTGGTCCTGACCGAGCAGCCCCTTGGCGAGCGGCACGACGACGGCGCCGGGCGCCCATGGGTCGTCCTTCGGAGGCTCGGCGACGGGGAAGAGAAGGGCCGGCACGAAAAGTTCCTCGGAGCCGCCTTCCTGGTCGTAGTTCCAGACGCGCATGAGCACCTTGGAGGGCTCGCTCAGGGGCACGTCGACGACCTTGGCCCCGGGGACCGCCGCGGGCATGCCGCCCTTCTCGAGGTACGCGCGCAGTTTCGCCGTATCGGTCTCCGCGTCGTACGACGAGCTCTCGAACGCGTTCGAGGCGATGCCCCAGACGTTATCGACCCGCTTGGCCCGGATGTTGACCCCGACGAGCAGTCCGGCCGCTTCGCCGTTCTGCTCGTGGACCTTGAGGCCGTCGATGACGATCGGATAGATCACGGGGACGGATTCGGGAAGGACGGCGAGCGACGCGTCGCCGCCGGCCAGCGCGATGGCACGCGAGCGCTCGTCCCGCACTTCAGGCGCGCCGTAGCCTTCCTTCGAGATGCCGTAGTCGGCGAGGAAACGCTCGGCGACGGCCTCGATCTCGTCCGCGGGCGGCATCTGTTCGGGCCGCAGTTGCAGGCGCCTGAAACACGCCTCGTCCTGGCAGAGCGCGTCGGGATGCGGCCACTTCTGCCACAGCTGCCCGAAGGTCACCGTGCCTTCATGCGCGTCGACGAAGATGTTGTAACCGAAGTCGCGGTCGTCGACCAGGCTGAAGGATTGCAGCTTCGGGTTCTCGAGCTTCGTGAGATCGACCGTGCCCCGCGTCGCGGCAGCGACCGCCGACGCCGACGCTCCGGAGAAACCTTTCACGCGGCGGTAGACCGTGACCTTGGCGTCCGTTGCGGGAAGATCGCCTTTATAGACATAGCGCGGCTGCGTCGCCTCGCCCGGCTGCGGCGCGAGCATCGCCCTGTCGGCGAGGTCCGGCGGCGCGCCCGGCGTCGCTGCTCCCGCGCCGCTGAGCCCCGTGTTCTCGGCCGGCGGCTGCGCTTCGAAACCCTGCAGCTGCCCGAAGGCCCCGCCGCCGAGCGGCACGACGCTCAGCTCTCCCTCCCGTTTCGGCGCGAAGGACGACGAGGGCGCGACGTGCGTGAGCGCCGGCGCGTTCCCCCCGCGCGGCGCGACGAGGACGGACGTCGCGAGGCTCGCGGCCAGCACGATCCCGAGCGCGGCGGTGCCGAGCACGTAGGCGTCGCCGCGGCGCAGATGCCGGAGGCGATCCATGAAGGACGGCTTTGCCGGCCGTCCTTTCGCGGCCTCGGCGAGCACCTGCTTGCGGACGCGCGCCGAAAAACCTTCGTCGAAACCGGTGTCGGGCTGGGCCTCGAGGACGGCGCGGACGATGGGCCGCAGTTCCGTCTCGCGGCTGTGCAGCGACGGATCGGCCGAGCACATGTCCTCGATGATGCGTGCGATCTTCTGTTCGATGGTCATAGGCTTAGAGGAAGGGATTTGCGAGGATGAGGAGGAGCGCGGCGAGCGGCGCGAGCTTGCGGAGCGCCGAGACCGCGCGGGAGAACGACATCTTGCAGGCCGCCTCGCTCTTGCCGAGCGTTTCGGCGATCTCGGCGTACGAGAGGCCGTCCCAGGCGCGGAGGAGGAGCACCTCGCGCTGGCCCGCGGGCAAGGCGGCGATGTGCCGTTCCGCCTGCCGCAGCCGCTCGGCCGTCTCGGCGTCCCGCGCGGGATCGTCGCCGCTCCGGAGCAGGTCCCAGACGTCCTCGATGTCCTCGGAGTCGCGCTTGCTGCGGCTGTGGTCGATGACGCGGTTCCTGGCGATGCGGTAGATCCAGGCGGAGAAGGAGCCTTTCCTCGGGTCGAAGCTCCCGATCGCGCGGTATGCCTTGAGGAAGACGTCCGCGGTCAGGTCCTCCGCCGTTTCGCGGTGGTGGGTGCGGTAGTAGACGTAGTCGTAGATCTTCCGGACGTACGCGTCGTACAGCGAACCGAACGCTTCGGCGTCGCCGCTGCGGGAATCCTCGACCAATTTCTTTTCATCGATCGGCATGCAAGTCCCCGGACCGCGGCGCTCAGGGTTTCGGCGGCAGGCGGCGGCGGAGCCCGGCGCGCACGAGCGCCCGGACGACGAGGACGAGCAGAAGGACCGGGACGCCGATGCCGCCGCCGACGATGACGAGCCAGATGGAGGCCTCGACGATGCGCTGCCCGAGCACGATGAGCGTCTGCACCGCCTCCTTCACGATCGCGCCCGGCCGGAACTCCTTGGTCGGCGCCTGCACCTCGGTCTCTTCGGTGAGCGAGACGGTGATGGTCGAGAGCGAGGTCATGTTCTCCAGGTACTTGATGCGGCCCTGGAGCTGCTCGATCTGCCCGCGCACCTGGCCGAGGCGTTCCTGCACCTTGAGGATGTCCTCGACGGACTGCGCCTTCTTGAGGATGACGAGGTATTCCTCCTCCTGCGCCTGGGCGTTGCGGAGCTGCGCCTGGAGATCGGTGTATTGTTCGGTGACGTCCTGGCCCGTGGTCGATTCGTAGTTCACGACCTTGGCGAGCGCCTTGACGTCGCCCATCGCGGCCTCGAACGAGACGACCGGCACGCGGATCGTCACCTGCCCGTCATGCTTTCCGTCCTCGCGCTCGCTCGACGACGAGCTCTGCACGAAGCCCTTGCGGTCCTTGGCGATCGCCGCAATGCGGTCGAGCGCGTCGGTCACCTTGTCGACGGTGAGCCGCAGCGAGCCGTCCTTGATGATGCGCTGGTCGACCTCGGCCGCGGTCTGCCCGCCGTTCTGGTAGTAATCCGGCGGCATCGTCGGCGGCGCGGGAGCGTAGTCGGTTCCCTCGGCATACCCCGCGTCCATCGCGGGCGCGCCCGGCGCTACCATGGACTTCGAGGCCCGCAGCGCGAGGCCGGTCGAGCCGGCGCCGCCGAACGACGGCGCGACGGAGCCCGGCCGCTGGACGAGCGAGATGACGGCGGCGATGACCACCAGCACCACTATGGCGCCGGCGGCTGAAAGGACGATCTTCTTCGTGCGTTGCGGTGTCATAGGCATACGACGGCTTTTAGGTGACAGCTTTCAGCTTTTAGCTTTCAGCTTGCAGGAGTAGGACGAATCCCTCTGAAAGCTGCCAGCTTAAAGCACGTAACGGTCAGGCCTCGAGCCCGAAGAGCTCGACGGCGTTCTTGGAAAAAAAGTCGGTGGCGCGGGGGCCCGCGATGTCCTTCATGGTTCGCACGTACGACGACTGATCGGAGATCGGCCAGTCGCTGCCGAAGAGGACGCGTTCAGGCGCGGCGGAGATGCGGACGAACTCGCGCCAGCATTCGCGGAAATGCGCCCGGTTCTTCGCCGTGAACGCTCCGTAGACGAAGCCCGAGCAGTCCGCGAAGACGTTCTTGTTCTTGTAGACGACCTCGGCCGCGTCGACGATCCACGGGTAGCCGAGGTGCGCCATGACGACGCGGAGCTGCGGGTGTTCGACCGCGACCTCGTCGAGATGGATCGGGTGCGCGTACTTGAGCTTCGCGACATGCACGCGGCTGTAGGTGTCGCCGCTGTGGAAGATCGCCGGGCGCCGGTACTTCGCCAGCAGTTCGAGGATCGGCGCGAGCCAGTCGTCCTGCGGGTAGAAGTACTCGTAGCCGGGATAGAACTTCAGCCCGTGGACGGCGCCGGAGGCGAGCCATTCCTCGACCTGCGCCTTGGAGGGCCGCTTTCCGGCGCCCGCGGTGAGCGAGCCGACCGGGTACAGGATGCCGCGGTACGGCTTCAACGCGCCGAGAAGGTCCTGCGTCGAACAGCCGTTGATGCGGCCGGCAAAAACGAGGGCCTTGTCGATGCCCGCCTTCTTCATGGAAGCGGCAAGGCTCGCGGGGTCGGCGATGATTGCGCCGCTGAAACCGATGTGCGTGTGCGCGTCGACGATCATGCGCACATCATAGCATACGGGGGCGGGGTTTTGAGGTAACGCGTTCGCGAGAGTGGAAAGTGGAGAGTTTAGAGTGGAGAGCGCGAAAACCGGCCCCGCTAGGGCCGGTTTTTGGACGGGATCTCTTATGGTTTTCCGACGAAGCCGCGCCATCGAAGCAGCGCTAAGATATCCTGCGAGGAATCCGGCCCGGTGAGATGCGACAGCGATCCATCCTTGCGGCCGGATTTCCTTTTTCCTTAGAAGCGCCGAGGTCGGCCTTCGTACCGCGGGTGGCGGGGGCAACGGGGACCCCGGCAGCGCGCAGGGCCGCGTCCCGAGCACTGACGGGGTGGCTGCCCCCGACAGGACCCGCGGGGCACATCATTGCGGATCGCAACTGATCGACGACAAAAAACGACCGCGAAAGCGGTCGTCATCGTTGCCGTCAGGCCGGTTCGCGCGGCGGGAGCCGCACGTCCTTGGCGAGGCGGACGAGCTTGAGGAACTTGAGCACGTACCAGGAGACGTCGATCTCCCAGAACCTGCGGCCGAACTTGGCGGCCTTGGGCTGTGCGTGGTGGTTGTTGTGCCAGCCTTCCCCGTAGGTCAGGAGGGCCACCCACCAGGTGTTGCGGGACGCGTCCTTGATCTCGTAGTTCCGGTAACCCCATTTGTGGGTCGCCGAGTTCACGAGGAAGGTGCAGTGCCACATCACCACGATGCGGACGAAGATCCCCCAGACCACGTAGGTCCAGCCGCCGATGGCGAAGAGGACCAGCCCGAGCGGCACCTGCAACGCGAGCTGCAACAGGAAGCTGCTGTCGAAGAACCGGTAGAACTTCGCCTCGCGCATGAAGCGCGGCGCGTACCTCCGGTAGGCGTTCTGCGTCAGGTAGAACGCCCATCCGACGTGGCTCCACCAGAACCCCCTCTTGGAGTTGTGCGGGTCCTTGTCGGTGTCCGAGAAGGCGTGATGGATGCGGTGCATCCCGACCCACGACGTGGGCGCGCCCTGGAGCGCGAGGATGCCGCAGGTCGCCATGGCGTACTCGAGCCACTTCGGCACCTTGAAGCTTTCGTGCGTCAGCAGCCGGTGGTACCCGAGCGACAGCCCGATGGTGCCGAGCACGGCGTTGATGGCGATCGCGGTGAACAGCGCGCCCCACGAGAAGAACCACGGCGCGAACAGCAGGCACAGGTGCATGCCGATGAAGAAGAGCGCGAACGCCCATTTGAGGGACGGCTTCTTCTCCGGCGCGGGCAGTGACACGGTCGCGGAAGGATCTTGGTCGCCGGCTTGCATCGTTGACCTCCTGGTCGTCGGCTTTAAGGAACGGTGCCGCTACTCAACCATGAAAAACGGACCTTGCCTAGGGTGCGGGGTCCGCGTCACCGGGGCGTGCGGTCATGCCGAGCGCCGCCTTTCTGCTTTGCCCAGCCGGAAAAGGGTCAGCGTGTTGCCGAGCACGAGCGCGGAACTCGCCTGATGGAGCAGCGTGCTGCCGAGCACGCCGATCGTCCCGGCGACCACGAAGGCGGCCGTCACGGCGTGGATGGCCGTGGCGATGACGAGGTCGTTCGTGATGGTCCGGAAGATGCGGCGCGAGGCCCTGATGACCTCCGGCAGCGCGGCGAGATCGTCGCTCACGAGCACGGCCTGGGCGGATTCCAGCGTGACGTCCACGCCGCGGAGCCCCATGGCGATGCCGACGTGCGCCTCGGCGAGCGCGGGCGCGTCATTGATGCCGTCCCCGATCATGGCGACCTTCCTTCCGGCGGCCTTGAGCTCGGCGATCCGCGCGATCTTGTCCTGCGGCAGGCAGCGCGAACGGACCTCTTCGATGCCGAGCTCTCCCGCGATCTTCCTGGCGACGGGCTCGCTGTCGCCCGTCAGCATGATGAGCGAGAAACCCATGCGCCGCAGTTCGGCGACCGCCGACCGCGCGTTCTCGCGCAGCGCGTCCTCGATGAAGAACATCGCGGCGACCTCCGCGCCGACCGCGAAGAAGACCGCGGTCGCGCCCTGGGCCTCGCGCGCAGCGGCGTCCGCGATGACCGCCTCCGGCAACGTCACGCCCGCTTCGTCCATGAAAGCGCGGTTGCCGGCGAGCACGCGGCGTCCTTCATGCACGCCCTCGATGCCCCTCCCTTTGACGGAACGCGGCGACGAGATCTCCGCGGGCGCGACGCCGTCACGGGCCGCTTTCTTCACGATGGCGTCGCCAAGGTGGTGTTCGGAAAACGTTTCCAGGCCGGCCGCCAGACGCAGCGCCTCCGGGGCGTCCATGGCGCCCGCGGACGCGATCCCGACGACCTCGGCGTCGCCCTTCGTGAGCGTCCCGGTCTTGTCGAAGACGATGGTGTCGATCTTCGTGAGGTTCTCCACGGCCTCGGCGTTCTTGATGAGCACGCCGCGGCGCGCGAGCAGGCTGATGCCCAGCGTCGTCGACACGGGCACGATGATCGCGAAGACCACGGGGACCAGCGCGATCCAGAGCGCCAGCGCCTGCAGGACATCGCGGGTCGCGATGAACAGGACGACGCATAGCACGATGGTCACGACGACGGTCGCTTCGGCGTAGCGCGTCGTGAACTTGGAGAGCGGCGCGCTGCGCGACTGCGCTTCGGCGACGAGCTTCTTGACCTGCGCGATGGTGGAGGTCGCGCTCGTGCCGGACGCCTCCATCTCGGCGTACTCGCTCAGGTCGATGGCGCCGGCGACGAGCGCGTCGCCCTTCTTCTTCGGGACCGGCCGGGACTCTCCCGTCACGACGGACTCGTCGAACGACGCGCTTTCGGTGAGCAGCGTGCCGTCGACCGGGACGCGGCTGCCCGCCTTGAGGATGACGATGTCGCCGCGGGCGATGTCCGCGATCTTGGCCTCCCTGGTCCCGCCGCCGGCCCGCACGAGCGCCGTGTCCGGGAGGGCCTGCGCGATGCCCTCGACCGAGCGCTGCACCTTCCAGACGATGTAGTCCTTGAAAAGGCCGCCGAGGAGTATCAGGAGCACGAAGATCGCCGCGGTCTTCAACTGGCCGAACGCGAGCAGGATGACGATGGTGAGGACCACGGGCAGGCCGAGGTCGATGCGCTTGTTCTTCCTGAACTCCGCCGCGACCTGACCGGCGAGCGGCAACAGGCCGACGAGCGCGCTCGCGACGAGCAACGGACGGCCGACGGGCGGATACGCGAGATCGGCCGCGAGCGCGACGAGCACCAGGAGGGACGGGATCACGTAACGCAGAAGGGTCTTACGCATGCGGTTGAGGATACCATGCGGCAACGCGGCAGTATTGACAAAATGCTTTTTTTGTGCTATGTTCAGCTAAAGAACGCCCTGCACCCGAACAAAGGAGACCCGTCATGGAGATCATTCACCGCACCTGGTGGCTCTGGCTCATCATCGTCGTGGCCGTGCTGCGCTTCCCCGGGAAGACCCCGGCGGCCCGCGGCCTCAAAGACGCCCTGCTCGGCGTATCGGGCATCCTGCTCATCATCGCCTTCCTCCTCCAGCTCTTCCCTTACGCACGCTGATGGCGCCGGAAGACGAAAGCTCCCCGCTCGGGGAGCTTTTCTTTTTCCTCGCAAGGATCAACGGGCGCCGATCTCGCGGTCGTACTCGGCGTACAGGTCGACGTCGCCGTTCTTCGTGATCTGCGCGTCCTCGTACGGGGCCGCGACGCGGCGGTAGAACTCGTCGGCGACGTTCCTGAGCGCGCCGGTCGCCGCCGCGATGATCCAGTAGCGCATCTTGCCGAAACGCTTGCGGATGACGCGAAGCGCCAGGCGCGTGCAGGAATAATTGAGCAGCCCGGCGAAGGCCGCATCGTTGTCCCCCGCCTTGGCGCGTTCGACGATGTGGTCCGCGAGCGCGTCGATGGAGGCATCGAGCGCAGCGCGGTCTTCTTTGGGGATGTAGGGCATACGAGCGGAGAGGTTGTAGGGGGTAGGTTGTAGGCTCCATGGCCTTTGCTTCAACCTACAACCTACCACCTACAACCTACAACCTCGTTCACTTGATGATCGGCCCCGTATCGACCGCCTCGAAAGCGGAGCCCGGGACGTTCTTCATCTGGTTCATGTCATCGTCGTCCCAGCGCGTGTCCGTTTCGCCGGTGAAGTACCAATTCGAGCCGTTGTCCGCGAGGATCATGCCGTACTTCTTCATCGCCGTGAGGATGACCTTCGCGCCGCCGGTGTAGCCGGAGATGTCGTAGGAGGCCTTGAGCCGCATACGCAGGCCCATCGGCGGCAACGACGCGTCGTTCGAGCCCGCTTCGTGCGTCGCCGGATGGATGTAGCCGTTCTGCGTGCGCGAAGCGGTGAAGCGGATGGCGTGGCGGATGACGCCCGAGGCCACTTCGTCGTATTTCACGAGACCTGGATAGATCGGCAGGCCTGCGGCGTCCGCGGAGGTCCAGCCTTCGGGGCGGAGCGCGTTGGAACGCAGGTCGAAGACGGCGCCCGAGGCGGCGGTCCAGCCGCTGCCCGCGGCGTCCTTGCGCGCGTCGAACATCTCATACAGCTTGCAGCCGTCCTTTTCGAGCACGAGCACGTGGCCGTCGCTGCCCGATTCCACGCGCGCGTCCGCCGGCACGGGGTACGGCCCCGGGTCGGATTCGTCGCCGTAGGCGTCGAAAGTGATGGGGACCTTCTGCTGCGAAGCGTCGACGACGGTGATCGGGATGCCGTAGGTCGGGTCGCTGCCGTAATCGGGGTGGAGATGGCCGCCGGCGCCGATGCTCGCAACGTACGCGGCGGAATTCGGGTTAAGCGGGTACGCCGACACGTCCGCGTTCCAGGGATCATCGGCCGGGAAGATGCCGCAACTGCCGACCATAGGCACGGTCGGAAGCGGGATGCCCTTGTCCGCTTCGATGGTCGGCGCGCCAGCGGTCTCGGCCGCGGGATCGAAATCGGACGCCGCGGCGATGTCCGCGCCGGTCTTGTAGTTCACGAAGAACGCGTCCGGTATGTCGTCGATCTTGGCGGCCCAGTCCGCGCCATAGAGCGCGCCGGCGACGGCCTCGGTCTTCACCCAGCGCAGCGTGCCGCCCTTCGCGACCGCGTAGACCTTCGGGTCCGTCTGGACCTTCACCATGCGCGTCCCCGGCCTGACCGTGACGTTGCTGCCGACCTGCATCGTCGCGAGCGCCGTGTCGGAGACGGTCTCGACCGCGCCGAACCCTGCGTACCAGGTGGCGTAGGTCTTCTCATTGGGGAAGACGTAGCGCTTGCCGTCCGCGGCCTCGTAATAGACCGCGGGCAGCGTACCGCGCACGAGCCGGCCGGCGTTCGCGGCGGCAGGCAGGGCCGCGAGCGCCACGGCGACCACGGGAAGAAGTTTGAAGAAAAATGAAGGTTTCATGCCGCGATCATAGCACGTCCGAGAACCCTCGCCCAGAACGAAAGAGGGCGCGTCATGCGCCCTCGCCCCGCTCCGCCTCTTTCTTATATTGCTCGCGCAGCTGCTCCAGCCGGTCGATGCGTTCCGCCAGCCCTTCCGATCCCTTGAACTGCTCGGTCGTGGCCAAATATCTGAGCTGGCGCAGGCGATCGTCCGCGAAGGAGACCTTCTCCGCCGCCGGCACCTCCTCGATGTCGAGCGACATCTGCGACTCCCAAAGTTCCTGCAGCGCGAGCTTCCGCGCCGCGGCCTCGCCGCCCGCGAACCAGGCCTCTTCTTCCTCGGTGAAATCCGGGGACAACTTCGCCCGCATTTCCTCGAGACGCGCGGATTCCTGACGGAGCTTCTCCATCTTCACCTCGTTCTCCCTCAGCTTCTCGGCGATGAACTTCTCCTTCACTTCGTCGGGCACGTCCTCGGCATCGACGTTGCCTTCGGTGAAATAATGGCGTTCCAGCTTCGACCTCGCCCCCTCGGTCTCCCGTCTTTCGGACGAAGGCTCCTGATCGTAAAAACGTGGTCCGGTCTCCATAAGGCGAATAGTGAGTACCTGCGCATCATGACAAGAAAAAAACGCCGGGTCTACTTGACCAGGCGTCGTGAGGCCGCGGCGCGGGCCCGCCGGATGGCGCGGGCGACGCGCCAGGGGCGCAGGATGGCCATCGATCCGATGAAGACGGAGTCGGCCCCTGCATCGAGGAGCGTGTCGACGTCGGCGGCGCGCAGGATGCCCCCGCCGGCGTTGATCGGCTTGCGCACCCCGGCGGCGCGCGCGGCCCGCACCCACGCGCCCGTGAGCGGGAGAAGCGGCGCGCCGGAGAGACCGCCGCCGCCCAGATGCGCGAGCGGCGAGGTCGCGGAGCCGAACAGGCCCTGCCAGTCGATGCGGTCAGGCAGCGCTCCCCATGGGAGCGTGTTCGAGACGCACAGCGCGTCGCAAGCCGGGAGTCCCGCGATCTCGGCCGCGGCCTCGGGCGGCAGCAGCACGTTGAACTTGGGCATGAGCGGCACGCGAGGCAGCGACGCCGTGCGCAGCGCCCACGCGACCTCCTCGATGAGACGCGAGGGATCGATGCCGACGTTCGGACACGAGAAGTTCAGCTGCAGGCCGACGGGCGCCTGGAATCCGCCCAGGTGCTCCATGCACAGGCAGATGAAGTCTTCGAGCTCGCGCTGCCGTGCCGCCGCGGACGGCGCGACCGACATGAAGGAGATGAAGAACGGCTCGGTCCGCGCCTGCCAGCGGCCGGTCTCGAGCAGCGCCTTCGCGCCCGGCCCGGAGAGGCCCACGGCGTTGAGCGCGACGCCTTTGAGCGGCTTCGCGATGACGCAGCGAGGGACCAGCTCCTTCGGCCGGAGATCCGCGCCGAGCGGCATGTTGCCTTCGCGCGGGCCGAGGGTCGTGGTCTTGGCCACGAACGTCGAGCCCTCGAAGCTTAGGCCGAAGGGTTTCCACAAGGCGTGGTGGGCGTAGCCTTCGCCGAAGAAACCACGGACGCCGGAGGCGTCGAGCACGGGTCCGAAGTCGATGCCCCGCAATCGCATGGGAGCCTCCTTTCCTGGAAGGAACCGGCGGCAGCGTAGCGTTCCGGCGGCCGCAAAGCAAGCGGCGGAAAACGAAGATCCCGCCTGGTGAGGCGGGATCTTGTGAACAATCTGATTGTTCTGCTTACTCCTGCGCGAGAGCGATGGTCATCGGCTCTCCCCACAGGCGACGGGCGTTGCGCAGTACCGAAGCAGCGTAGCCGTTCCTGATGTTGCAGCCGTTATGGCACTGGATGGCGTAGGTCGGATACTTGGGATAGCCGTTGCGTTCCATGTACGTGAGCGTCCAGGCGGCCGAGCAGCGGAGGTCCTGGGCGCATTCCTTGGTGACCTTGTGCATCCGGTAATGGATCTGGAAGTAGCCCAGCGCGAGTCCCCTGTCGCCGACCGCGGAACTGACGTTCTGGGATTCTTTCCACATCATGCCGAGGAGGGTCTTGGCGCAATCTTCGCCGTAACCCTTCTCCTGACAGACGTCGAGCAGGACCTCCTGCGCGGTCGGGGGCTTGGCCGGACCCAGCGCAGGCTCGGCAGCCTCAAGTACGGCGCCGGTGACGGTCAGGGCGGCGACAGGATCGATGCCGCTGACGCTTTGGGCGCCGACGCGGGCGGGCTGGACGAGGGAAACAAGAACGAGAAAGGCCGGGACGAACTTGCCGAACATTTGGGCGGCAAGCATGCGTGTCGGGGTCAGTCTCATAATTTCGCTGGGTTGGGCCAAAATAAAACGCCCGTGTGCAACGGGCGACAGGCGACCTTAGCATATTTTGGCCAAAATGTCAATGGTAAGACGGTGATGCCCCGACCGTCATAGGATGCGACAACGAACAAAGAAAAAAGGCCCGCGATGCGGGCCTTGCGTCGTTCCCTAGGCCTTGGCCTTGCACAATCCCTGGAGGATGCCCTCGAGATGGGTCCGAAGCTCGGCCATGCCCTGCTTGTCGAGCTGCCGGACGTTCGTCAGACCCCGCGCCTGCAGGAATTCCTGGGTGGCCGGGAAGGCTGAGTTGAGGTCCTCGAGGTCCCGAAGCGTCTCCTTGGCCTTGTCATGCACCTGCTCGAGCTGTTCCGCGGACAAACCCCGCAATGCCGCCTCAAGCGCCTGCCTTTCTTTCGCATCCATGGTGGTGCTCCTCTCTAAGGTACCGCCCCCACTTTAGGCACGAAAAAGACCTCCTGGCAACACTGGCATGATGAAAATGCGCGAACATCGGCTATACTGGGACCATATGCGCAATGACCGTTCCAACGCAGGGTCCTGGAAGTTGATACTGCTCATCGTCCTTTTCGTCGGCCTGGTGGCGGCGAAGAGTTGGGCGTTGCTCGAACAGCGGCGCGACGATACCGCCCCGGGCGCCGCCAAGGAGCCCGCGCTGGTCGAGACGACCGTCAAAGGCCGGCTGGAACTCGACCTGTCGGACGCCGGAACGCATCTCCCGGCGGTGCTGGCCGCCGCGACGGCGAACGATGAGGCGACCCGAAAGTCCCTTGAGGAGCTCGCCCGAAGGCAGGTGTTCACGTCATATCTGCAGACGATCTTCCGGGAGCCGGCCATGCCCCTCCCGTCGGACCACATGACCCTTGCGCTCGGCGAAAGGACCTTCGACGCGTCGCGGAAGCGGCTGGTCATCCCCTACACGCTCTCCGGCTACATCGTCGCACCGTCGGACACGCTCGAGGAGTCGCTCCCCGACCTGGCCGAGACCGACGCGCAGACCGCGGAGACGTTCATCGTCCCGGCCGATCCCCGACATCTCTTCCAACGGCTCGGCTTCGCCTGCGCGAACCAGGACGAGATCCCGCTCGGCCAGGTCGACGACGCGAACTACGGCAACTATTTCGACCCCAAGTGCGCTCCGGGCGTGACGGATTGCGAGGATCCCTCCGGCAAGCCGCTTGAGCCCTGCCTCGACGTGCTGAACCGCGAGAACGGCGTTGCTGCGCTGTCGGTCTCGCTCAAGCGCGTGGCCTACGACGCCGATCTGGCAGCAAAATGGACCGCCGGACCGCCGACCACGAAGGGCGGCGCCGACCTCACGGTCGACAAGGAGAAGCTCGCCGAGTACGACATCATCTACAAGGACTTCGCGCCTGATTCCTGCGCCATCGCCGAGAAATGCGTGGGCGGGCCGGGCCGCCGCCGTTTGCTCCGCTTCCGCGCCGTCACGCCGAACATCGGCGACACGGACATCGCTTTCGGCGACGTGAAGCAGCTTGTCGACAAGACGCACCAGTTCGTCTGGTCCGACTGCCATAAGCACTACCATTTCAACGGTTACGGGACGTTCCAGCTCGAGAAGGACGGCAAGGCCGTGCTGCCGGGCACGAAACAGTCGTTCTGCGTGGAGAGCACCGGCCGGGCCCGCAACGCCGCCGACGCGGCCTTCACCGCGCCGTACCAGAAGTGCGAGAACCAGGGCATCACCGCCGGCTGGGAGGACGAGTACTTCGCCGGTCTCGATTGCCAGTGGATCGACATCACCGACCTGAAGATGGACGCGCCGCAGCAGACCTATCAGCTGTCGATGGAGGTGAACCCCCTCAAGCTGCTGTGCGAAGGCGTGCCAACGCCGGGCAAGTACGTGGCGGCGACGGACGAACAGGGCCTCCCCGTCATCGGCCCCGGCGGCGAACCGGCGCTCAAGCAGGCCTGCAAGGTCGATCCCAAGGTCTATGAGAACAACAAGGTCACGGTCGACGTGACGGTGCCGAAGACGGGCAGCGTCGTGACCATGCCGTGCGCGGTCGAGGACTTCGGGCCGCTCAGGAACTGCGGTTGGACCATGGCCGCGCCGCTCACCTGCGCGCCGGGCAGGCCGTGGCGCGCCGGCGGTTCCGGAGAAGTGGTCCGCATCTGCGCCGGCGACACGCCCTGCGCCCATGAGGAGGCCTTGGCCGAAGCATCGGCCTCATGGACGGCGTTCACCTGTCCCGCCTCGGGCAAATACGTGACGCTGACCGGCCCTTACCTCGCGCGATGAACTTCGGAGGGCGCCCCCGCGGGCGCTCTTTTCGTTATGCACAATGCGCCGCGGGGCGAGGGCGGTATACTGTGCGGCATGACCTCGAAAGAAAAGACGCTCTACCACCAGATCCATCCGGCCAAGCTCGCCGCCGACCTCGTTGCAGGCATCGGCGCCGTCGTGCTGTTCGCCAAGGGACATCCCTGGCCCGCGCTCGCCCTCGCCGTCGTCGTGCCGGTCGCGGCGACGGTCGCGGTGATCCGTTACGCCGACCTCGAACCGCTGAAGCGCTCGCGGTTCGGCGCCTACGTGAAGAAGTTCATGACGACATCGGCACAGGTCCAGCGGCTCGCCGGCTTCGCCATCCTCTGCTGGGCGGCATGGAAGGGTTCGTATCTTCTCGGCGTGCTCGGCGCCGCGCTCATCGTCCATGCCTGGGTGGCGGGGTTGTTGATACCGAAGGACGTGCGGTGAGTACGGAGTCGAAAGTCGAGAGTCCAAAGCGGGAAAACCGGCCTTGTGGGCCGGTTTTTGGACGAGAACTTTTTAAAAAAAAGCCCGCTTTGCGCGGGCGGAGGGTCAGAACCTGTGCGGCGGACGGTGGTACGGCGGCGGAGCCGGATGATACGGCGGGGCCGGACGATAGTGGCGCCAGTGCGGAGGCGGCGGGTAGCCGGGGCGGTAACCCCAGGAGTAGTGCGGCCGCAGCACGTAGATGCCGCCATCGTAGGCGTAGTAGCCGTAGGTCGGACCGGGCGACCAGGGGCACCAGGCGTACCAGACGCCATCGGCCCAGCAGCCGCCGTCCGGGTACGTGTAGACGTAGCCCGGCGGAGGATCGTAGACGCGGACGCGCGAGGTCGTGGTGACCATGCAGCCCGGCAGGAACATGACCGCGAAGAGGAACGAAAGAGCGAGGAGAAGGCGTTGCATCGGTGTCTCCTTCCGTTGGCACAGTAGTTGAAGTGAGGGTCGGTTTGCAAGGGTGGTGGTCGCTTCATGTTAGGGGCCCGCGGGTCCTGTCGGGAATCACGATCGAATATCTCTTAGTCGAGCCCTTGGCAAAGGGCTCGATAACGGACTCGGCCCTGCGCGCTGCCGGGGTCCCCGTTGCCCCCGCCACCCGCGGTACTCATGCCGGATGTCCGGAGTTCTAAGGAACGATGGAAATCCGGCCCCAGGAATGCAAGGCAGCCGCAGAACGCTGGGCCGGATTTCTCGACGTATCTCTAACCCGGCTTCGGTGGTGCGGTTAGGAACTGCGGGATCCATCTTGCGTCGGATCGCAGGCGGCGTATCCTTCCCAAAGTTCTTTCCCGGCCGCATGATGCGGCCGCACCACGGAGAAGACGATGACGGAAGACCTGCAGCGGTTCGTTCGCAAGGCGCTCGAGAAGAACGTGTCCCGCGACAAGATCGCGGCCGCGCTCAAGCAGGCGCGCTGGCGCGACGAAGAGATCAAGACGGTGCTCGCGGCCTTCGCGGACGACCCCGGCGTCGGGCTGCCCGTGCCGCGCCGCAAGGCGTCGCTCTCGGCCAGCGAGGCGTTCCAATACCTGACCATCTTCCTGTGCCTGGCGATCTGCGCCTTCGCGGGAGGAAACCTGCTCTTCAACCTGGTGGACGCCTGGGTCCCGGATCCGCAGAACCCGTACCTCACGTGGTCGAGGTCCGAGGTGCGCCTGGCCATCGCCTCGCTCATCGTGGCGCTGCCCGTCTACCTCTTCATGTCCTACGGGGCGTGGCAGGCCGCACGGCGCGACCCGCTCAAGCGCGAGTCGCCGGTCCGCAAATGGCTCACCTACCTGACGCTGTTCGCGACGGGCGGCGTGGCCATCGGCGACCTCATCGCGCTCCTGGACCAGTTCTTCTCCGGCGACCTGGCGACGCGCTTTTTCTGCAAGGCGCTCATCGTCCTGCTCATCGCCGGCAAGATCTTCGTCCTCTACTTGTGGGACCTGCGGCGCGACGAACGCGCCCGCTGACATCGAAACCGACCCTTTCGGGCCGGTTTTTTCTTTATCAGGAGAACGACGGACCGCGCGTCGGCAGGCGCCGCTTGAAAGCGTTCCTGTCGCGGATGCCGTCGAGATACTCGATCTCCGCGGGGCGCAGTGTCGCGAGCGAAGCGGCCGGCGCCTCTCCCGCCCGTACCCGCAGCAGCGTTTCCACGTGTTCGAACGGGATCTCCGCGAGCGCCGCCGGACGCCCGCAATCGGGGTCGGCGCGGCGGCTCGAAGCGATGATGGACTCGGGCACGCCGGCCTCGACGCAGAGCCTTTGCACGTCGGACTTCCAGACCCCCACGATCGGCAGGTAGGTCGCTACGCGGCTCGCCAGGCTGTACGTGCCGAGCTCGTCTTCGGTGCGGTTGCGGCTGCCCACGAGCCAGGCGCTGCCGGCGAGCGCCGCCGCCAGGAACCGCGCCCAGCGCATCTCTTCGCGCTCGAGGTGTTCGCCCGGCGTCTCGACGAGCTCGACGCGTCCGGTCTTCCTGAACCAGGCTTCCTCGCGGAGCGATGCCCCCGCGTGCACGGCGACGGTCTTGAGCGGAAAGGCCTGGCAGCACAGCCAGAAGCACAATGCGCTGTCCGACCCGCCGCTCACGGGCACGAGCAAGCCGCCGGCGTCCTCCGCGCCATCCCTGATCGCATCGATCAATGCTTCGATGCTCGCGTGCATACGAACGTCATTCGCCTCCGCTCAAGACGAGCGGGTTCCCGCCGAGCGACGGTGCTTTGCCGGAGCAGACGAAGGCCACCGCTTCGGCGACCTCCTCGGGCGGCAGGATGCGGCGCTGCGGGTTCGCGCGCGCCACGCGCTCCCGCGCTTCCGCTTCGGTGACGCCACGCCGTTCCATCACGCCGCGGACGGTCCGCTCGGTCATCTCGCTCTCGACGAAGCCCGGACAGACCGGGACGGCGACGATGCCAGCCTTGCCGTATTCCTGCGCCAGGCTGCGCGCCAGGCCGACGAGCGCGTGCTTGCTCGCCGCATACGCGGCCGTGTATGCATAGCCATTCAACCCGGCGATGCTGGCCATGAGCACGATCGTGCCGCCGCCCTGTTCGACCATCGACGGAAGGCAAGCCTGGACGAACTGCATCGCGCCTTCGACGTTGACCGCGAAGATCTCGCGCCAGAGGTCCATCGGGAACGTCGCGGTCGGGCCGGAGCGTCCGATGCCGGCATTGCAGACCAGCGCGCGGACCGTCCAGCCGCGCGACCGCGCCGCCTCGACCGCGGCAGCAGCCGTGCCCGGGTCCCGGACGTCGCCCTGGACGACGGCAACGTCGCCGCCCGCGGCCGCGATGGCCTCCGCGGCCGACGCGAGGTCCGCCGCCGTCCTGCCGACGATGACGACGGGTCCTTCAGCGGCCATCCGCAAAGCCACGGCCCTGCCGATGCCGCGTCCGCCGCCGGTGACGATGGTCGCGTGCGTGCCCATAGTTCGTGTAGTAATTACAATAACAAAAAAGGGCCGGACCGCAAAGCGGCGCGACGCCTCAGGCGAGCGGAAGGTAGACCGTGAAAACGGAGCCCCTTCCCCGCTCGGAGCGTGCCGCGACGCTGCCGCGCATCTTCTCGAGCAGCTTCCTCGTGAGGTAGAGGCCGAGGCCCGTGCCCGGGACCTGCTTGCCGGCGTCGCCGCGGAAGTACGGCGTGAAGAGCTTCTCCATGTTCGCGGTCGAGATGCCGACGCCGGTATCCTCGATCTCCGTCGCCAGGAACGAACCCTCGACGCGATGGCGCACGGCGATGCTGCCGCCTTCCTTGTTGTATTTGACGGCGTTGTCGAGGAAGTTGCCGAACACTTCCCTGAGCTTGTCCGCGTCACCGAGCACCGGCGCCGCGCCTTCCGGCACGTACGAGAACGCGATCCCCTTCTTGCCCATGAGCGGGCCGAGCTCCTGCGCCGCGCCTTCGATGACGGGCCTGAGATCGAGCTTGTCCGATCTCACCTTGAACTCCGGACGCTCTCCGGCCGCCAGCTTGAGCAGATCCTCGATGAGCACCGTCATGCGGCCGAGCGCGCCGCCGACGAGCTTGATGTCGGAACCGTACCCCGAGCCCTCGCCGTTCGGGAACGTTTCGCCGTACTTCGTCTCGTACTTCTTGAGGATGAAGCGGATGACCGCTGACGGCGAGCGCAGGTCGTGGATCGTCCGGAACATGAACTCGTCCTTCAGCTTCAGGACCTCCTCGTCCTTCTCGCGGATCTTGGAGAGATAATAACTGCTCTGGAAAGCGATGAGCGCGACGATGAGGCCCAGCACGCCGAGGGTGAGCGCGTCCTGGAGCTGGTACGGGAACGGCGACGAACGCAGGGCGGGCACGAGGCCGGCGCGGCCCGCGACCGACATCGTCTCATAGATGAGCGCGGTGGCGATGCCGATGCCGAGGAGCGAGCGCACGGACACGAGGCTGGCCGACACGACCACGAGCAGGAACAGGAGGACGAACGGGCTGCGCACCCCGCCGGTGTAGGCGACGGCGCAGGTGACCGCGGCGAGATCGAGGATGAGCTGCAGGTGCAGGAGCAGCATCGGCCTGACCTTGCGCCCCATGAGGCGCGAGATCAGCAGCGTGCCGAGGACGTACTCGGGCACGACGAAAAAGAAGAACGGCCGCGGATCGAACGCGACGTAACCGAGCGCCCAGGAGCCGAGCACGGCAAGGAAGCCATAGAGCATGGCCGCGACGCGCGGCATGCCGAGCCAGCGATGGACGCCGGCGACCTCTTCCGCGCTCGCCGCCTCGGCGCGGTCATCGAAGAAACCGTGCACCGCGATGTCCCACATGCGCGCATGGTAGCACGGCCGCGACGGCGCTGGAACCGCGGCGCGGTTTGACGCTCGGGCGCTTCCGCGGTCCAATGCAGACGTTCTTTCCATGCATCGCGATGACAAGGAGGAGGCCATGCCCCTCGATCTGGAGAAGGAAGCCGCCGAATGCGGCTGCACGCTGACTGCGCTCCGGCGCTGGCGGCATGACGGGCACGAGGTCGCGCTCGTCCGCTACGAAAAGAAGGACGCCGACCCTCCCTATGCCGACATGCATCTCGTCTGCGAGTGCGACTTCCTGTACGAGGACGTCGTGCAGGACGGCAAGGTCGTCGGCAGGACGCATCCCAAGGACCCGCACGACTGCCGCGCGAAGAAGGCGGTCATGGCGGAGGTCCGCGCGGAGGCACGCAAGACGTGTGCCGAAGTCCTCCGCAAGGACGGGCTCAAGGCCGCGATCCTCGACGTCCAAGCGCGGGTCAAGGCCGGCGAATACCTCGGACAGACGTACGCCTCGATGATCTACGTCCAGGAGGTCGCCGACATCCTGGGGAAAGAGAACCGCGCGGTCCTCGACGCCATCGACGCGCTGTTCGCCGAGGAGAAGCTCGACCTGAACGGCATGATCCTCATCGACCACGAGAAGCGGTTCCGCTTCCCGAAGGAGGTGCAGACCATGTTCCGCATCCTCGTCGAGGAGCCGCTCGGCTGGCCGAACGGCGACGCCGGGGACTGCTTCGTGGGGACCCTCGAGACCGCGATCCACGCGCACACGCCCTACCAGAGCGGGTCCGGCGCGTTCTGGCCGCACAACTATCCGCACGTCGCGCCGCACCACCTGGCGCAGCTCGCGCGCTATTTCCTGGCTTTCGCGCATGACCGCGCTTCGCGCGATCCCGCCGCCCTCGCCGACCTCGGCGATCCCGCGGAGATCGCCGCGTCGCTCGACGCCCTTGCCGCGCGGTTCCGCGCGCTCGCGCCGCCGAAGCCGGGGCCGTCCAAGCCCCGCAAGCGCAAAAAGAAAAAGACCCGCTGACGCGGGCGTTCGCCTCCGGACCGCCGGGGGCTTTTCATTACCCGGGTCCGTCACCGTCCGCCTCGGCCTGCTGCAGGTCCTTGTAGATGCCGCCGAAGCCGCCGAGCTTGCCGAAGGCAAGGTACATCAGGCTCACCGCGGCCAGGAAGAAGAACGAGCCGAAGTACGCGACCTGAAAAGCCGCGAGGCCGAGCGCGGTGGCCAGTACGAACGCGAAGAACGTGACGATCGTCGAAGCGGCGATGCAGGCCGCGCCGGCCATGATGTAGTCGACGAAGCCGCGCATGAGCGGGAGCTTGCCGCGCAACCGGTTGAAGCTGACGAACCCGAACGCGGCGACCACGGAGACGGCGACCGCGTACGCGAGCGGCAGCGGGCTCATGACCCCGAGCGTCGGCCTGGCGACGCCCAGCGCGAAGGCAAGGTTGAGGCCGCTCAGCCCCAGGAGCGCCAGCGTCGGCAACCAGACGATGTACGGCGACCGCTTGCTGATCCGTCCGAGGACCATTTCCGCGCCGATGATGAGCGCGAGGAGGCCTGCGAGGTAAAAGTCGGCGATGAGCGCCTGCACCGTGTCGCCGTCGAGCCCGAAGAAATAATGCCCAGCGAAACCGAACGCCGTGGACTCCGTGAAGATGAGCAGGGCAACGAGGCAGGCCTGCACGATGCGCACGATGGTCGGATCGTAGACCTTGGATTTGGTGAAGACGCGGATGAGCGGGAGCAGCATGAAGAGCAGCCCGACGCCTTCGAGGAGCCGCTTGCCGTAGAAATACGAACCGCCGCCGACGGTCTCGGCAGCGACGATGACGGCCGCGTTCACGGCGATGAGCGCTGCATGCTCACGCTTCTCGCTGGGGGACATACTTGCGCTCAGTATAGCATTTTTTCCCCCCTTTACCAAGGCCTCATGTCCGCGAAGGCGCGGCGGCGAGCGAACGCAGGACGTAGGGCATGATGCCGCCGGCGCGGAAGTACTCGACCTCCACCGGCGTATCGAGACGGCAGCGGACCCCGAACTCGACGGCGCGGCCGTCTGCCTTCGCGGCTCGGACCTGCATGGTCATGCCGGACGAGAGCGTACCTACGCCGGTGATGTCAAGGGTCTCGCTTCCGTCGAGGCCCAGCGACGAAACGTTCTCCCCGGGCATGAACTCGAGCGGCAGGACGCCCATGCCGACGAGGTTGCTGCGGTGGATGCGCTCGACGCTCTCGAAGATGACCGCGCGCACGCCGAGCAGGCGCACGCCTTTGGCGGCCCAATCGCGCGACGAGCCCATGCCGTAGTCCTTGCCCGCGATGACGACGAGCGGCGTCCCTTCCTCCGCATACTTCGCTGCCGCGTCGAAGATGCTCGTCGCGCTCCCGTCCGGCTGGTGTGCGGTGACGTTCCCCTCGCTGCCGGGCACGAGCAGGTTCTTGAGGCGCGTGTTCGCGAAGGTCCCGCGCAGCATCACTTCATGGTTGCCGCGCCTGGCCCCGTACGAATTGAAATCGACCGGCGCGACGCCGCGCTCGACGAGG
>DATJFD010000064.1:0-4703 GCA_035495855.1 Binatia bacterium | reverse complement strand
CGACAGGACCCGCGGGCCGCTCAGAATGGGACCCCGATCGAACGGACAAAAAAATCCCCTCGGAGACCGAGGGGATGGCGTCACTGGAGGGTCGCTGCGGAGACCATCGCGTCGTAGTCGGCGCGCATGGCGGCCGCGTTCGCCGCGGGCCAGCGTCCCATGAACAGGATGTTCACGGAGGGGCTCTCGTGCATGCGGCGAACGGTGAGCTTGCCGCGCTGCGGGCCTTGCGACGTGGTGAACGTCGCGCCGCTGGCGTCGGGCCAGGCCGTGATCGGTGAACACGTCCAGGCGTTGGGCGGCGCGGCGAGCTGCGTGCGCAGCTGCGTCGCGGCGTCGCGAGCGCTCAGCGTGGCGGGCGCGTCGACCATGATCATGAGCATCGCATGTTGCTGCGGGTTCACGATGACGGCGGCCATGCCTTCCGGGACCATCGAGGAGGGGAGACCGACCCACCCGGCGCTGGGGGTGAGCGAGAAGCGGCCTCCGCTGGGCGCCGCGGGTGCGGCGGGCGAAGGCGCCGGATCGGCCGCGGGCGGCGGCGCGTCGGCCTGGTGGCCGGGCGGCGGCTCGGGAGCCGCGACCGGCGGGGGATTCTGGCTGTGCGCGCATGCCGCGAGCAGCAGCGCTCCCATCGCGAGAACGGCGACCTTTGACATGATGAGACCTCTTTCGACCGTTGAAAGAACTCGGGAAACGAGCGGCGTTCCCGCGTACCCAAGGACTTTTGCACGGATGACCGCGCTTCGCAAGCGACGGCAAAACCTCTGCGCCTCAAATGTTCATAAAGTGGCTCAGTTGAGCTTAGAAAATGACCATGCCACCCTTGACTTTTTCATCAAAATATGCTATCCTTCCAGCACGGTTGCCAACGGAGGAAAGCACCATGTACACCCTGATCAAGGCCCTGTTCGTTCTCACCACCATCACGCTCCTTTCCAGCCTCACCGGCTGCGCCACTTACACTCGGACCCCCTTCGGGTCGTCCTACTCCTACGGAGGACAGACGACCTACTACCCGGCTCCCGACACGGGCGCCTACCACCACTCCGAGTCCTACCCCGGCGGCTACTGCAACTTCTACAGCACCGGTCACGGTGCCGACATGCGGATCTTCCGCGGTGACTGTCACTCCAACTGACAGAAGAAGTTCCCCAGCCTCCGTTCCTCGACCGGCCCGATGCTTCATCGGGCCGGTCTTCATTTTGCCGCGAGCGCCTTTTCGAGCTCCGCCGCGACGGCTTCGATGAATCCCTCGGTGGTCGCCGGCTCCTTCACGTCCGTGGTCGTGAGCGGGACGAGGTCTTTGGTCATCACGCCCCTGTCGATGCAGGCGAGCGCCGCCGCCTCGAGCGCTTTCGCGAAGGCCGTGACGTCCGGCGTGCCGTCGAGCTCGCCGCGTTTCGCCAGCGCGCCGGTCCAGGCGAAGATGCTTGCGACGGAGTTCGTCGACGTCGGCTCGCCTTTGAGATGCTTGTAATAATGGCGCTGCACCGTGCCGTGCGCCGCCTCGTACTCGAACGCGCCCGACGGGCTCACGAGCACCGAGGTCATGAGTCCCAGGCTGCCGAAGCCCGAGGCGAGCATGTCGGACATGACGTCGCCGTCGTAGTTCATGCAGGCCCACAGCACGCCGCCCTCGTGGCGCATGATGCGCGCGACGACGTCATCGATGAGCCCGTACGAATACTCGACGCCCGCGGCCTTGAGCTCCTCCGTTCGGGATCCGAACTCCTCCGCGAAGATGGCGCGGAATTTAGCATGATACGTCTTCGAGATGGTGTCCTTCGCGCCGAACCAGACGTTCATGCGCTCGGACAGCGCATAGGCCGCGCACGAACGCGCGAAGGAACGGATCGAGGCTTCGGTGTTGTGGATCGCCTGGAACACGCCCGGGCCTTTCAGTTTCGCGATGGTCTTGCGCTCCTCCAGCCCGTTCGCGCCCTTGAAGACGAGCTCCGCTTCGCCCGCGCCCCAGGACGCGATCTCGACGTTCTTGTAGATGTCGCCGTAGGCGTGGCGCGCGATGACGATGGGCTTCTTCCAGGCGCGGACCATCGGCGGGATGCTGTCCACGAGGATCGGCTTGCGGAACACCGTCCCGTCGAGGATGCCCCGCAGGGTCGCGTTGGGGCTCGGCCATTCCTTCTTCAAGGAATATTCCTTCACGCGGTCCGCGTTGGGCGTGATGGTCGCGCATTTCACGCCGACGCCGCGCGCGGCGATGGCGTTGGCCGCCTCGGTCGTGACCGCGTCATCGGTCTCGTCGCGATGCTTGAGCCCGAGGTCGAAATATTCGAGCCGGACGTCGAGGTGCGGCAGGACAAGTTTCTCCTTGATGAGCGACCAGATGACGCGGGTCATCTCGTCGCCGTCGAGCTCGACGAGCGGTTCTTTCACGGCGATCCTTGGTCGTGGCATATGGCGGCGCAAGTGGTATGCTTTTCACCATTGATGAATGACCCAGCATAGCATGAACGACCGATTCGGCGTGAGGAAAACGATCGAGACCGCGGCAGGCCCCGCGGCGTATTACGACCTCAGGGCGCTCGAGGAACGGTTCCCCGGGATGGCGCGCCTGCCGTACTCCGTGCGCATCCTGCTCGAGGCGCTCGTCCGCAACTGCGACGGCCGGCTCGTGACCGAGGAACAGGTCGAGGCCCTCGCGACGTGGAAGCCCGGCCCCGCGAGCGAGGGGAGCGAGTTCGGCTTCATGCCCGCGCGCGTGCTGCTCCAGGACTTCACCGGCGTGCCGGCGATCGCCGACCTCGCGGCCATGCGCGACGCCGTCGGCGCGGCAGGCGGCGATCCCGCGCGCGTGAACCCGCTCATTCCCGTCGACCTCGTCATCGACCACTCCGTGCAGGTCGACGCTTCCGGCAGCCCTGACGCCTTCGCCGAGAACATCCGCAGGGAATTCGCGCGCAACAAGGAACGGTACGCGTTCCTGCGCTGGGGGCAGCAGGCCTTCAGGAACCTTCGCGTCGTCCCGCCGGGCACCGGCATCGTCCACCAGGTGAACCTCGAGCATCTCGCGACCGTCGTGCGCGTCGCGGAGACCGGCGGCGAACGCGCGGTCTTCCCCGACAGCCTCGTCGGCACCGATTCGCACACCACCATGATCAACGGGCTCGGCGTCCTCGGCTGGGGCGTCGGCGGCATCGAGGCGGAAGCCGCCATGCTCGGCCAGCCCATCGCCATGAGCGCGCCGCAGGTGGTCGGCGTCGAACTGCGCGGCAGGCTGCGCGAGGGCGTCACCGCGACCGACCTCGTGCTCGCCGTCACCGAACGCCTGCGCAAGCACGGCGTCGTCGAGAAGTTCGTCGAGTTCTTCGGCGACGGCCTCGACGCGCTGCAGCTCGCGGACCGCGCCACCATCGCCAACATGGCGCCGGAGTACGGCGCGACCGTCGGTTTCTTCCCCGCGGACGAGGAGACGCTCCGGTATCTGCGGCAGACGGGCCGCGACGCCGCGCTCGTCGACCTCGCCGAACGTTATCTGAAGGCGCAGGGGCTCTTCCGGTCCGCGTCGACGCCGGTCCCGTCGTTCTCCGAGACCCTCACCATCGACCTCGCGACGGTCGAGCCGTCGCTCGCCGGCCCGAAGCGCCCGCAGGACCGCGTCCCGCTCTCGCGCATGAAGGACGCGTTCCTCACGGGACTCGCGGCGCCGGTGAAGGACCGCGGCTACGGCCTCGCGCCGGACGCGCTCGGCGCCGAAGCCCGCGTCGGCGACGCGACGCTGCGCCACGGCGCGGTCGTCATCGCCGCCATCACCAGCTGCACCAATACTTCAAATCCCTCGGTGATGCTCGCCGCCGGACTTCTCGCCAAGAAGGCGGTCGAGCGCGGCCTGACCGTGCCCAAGCACGTGAAGACCAGCCTCGCCCCGGGTTCCAAGGCGGTCACGAGGTATCTCGAGACCGCGGGACTGCTCGGACCGCTTTCCGCCCTGCGTTTCGATCTGGTCGGCTACGGCTGCACCACCTGCATCGGCAACAGCGGACCCATCGATCCGGCGGTCGCGGAGGCCATCGAGGACAAGGGCCTCGTCGCGGCCGCGGTCCTCTCCGGCAATCGCAACTTCGAAGGCCGCGTCCACGCTTCGACGCGGGCCAACTATCTCGCCTCGCCGCCGCTCGTGGTCGCATATGCGCTCGCCGGACGCGTGGACATCGATCTCGCGACGGAACCGCTGGGCACGGACCGCGACGGCAAGCCCGTCTTCCTCAAGGACGTCTGGCCGACGGACGGCGAGGTCGCCGCGGCCATCGGCGCGAGCCTCAGGCCGGAGACCTTCCGCGAGCAGTACGCCGACGCGTTCAAGGGCGGTAAGGAATGGGCCGGCGTCGCCGCGCCGACGGGGGACAGGTACGCCTGGGATCCCGCATCGACCTACATCCGCCGGCCGCCGTTCTTCGAAGAAGCCGTTCTGGCGGGCGACTTTCATGGCGCGCGCTGCCTGGCGCTCTTCGGCGATTCGGTCACGACCGACCATATTTCGCCCGCAGGGACCATCTCGACCAAGAGCCCGGCCGCGAAATACCTCGTCGAACGCGGCGTCGCGCCGGCCGATTTCAATTCCTACGGCGCGCGGCGCGGCAACCATGAGGTGATGATGCGCGGGACGTTCGCGAACACCAGGCTCAAGAACCTGCTCGTGCCGGGGAGCGAAGGCAACGTCACGGCGCACCAGCCTTCCG
>DATJFD010000063.1:0-16732 GCA_035495855.1 Binatia bacterium | reverse complement strand
GTTTCTCCCTGCTGCCCGGTGGACAAGGCGATTCAGTCTTCCGCCCTATGAAGCGATACACACGGCCATCATCGTGGTAATGCCTGGCGCGTTAGTGGGTCTCGTCGACGAACCCCCTCCCCGTCGGATGGACGGGGCTTGTTCTGCGAAAAGATAACAGGTGTGGAAAACCCCGTCAAGGGCTGAGGGAGGAAAATTGTCAAGGGTTGGCAGTTCGTGGCTCAACTAAGCCATTTTCCAGTATCGGGGAGATTGCGCGACACCGGGTTATCCGCAATCCGCGATAAGGTTGAATAATTCCTGCGGGAACGCGCAACTTTTCCGAAAAAGGGGCGTGAAATTGCGCAGAACTGATTGACAAAACCCTTCCCCCATGGTAACGTCCGATGTTCCCTCCCAAGATGCGTCCGAGCGGCGGCAGGGGTATCACGAGGATCTCCTTTCACCGTCCGGCCACAGCCGGGAAACCAGGAGGTCTTTTCACAAACAGGAAGAACGGAAAAAAGGATCGGCGCGGTCGTTCCCCGCGCACCTTGCGATTCGACGTCGTACTGTCGTCGCCAGACCTTCACAGAAGGAGAGGAAGCCATGGAAGAACGGAAACAAAGGTCGGAACGCGACGGCAAGGACGTCGCGGAAGAACGCAGCGAGGCGTCGTTCACCTGCAACGGTGACGATTGCCTCATCACCGAGCGCGCGGAGGAGATGTTCAACCTCTCCTGCGACCCGCTCAGGATCACGCTCGCCGAGCTCCGCCAGAAGGTGCGATGCCGCCGATGCGCCGAGAAGATCGCTTCGAAGCGCAACAAGCGGGTCGGAGAACCCGGTTGCGGCGTCTATCCGCTCGGACAGACCCTGCGCACGCGCGAGCGCGGCGCCGGAGCCGTGCCCGCGGCGGCCGACGCGCAGATGTTCGTCTGCGCCCAGGACGCCTGCGGTTCGCAGGGCAACGCCCAGGAGATGTACAACCTCCAGGCGAGCCTGTCCGTCACCGAGGTCGAAGCGCTGCTCCCGCTCATCCGATGCAGGAAGCACGCGCTCGAGGCCGCGGCGACCAAGGGCCACGCGCTCTGCGAGCCCGGAAGCGGCGTGTATCGCCTCTCCCACACGTTCAAGCGCCTCGGCATCGGTCCCGCGCGCTCCTTCCAGGAAGCGCAGGACAACGACTACCTCAAGTGGGTGCTCGACACGAAGGCGAAGCGCGAACGCGAGGAGCGGGAAGCCCGCATCCGCGCGTACGCCGTCGCCTACGCCGAGTCATCCATCGTGGACGAGAAGGACGGCACCGTGCCGCGCCCCATCGTCCGAGGCGAGGACGGCCAGCTGTTCTGCGGGATCCCGCTGGACTGCTGCCGCCGCGACGAGCCCGTCCATCGGTTCATGCCGGTGATGGGCGAAGTCGTCGGTATCTGCGACCAATCCGCCCGCGTCTTCGTCGAGGTCCACAGGGACCACGAGGAGAAGCACGGCGAGGACCGGCGCTATCGCAAGCTGCTCTCCACGAGCGACTTCGCGCAGGCGCAGGACATCGCGGACCGCTGGTCCGGCGGTTCTGACGGCGACGGGCACCGGCGCGGAAGCCGCTCCGGACGAGGCTGAAAAGCATGACCAGACACTTGAACGTCGCCTATCCTTTTCCCGTATCGCGGACGATCGACGATCGTCCATCTCTTACCTCGACCGCCTAGCGAAAGCAGCGGTCGGGGTCTCTCTCGAGCACGCGAGCACGCTCGCGTCCTCAAGGGAGACCCATCGAAAGTCCAGAGTTGAAAGTGGAGAGTGGAAAGTTCGGTCGGACTCCTTCAACCCGCATCATCTCGAGGTGTCGCATGCATGTTCTTTTCCTGGCCTTCAAGGTCCTGGCGCAAGCCGCCTTCGCCGCGTTCGTTCCCGGCGGCGGCATCATCGTCGCGCTGAACCTCTACCGGAAGTACCGGGCCAAGCAGGCGAAGCAGCCCCCGCCGCCGCAGACCCCGCCCCGACCCGCAGACCAACGCATCGACTAGGCTCGGACCCTCGAAAGAGGGTCCTTTTTTCGCTAAAAAGGAAAAAGAGAAAAGCTTAGAGGAACTGCCATGTCTATAAAACCGCGCTGCCTCGCAGCGCGGTTTTTTGATGGAGACCCTTCCTCTCCGCTTTTCTCTCTTCTCTTTTCCCTTTTCTCTCCATTCCCCACCCCCGAGACTTGACGTATGATTGACGCGGAGAGTGCGCGGCACTACGATTATGCTCCGCCGGACGCGCACGAGGCGCGAAAAAGCGGAGGACCGATGTTTTCACGGAACGCGCCGCAGGGACAAGCCTGTCCGGACGGCTGCGGATCCAGTTACGCACGAGCGGCCGAGGTACCATAGACGATGCCGCCCCATCTTCGCGCCTTGGGCGTTCTACGCCCGTTCTTTGCGAACGATGCGCCGGCAGCCCGTCCACGCTTGTGGACGGCGTCTCTTTACTCCTCCACCGTCTCGGACGCGTGTTCCGGACCCGCGGCCCTTTGGGCCGGTTTGCACAGAGTCGAAAGTCGAGAGTCGAGAGTCGAAAGCACGACCCTCTCGACTTTGGACTTTCGACTTTTTTGCTCTCGCGATTCCGCCTTATTGATGGTACGCTTTCCCCATCGCGACTGACCCGTCCCTATGGCCAAGAAGAACGGAAAAAAAGGCGAGCATAAGCAGAAAGAGAAACGGCAGCAAGGCCCGGTGATGGACCCGCGGGTGAAGCGGGAGCTTTTCGCCATCGCCATCGCGCTCATCGCCCTGGTATCCATCCTCGCCTTCTTCAAGCTCGCCGGACCCGCCGGTGCGTTCATCGATTCCGCGCTTTCGGCCACCTTCGGCCTCACCAAATACCTGGTGCCGTTCGTGTTCCTGGCGCTCGCCGGCCGACTCGCCTTTCCCGAACGTTTCGCCGTTCGCGCGCCGGTCTCGCTCGGCCTGTTCCTGTTCCTCGTGAGCCTCGGCGGGCTCCTGAACGCCGTGCGCTGGCGGACGCCCGACTCGATGCTCTACCTCGATCACCTGAGCGTCGCCGGCGGCTACGTCGGCCTCATCCTCGGCTATCCGCTCATGACGCTCACGGGCCCTTGGGCCAGCCTCGTCATCCTGGCGGGCGTGCTGGCGGTGTCGCTCGTGCTCACCTTCAATGTCTCGCTCCATGAGATCTCCATGCGCGTCATGGGCCTCCGCCACATGGCGATGCCATGGCCGCTCGGCCATCGCCGCGCCAACGGCAGCCTCAGCGCCGAGGAGGAAGAACTTTCCTTCGTGAAGAAGGACGCCGAAGTTTCCGAGCCCGCGGCGCGGTCCGCGTCCGATGCGTCCGCAGCGGAAGACGAAGGAACGGAACCCGCGTTCAAACCCGAACCGGTCAAACGCAAGCGCTACAAGCTGATGCCCATCCCGCTCGACCTGCTCGAGGAGAGGTCGGCGAAACCGAGCGCGGGCGACGTCGCCGGCAAGAGCCACGTCATCAAGAAGACGCTGGAGAACTTCGGCATCCCCGTGGAAATGGGCGAGGTCTCCGTCGGCCCGACCGTGACGCAGTTCGCGCTCAAGCCTGCGGACGGCATCAAGCTGAACCGCATCACCTCGCTCTCGAACGACCTCGCGCTGACCCTCGCCGCGCATCCCATCCGCATCGAGGCGCCGATCCCCGGCAAGTCGCTCGTCGGCATCGAGGTGCCGAACCATTCCATCGCCATCGTGAGCCTCAAGGAGGTGCTCGACTCGAAGGAGTTCCGCACCCGCACCTCCAACCTGACCTTCAGCCTCGGCAAGGACGTCGCGGGCAAGCCGTGGGTCGCCGACCTCGGCAAGATGCCGCACCTGCTCGTCGCCGGCGCGACCGGTTCGGGCAAGACGGTCTGCCTGAACGCCATCATCGTCTCGCTGCTCTACGAGAACAGCCCCGACGACCTGAAGCTGATGCTCATCGATCCGAAGCGCGTCGAGCTCCCGGTCTACAACGGCATCCCCCACCTGCTCACGCCGGCCATCACCGAAGTACCGAAGATCATCAACGCGCTCAAGTGGGCGCTCGGCGAGATGGACCGCCGCTTCGGCGTGCTCCAGACCGCGGGCAAGCGTGACATCGGCGCCTACAACGAAACGGCCGCGGAAAAGATGCCGTTCATCGTCATCGTCGTCGACGAGCTCGCCGACCTGATGGTGGCGTCCGCCAAGGAGGTCGAAACGGCGATCATCCGCCTGGCGCAGCTCGCGCGCGCGGTCGGCATCCACCTCATCGTGGCCACGCAGCGCCCCTCCGTCGACGTCATCACCGGCCTTATCAAGGCCAACATCACCGCCCGCATCGCCTTCTCCGTGGCCTCCTCGACGGACTCCCGCACCATCCTCGACGAGCCCGGCGCCGAGATGCTCGTGGGCCGCGGCGACTCGCTGTTCATGTCCCCCGACCTCTCCAAGCCGAAGCGCATCCAGGGCTGCTACGTGAGCGACCGCGAGATCCGCAAGGTCGTCGATTATCTCATGGAACAGCTCGACGAGCCGGTGAAGTACGAGGAGGGCGTCACCGAGAAGAAGCGCAACGGCGGCAACGATTTCGGCTATGACGGGGACGGCGAGGACGAGCTTCTCGACGAGGCGCGCGACACGGTGGTGCGCGCCGGCAAGGCTTCGGCCTCGTACCTGCAGCGCCGCCTCAAGATCGGCTACGCCAGGGCGGCGCGACTCTTGGACCTTCTCGAAGAACGCGGTATCATCGGTCCTGGAGACGGCGCGAAGCCGCGCCAGATACTCGTGGCCCCCGTCGGTGACGTGGACGGCCAGCATTTCAACGATCCGAGCGATGAAGACGTCTGATCCGCGAACGACAACCGCCACCGCGATCGCCGAATCCGTCGGCGCGCTTTTGCGTCAGGCACGTGAGGAATCGGGGCTGAGCCTCGCCGCCGTCGCCGCGCGGACGAAGATCCCGGAGCGTTACCTCGCGCAGTTCGAAGCGAACGGCGCCGGCGGCGCGCAGGAGGACGTCTATTCGAAGATCTACCTCAAGGCCTACGCCAAGTTCCTGGGCTTCGACACGACCACGCTCGTCGATCTCTATAAGAAGGAGCGCGCCCGCACGGCGCCGCCGGAGCGCCGCGCCGCCCCCAAGAAGCATCCCGCCGCGGAACTGCCGCACTCCGCGCTCGTCGTCACCCCGAAGCTCATCCACGCCGCGCTCCTCGGACTCGTGGTGCTCGGCCTCGTCGCCTACTTCGCCTTCGAGATCAAGAAGATCGTCGCTCCGCCGGACATCTCGCTCACCGCTCCCCAGGATGGCCTGGTCACCACCGAACGCAGCCTGGTCATCGAGGGCCGCACCGAGCGCGAGGTCGCGCTGCGCATCAACGGCAAGGCGGTCAGCCCGGACGGCGACGGGAATTTCCGCGACACGCTTGACCTGCAGGAAGGCCTGAACCTCATCACCGTCGTGGGCGCGAAGAAACACAGCAGGGACATGACCATCACGCGCCGCATCATCGTGATGCCCAAGCAGCGGCCGACTGCGACCGTACCGTTGCCGGAAGAACCAGGATTGTAGGGAGTACCCAGTACTCAGTACTCAGTAAACAGAATCGGAGAGGAGTGCGGCATGAGCCGCACTTTTTTCAAACCATTCCATCCCGGGTACTGGTTACTGGGTACTGAGTACTTATCCACACCATACCGAACAGAAACCGAACAAGTTGTGCTATACTATCTTCGTTGACGGCTCTTGTGCATACTTTAGGCACCAGTTATAAAGCCGCCGCAATTCATTAACTTAGCTCTTATGTCCACGAAAGAGCCAAAAAAGACCAAACCGACGGACGCGAAGGATAACGAGAAATCCCGCGCGGTGGGCGCGGCCATCGCCCAGATCAAGGAACGGTTCGGCGAGGGATCCATCATGAAGCTCGGCGACGCCCGCAAGATGGACGTCGAAGCGATCCCGACCGGCTGCCTTTCGCTCGACGTCGCGCTCGGCATCGGCGGCCTCCCCCGCGGCCGCGTGGTCGAGATCTACGGACCCGAGGCGTCGGGCAAGACGACCCTCGCCCTCCACACCGTCGCGGAGATCCAGAAGCTCGGCGGTACCGCCGCGTTCGTGGACGCGGAGCACGCGCTCGATCCGGAATACGCCGCCAGGATCGGCGTAAAGACGAGCGAACTGCTCATCTCGCAGCCTGACACCGGCGAACAGGCGCTGGAGATCACCGAGACGCTCGTCCGCTCCGGCGCGGTCGACGTGGTCGTGGTCGACTCGGTCGCCGCGCTCGTGCCGAAGGCCGAGATCGAGGGCGAGATGGGCGATCAGCACATGGGCCTGCAGGCCAGGCTGATGAGCCAGGCGCTCCGCAAGCTCACCGGCATCGTTTCCAAGACCAACACCACCGTCATCTTCATCAACCAGATCCGCATGAAGATCGGCATCGTTTTCGGCAACCCCGAGACGACGACCGGCGGCACGGCGCTCAAGTTCTATTCCTCGGTCCGCCTGGAGGTGCGCCGCTCGGCCCAGCTCAAGCAGAACGAGAAGGTCATCGGCAACCAGGTGAAGGTGAAGGTCGTGAAGAACAAGGTCGCCCCGCCGTTCCGCACCTGCCAGTTCGACATCATGTACAATGAGGGCATCTCCGTCTCAGGCGACCTGCTCGACCTCGGCGTCGAGTTCGGCACGGTCGCGAAGAGCGGTAACAGCTACGCCTTCGGCGAGACCAAGCTCGGCGTCGGCCGCGAGAACGCCAAGGCGTTCCTCCGCGCCAACCCGAAGATCATGAAGGAGATCAGGACCGTCACCTGGAAGAAGACCCAGGAAGCGGACGTCGCCCCCGCTGCCAAGGAGGAGGAAGCGGAGGAGGCCGAGGAGAAGGAGCCCGCGCTGGCCTAGAAAAAGACGACAGACTACGGACGACAGATGAAAGAACGCCCCGGCATGCCGCCGGGGCGTTTTCGTCACATGTCCTTCCAGGCGTCGTCGATCTCTTCCTGCGACGGCGGCGCCTTCGCGGGTTCCGCGGGCGGCCGTACCGCAGGGAATCCGCGCAGCGTCGGAGTGCGCGAGGCGATGACCGGTTCGTCGCGCGGCGGGGCGGCGACCTCGTACTCCGCGTAGCCCCACTCCAGGGCCGGCGGCTCCGGAGGGACGCGCTCCCGCAGTTCGTCCCACATGGTCCTGCGGTACGGCGCGTACTCGTCCTCATCGGGCTCCCAAAGCTTCGGGACGAAGACGCCGACGTAGATCCACGCCGGAACGACCACGAAGATGACGTCCCAGATCGGTCCCCACTCCGAACGGCTGTCCGGCGAGTAGGCCTCCCGCACGATCTCGGGGAACATCGAGGGGTGGTCCCAGACGATGTCGGTCTGGTCGCACAGCAGGATGCGGAACGAGACCAGCACGGCGGAGATGAGCAGCGTGACCAGGCCCCAGCCGGCTATCCTGAGCACGCGCGGCGCATAGGTCCGTACCTGTTCCGAGAACAAAGAACGCGACATGGCTTCCCTCCTCTTATCGAGGCCCCATCCCACCATGAGAAAGGGAGTTTGTCAATAAGAAAGGCCCTCCGCGGGGAGGGCCTGCACGTCACGCTGCCCGGCGGGCGCTGATGAAGCGCTTGCGCCAGATGGCGGGAACCATGAAGACAAGGTAGATGACGGCGCTGGCGACGAAGAGGCCGAGCGCCCAGAAGAAAGTGCCGTCGTCGTCGAGACGGCTGTCGGAGAGGTCCGTGACCGCGAAGTAGAACAGGCCGGCCGGGACCGGCACTGCGAGCATGCCCGCGATGACGAGCAGGGACCGCAGCGCGATGTCGCCGAACGAGACGATGAACGTTTTCTTTTCCATGGAACGCCTCCCGCGGCGCGCATGTGACCATGTCCGGAGCCCGGTGTCAAGGGTACGCAAAAGGCCGGGGTTCAGCCCGGCCTTTTCGTCAGATGGAAGCCCGCGCAATCGGGGCAATGGTAGACCGTGAGCGGCGGCGACCCTCGGCGCTCCTGGTCGTCCGCGGTGCGGCGCGCCGCGGCTTCCGACTTGTACGTCCGTTTGCCCGTACAGCGCGCTCCGCCGCCTCCCCATTCCATGTGGCGGATGCTCTTGGGCATGGCCGTCTATTTGGAAGCGCGTTCCACGTATTCCCCGGTCTCGGTGCTGATGACGATCATCTCTCCCTCTTCGATGAAGATGGGGACCTGGACCTTCATACCGGTCTCGATCGTCGCCTCCTTGAGCACGCGGCCCGAAGACGTGTCGCCCTTCACCGCCGGCATCGACTCCGTGACCTTGAAGGTCAGCTTCTTCGGAAGGTCGATGGAGAGCGGAGTGGACCCGTGCATGAGCACGGTGGCCTCCTGCCCCTCCTTGAGGTAGCCGCCCTTGTCGCCGATCATGTCGGCCGAGATGGCATGCTGCTCATAGGAGCCGTTGTCCATGAAATAGTAGTTGTCGGCGTCCTTGTACAGGTACTGCATGTTGGCACGGTCGAGGTCGACGACGTCGATGCCCTCGCCAGCCTTGAAGGTGTGTTCGAGCACCTTGCCGGTCTGCACGTTCTTGAGGCGCGTGCGCACGAAGGCGCTGCCTTTCCCCGGATTGACGTGCTGGAAATCGACGACGGCGCAGATGCCGTCCTTGAACATGATGAACACGTCGCGCTTGAGATCGGTCGTATCTGCCATAGGCGTGATGAAACGGTGGTGAAGCGGCCGCGTGGCTAAGAGTGGTCCTCCGCCGCTCAGCCTCCCGGTCGCCCTGCCACCTTATTTGAATAGGTCACCTGCGGGAAAAAACAAGACATCCCGTATGGAGGGGGCGTCCGTGAGCAACATTACCAAACGGTCAATTCCTAAGGCAATACCGGCCGCGGGGGGCATCATGCCGACCGCTTCCAGGAAGTCCTCGTCGAGCGGAAAGGCCGGGCGGCCCAGGGAGGCGCGATAGGCGCGTTCCTCCTCAAGGCGCGCCCGCTGTTCCTCGGCGTCGTTGAGCTCGGAGAAGGCGTTGCAGAGCTCCATCCCACCGCAATAGGCCTCGAACCGTTCGGCGAAGCGGGCATCTCCGGGCTTCAGCCTCGCGAGCGCGGCCATGGAACGCGGGTATTCGTGGAGGATGACCGGCCTGTCGACCCCGAGCTTCGGCTCGACGTCGCGCAGGAAGATGCGGAAGAAAAGATCGTCGAAAGTGTCCTTCGGGCCGGTCGGGCAGCCCTTGTCCTCGATGGCGCGCCTGAACGCCTCGGGATCGTCGATGCCGGCCGCGAGATCGATGCCCGCATGGCGCTCCATCGCCTCGGTCACGGTCATGCGCTCCCAGGGCGCCGAAACGTCGATGGTCCTCCCCTGGTAAGGGATGGCCGGCCTGCCGTGCAGTTTCGTCGCCAGCTCGGCGACCAGCTCTTCGGTGTCCTTCATGATCGCCGTGTAATCGGCATCGGCCCGGTACCACTCTATCATCGTGAACTCGGGATTGTGCGCGCCGTCCCACGGCTCGCCGTTGCGATAGCAGCGGACGATGTCGTAGGTCCTTGGCAGGCCCGCGGCGAGCAGCTTCTTGAGCGAATACTCCGGGGAGGTGATGAGGTGCGCCGCGAACGTCGCGCCGTCCTCGCGCTTCAGCAGCGTGGAGAACGGCTCGAGGTGCGGCTCCATGCCGGGATGCGCCACGACGGTCGGCGTTTCCGCCTCGGTGAAGCCGCGCGCGCCGAAGAAGGCGCGCACTCCCGCGATGACGGCGGCGCGCTTCTCCATCCTTGCCCGGTATGCCGGGTCGTCCTTCCACCTTTTCCAGTTCGGGGTCGTCATGGTCGTTACCAAAACCCCGTCCTCGCGGACGGGGTCTTCATTGCAGGACGCTCGTCCTTATTTCACCACGTAGGGCAGGAGCGCCATGATGCGCGCCCGCTTGATGGCCTCGGAGAGCATGCGCTGGTGCTTGGCGCACACGCCGCTCCTGCGGCGCGGCACGATCTTCCCGTAGGAAGAGGTGTAGCGGCGCAGCGCGTTAGAGTCCTTGTAATCGACGGCCTTGACGCCGTGGATGCAGAAGCCGCAGTGGCGCTGCTCGTTCAGGACGTTCTGCTGTTTGTTCCTTCGCATAGGTTTAGAACGGTATGTCTTCGACCCTGATCTCATCGTCGGCGGCGGGGGCCTGCGCTGCAGGGGCCCCGACGGCGGCCGTGACGGCCTTCGGTGCGCCGGCGGGCGCGCCGTTGCCGCGATCAAGCATGATCATGTTCTCCGCGACGATCTCGGTGGTCCGGCGCTTCTGGCCGTCCTTGCCTTCGTACTCGCGCGTCTGGAGGCGTCCCTCGACGTAGACCTTGCGGCCCTTGCCGAGGTACTGGCCGCAGATGTCGGCGAGCTTGCCCCAGGCGACGATGTTGTGGAACTCGACCTTCTCCTGCTTCTGGCCCGACGCGTCGGTCCAGACGGAGTTGGTCGCGACGCCGAACGTGGCGACGTTCTTCCCGGTGGACGTGGTGCGCACCTCCGGGTCGCGGGTGAGATTGCCGATGATCATCGCTCGATTGAGATTCATACGGGTCGGTGAATTATGAAGGGCGTGATAGTTAGAGGACTTCCTCGGTGAGGATCTCGTCGAGCTTCTTGTCGAGCTCTTCCATCGTCACGGGCTGCGCCGGGATGGCCGGAGCCTGGACGACCTGCTGGATCGGCCGCGGGCGCGGCTGGTCGTCGCCTTCGCCGCGGATCTCGACGAGCTCCGCGAAGGACGGGATCTTGTTGAGGTACGGGCTGCGCGAGGTGACGAGGTGGCGCAGGACGTCCGCGGAGAGGCGGAGCATCTCGTTCAGCTTGGCGAGCGCCTCGGGTTCCGCCTCGAAATAGACGAGGACGTAGTTGCCGTTGCGCACGTGGCTGATCGGGTACGCGAGCTTGCGACGGCCGAGATTGTGCATCTCGGTGACGTTGCCGCCGGCCGACGCGATGAGGCCCTTGATCTTCTCCATCAGGCCCTCGATCTCCGCGTCGGTGTACTTGGCGGCGATGATGTAAAGAAGTTCGTACTTCTCCATAGGATCGCCTTATTCGTGCTGTTCGCACGAACCCGCCCCGGAGGACGGATCACGGAAATAAGGCTAAGTGACGCTAAATCGCGTCGTTAGGCCGAACCTTAACATGCGTCCCCAGGCATGACAAGGGGCGCGCCCCGCCCCTCGCAGGCTGTTCAAAGGGCGTTTCTTGCGCTAACGTAGGGCGTACATGCGATATTTCTTCATCCTCGGCACGAACCCGGTCCTCTCCACGGCGGAGATCATCGCCCTGCTCGACGGCAGGCAGTTCACTGTGACCGAGATGTACAAACAGGCGGTCATCGTCGACGCCCTCCCGGGGTACACCCTCGACGCCAAAGCGCTCATGTCGCGGCTCGGCGGCACCATCAAGATCGGCACGGTCCTTGCGGAAGACCTGTCGCCGGACGCCGATGCCCTGGAGGAGCAGGCGCTGCAGGGCCTGTCCGACCGCGTCGCCAACATCGGCAACGCGACCTTCGGTTTCAGCATCTACTCTCTCGAAACGGACAAACCGTCCAACAAGGCGGCCACGTTGAACGCGAAGTTCCGCGACGTCGGCATGCGCGTCAAGCGCAAGCTGCAGCAGGCCGGATGCGCGGCGCGCTGGGTGAAGGCCCAGACCGGGACCGCGCTCACGTCCGCGACCGTCGGGAAGAACAACATGCTGAACGACGGCGCCGAGTTCGTCGTGCTCGCGAAAGAGAAGTCGATGGTCTTCGGCCGCACCGACGTCATCCAGCCGTTCGAGGAATTCTCCCTGGTCGATTACGGGCGGCCGGTGCGCGACACCGTGCAGGGCATGCTGCCGCCGAAGCTCGCGCGCATCATGATCAACCTCATCCACGTGTCCCGCGAGGTCACGTCGGTCACGCTCATGGACCCGTTCTGCGGTTCGGGCACGGTCCTGACCGAAGCATTGCAGATGGGGTTCCGTGAGCTCTACGGCAGCGACAAGAACCCCGACGCGGTCTACGCAACCCAGAAGAACATCGATTGGCTGAAAGAGAAGGGTCTCGTGACCGGCGACACGGGTCATGTCGCGCTGTTCGCGTCGGACGCGCGCAACATCGCCCAGCAGGTGAAGCCGCAGACGCTCGACGCCATCGTGACGGAGCCCTACCTGGGGCCGAACCGCACCGGCAGCGAGACCCGCGGGGAGCTGCAGAAGCGGCTGTCGGAACTGACCAAGCTGTATTACGAATCGCTCGCCGCCTGGCGGCCGCTCCTGAAACCGGACGCGCCGGTCGTCATGGCCATGCCGGTCTACATCCTCGGCAACGAGAAGCACGGCATCGTCGCCAGGGAATTCGAGAACCTCGGCTACCGGCCGGAAGCCCTGCTGCCGGGTCCGATCCTCTCCCGCATGGGCGTCCGCGAGACCAAGAACCACGGACTGCTCTACGGACGGAACGACCAGCGCGTCTGGCGCGAGATCGTGCGGTTGAGATTGAGTACTCAGTAAACAGTACTCAGTACACAGAGGTGACGAACAAAAAAGCGGCCGCAGGCCGCTTTTTTCTGCGCTCTGTGTACTGTGTACTGGGTACTGTGTACTCACTACGCTCCGACCCTGAAATGCACGACGTCGCCGTCCCGCATGACGTAGTCCTTGCCTTCGACGCGCAGCCGTCCCTTCTCCCGCGCGCCGGCCTCGCCCAGTTCGATCAAGTCTTTCCAGTCGATGACCTCGGCGCGGATGAACGTCTTCTCGAAATCGGTGTGAATGACGCCGGCCGCCTGCGGAGCCTTCGTGCCCTTCACGATGGTCCAGGCCTTCGTTTCCATCTCGCCGGACGTCAGGAAGGTCATGAGGCCGAGGAGGTCGTAGGCCGCGGTGATGAGCTGGTCGAGGCCCGTCATCTTGAGGCCGAGCGCGTCCAGATAGTCCTTCACCTCTTCGGGAGGCAGCGACGCCAGCTCCTCTTCGAGACGGATGCACAGCGGGATCTGCAGTTCGGAGGGAAGTGAGGAGACGCGATAGCCGGCCTTGAGCTGCTCCTCGTCGACGTTCACGACATAGAGGAGCGGCTTCATGGTGAGCAGCTGCATCTCGCGCATGGCGGCGCGCTCGTCGTCCGTGAACGCGGCGTCGCGCGCGGGCTTGCCTTCGAGGAGCATCGCGTTCACCTTCTCGAGCGCTTCGAGCATGGTCTTCAGATCACGGTCGGCGCCGGCCTTCGCCTGCTTGCGGGCGGCGTCGAGGCGCTTCTCTATGGTCGCAAGGTCGGCGTACACGAGCTCGAGGTTTATCGTCTCGATGTCGGACGACGGATCGATCTTCCCGGTCACGTGCACGATGTCCTTGTTCTCGAACGCGCGGACGACCTCGATGATCGCGTCGGCCTCGCGGATGTGCGCAAGGAACTTGTTGCCGAGACCTTCGCCCTTCGAGGCGCCGGCGACGATGCCGGCGATGTCGACGAACTCGACGGTCGCGGGGACGATCTTGCCGGAATTGGAGGCCTTGGCCAGCGGCGCGAGGCGCTGGTCGGGCACGGCAACGATGCCCACGTTCGGCTCGATGGTGCAGAACGGGTAATTGGCGCAGTCGACCTGCTTCTTGGTGATGGCCTTGAACAGCGTGGACTTACCGACGTTCGGGAGCCCGACGATGCCGACTTTGAGGGACATATCCGGGAGCTGTGAGCTTCGAGCTTTTAGCTTCGAGTACCTAGCAAATCGCCCCACTCGGCGAGTGAGGCGCTTTGCTTGGTGGACCGCACCGGGATCGAACCGGTCACCTCTTCCATGCCATGGAAGCGCTCTACCAAATGAGCTAGCGGCCCATGATTTGTGAAACTTGCTTTCGCCTCAGGGTGGAAGCGCTCTACGGCGCCGTTGCCGCGAAGCGGCAAAGGTCCGGAGAGGGCGCCTAAGGGCGCCACCGCTCGACGCAAGCCCCATGGCCGGGGCGTACCAAATGAGCTAGCGGCCCATGAACTGTGAACCTCCTCAGGCGGCCGTCGCCGCCTTTTGACGAATACAGACTATAAGAAGGCCGAAGCGGTGTCAACGGCTCTGCAGACTCCTTAATTATAGAAGAGACCCGCATTGAGCGGGTCTCTTTCGGCCTTATTTCTTGATCGGGGCCGGCTGGGTGGCGGGCGGCTTTACGCCTGGCTCGTTGGCGTTGGTGACCGGCTGCTCGACCGGCGGGGGCAGCGTGCCCGGCGCGGCGGTCTTCTTCTTGTTCAGGTCCTCCAGCTTCTTGGCGACGAGCTCATTGTCGGGGTTGAGTTCTTTCACGCGCTGGATGAGCGCGATCGCCTTGTCGAGATCGCCCTTGTCCTCGTACATCGCCGCGAGGTACCACAGCGCGTTCGAGAACTTCGGCGAGAGCTTCACGACCTGCTCGAGCAGGCGGATGGCGTCGTCCTTGCGGCCGTCACGGAAGTACATGAGCGAGAGCTGGAACCCGACGCCGACGTCTTGCGGGTTGAGCGTCACGACCTCCTCCATCTTCTTGATGGCGTCCTTGAGCTTGCCCTGGCGGTCGAGCGCGAGCGCGAGGTTGTAGCGGGCCGGCGCGTAGTCGGACTTGAGCTCTACGGCCTTGTTGAACTCGTCGACCGCCTTGGCGAGCAGGTCATCCGTTTTCTTCTGTGCATCCGCCTTCTCCTTCTCGTCCTTCGACTGCGTCCCCTGGCGCGCGACGTCGCTCTGGTAGAGGTAGACCTTGCCGAGCTCAGTATGGAGCGCCGGATTCGACGGTTCAAGCGCGATGGCGGACTCGTAGGACTTCACGGCCCAATCGTCCGCTCCATCGGTGACGCCGACGAGGCTCTGGTAGATGGACGCGAGCACGGACCAGTTGGCGACGTTCTTGTCGTTGATGTCCGTCGCGGCCTTGGCCGTGTTCACCGCCGCGGCGGTGAGCTGGGAGATCTGGCGGACCTTGTCCTGGCGGGCCGCCTGCAGACGCTGCTGGTAATCCTCGTCCTTCTCATCCTTCTTCTTATCGAGCTTCACGTCCTCGGAGAATTCCCGGTCGGCTTTCACGAGGATGGCGAGGGCGAGGTTGCGGCGGTAGACGTCGTTGGATTTGTTGAGGTCGGCGGCCTGGGAGAGCGGCTCGATCACCTTGTCCACGTCCTGGCCCGCGCGGTCGGCCCGGATGGCGCTGGCATAGGCGATCTCAGCGGCGTAGCGCTGGCACTCGACGAACACGCCGGAGAGCACGAGCACGAGCGAGAGGATGAAGACGAACGAGACCATCATCGCGGCGCGCGGCGAGTTCTCGAACTTCACCGAGAAGAAGTCCTTGCGATGGACCACCACGAGCAGGGCCATCATGACCCAGAAGAGGAACTCGAGCGTGATGGTGGAACTGTAGGTGAACTTCGAGACGACGAGCAGCGCCCAGGCGGCGAACACGCCGATGAGCACGTGCCAGGTCTCCTCGTCGGCGCGCGTGAGCCTGCGTCCGGCGGAGACGAGCAGAAGCACCGAGACCATCAGCCAGGTGAGCGTGCCGAGCAGTCCCGTCGTGGCGAGCGAGGTCAGGAAGTGTGTCGCGCCGCGGTCGAAGCGGATGTTCCAGAACGGCGTCGAGTTGACCTCGGCGGCGCGGAACTTGGCGTAGTCGAAGATGAACGTGCCAGGACCGGAGCCGAGGAACGGTTGCTCGCGCAGCGCCTTCGTCGTGATCTCCATGCTTGCCTTCATCGACGGCATCACCTCGGCCGGATAGCCGAGGCTCAGCGGGAAGCGCATGAAGAGGAGGAGCAGCGATACGATGAACGCAGCGATGGGCAGGAGCACGCCGCCGATGTTCTTGAGGTTCTTGGCGTGCACGAACGAGAAGGCGATGAGCATCGCCGACGCGACGAGCAGGCAGACCGTCACCGGCCAGAAATCGATGACGGCGACGAGGAACAGCGAGACGACGGCGGTCAGGACCAGGAACACCTTGCCGCCCATGGCCATGGCCTTGTCCTTCTTCGAGTCGGTCGGGCTGCCGTGGCCGGCGAGCAGGAGCGCGCCGCACAACGTGACGACGAGCGAGAGGTAGATGCCGAGCGCGGCGACGGTGCCGACGGTGTTGAAGGAGGCCGTCTTGGCGAAGTCGAAGGGCAGGATGAACAGCCCGAGGCCCTGAAGCAGGGCGTACACAGCGGCGACGAAGCCGCCGAGCACGAGGCCGTAGAGCAGGCGCGTGACCTGCTTGGCCGAGCGGACGTTGTTCACGATCACGAAGTAGAACGTGATGTACGAGACGACCGACAGGAGGCCGGACATCTCCTGGCCGAAGTCGCCGACCAGGCTCATGTACTTGCTCTGCGAGAGCCAGGCGCTCAGGGCGTAGACGAGCAGAAAGAGCACCACGATGACGTTGACCACCGAGCGGCGATACTCGAACTTGCGCTCCGCAAGCATCTTGCCGAGCCAGGCGATGCCGGCGACGGCGGCTGCGAGGACGAGCAACAGCTGCTTGTTGAGCTCCGAAACCTCGATGGTCCAGGGCAGGAAGAAGAGCGGCAGCAGCACTGCGGCGGCGAGGGTCGTCCAGGCGATGACCGCATCGCAGAAACGAACGACCTTGGACGGACGCGCAGCGGCCGGTTCGGCCGGAGCGGCGGAGCCCATGGGATACATATCAGACATACGAGCGCAAAATGAAGCGATGCCGCGCTTCGATTAGATGAGAGGTTTGTCGCTTTGCAGTATAACAAAAACGGGTCCCCCGAGTTATGCACAGCACTACGTTTAATAGTG
>DATJFD010000062.1:0-25698 GCA_035495855.1 Binatia bacterium | reverse complement strand
GCGGGCGACCGGAAGTAATCCCTGTCGCTCTTGACCAGGGTCACGAGCTCCGGCGGGATGTCATCGAGCTTGATCGGTTCCTGGACCGTCTTCCCTTCCAGCGTGTATTTCCATTTCGGATACAGCTTCTCGGGATCGTTCTTGGGACGGTCGATGAAGATCTTCACGCCGTCCGCGTCGAGCTCGCCGCGCACCTGGCCGGCGAACCCGGCGACGGTGTCGGCGACGTCCGCGTCCGTGTTCAGCTTTTCGAGCAGTGGGCCGGTGAAGCCGATGGAGGTCTTGAGGGTCTTCGTTCGGTAGGCCTTCGCTTCGTCATCCCACTCCTGGTAGTCCTCGTGCACGGCGAAACCGTCGTTGTCCTGGAGGACCCGATAGCGCATGAACTTCCTCTTGGGGCCCTCGCGGCGCTCCTTCGTTTCGCGCGTCTCGCGGCTCTGCGGGGCCGGTTCCGACGCGGGTTCCGGTTCGGCGGCGGCGGCCTCGGTCCCCGTGGGGAATCCCTGGTCCGCGGCCCAGGCGCGGACGGCATCCTGGAGATCCGCCGGCAGCGACTTGAAATCCGCTCCGTCCCATACGGGCGAGAGGTCGGGTTCCATCTTCATGGACCGCGCCATCTTGGCGATGCGCGTGATCTGGCCGCGGACGCCCTCGGTGCGGGTGTCCTGCTCCGACTCCTTGTGCTCCGGCGCCGCGGGGGCGGCCGGTTCGGGTGTCGCGTATCCTTCCTTCTTGGCCTTGGCGATGACCTCGGCCTGCGTTTCGGGCGGAAGCCCTCGGAACTCCTCGCCGTCCCAGACGGGAGAGAGGTCGGGCTCCATCTTCATGCTGCGCGCCATCTTCACGATCCTTTCGATCTGGTCGCTGACGGCTCCTCTCGCACGCTCGACGGCCTTTTCAGCCGAAGAAGGCTTGTCCATAGACGAAAAATATACGCGAATATACCCCAGTTCGATTCCCCTCCAGTCTAGCAAAAAACGACGCTTCCGTCAACGGTGCCGCCGTGCCCCGGCAGCCCGGTGAGGGTCCGAGGGTCGTCATCATTATGTGGCTGAAATAAGCCATTTTATTAAGGCTATTTTTCTGTCAAAGCATATTGACAGAAAGGTCTTTTTGTGGTATACCTCTCCCACGCTGCACGAAGAGTGCCGCACGGTCCTTACAACCCACGACTACTTCAACAAAGGAGGTCTTCGCCGAACATCGCTTTCCCGGCCGCCCGCAAGGACGGCCCGCATCGATGCCTCGGCGGTGGTCGCCGATGCATGCTGGAAGCCGCTCGCGGAAGGTCCGCGACGGTACGCTGAACGCCCGCAAGGGTACACCAACGCGCGCAAGCGCACACGGACAAGAGGAGCTACCCCATGAGCAACGATCAGAACCAGAACCGCCAGCACGGCAACCGGAACAACGACCGCAACCGCGACCGCGGCCAGAACCGCGACCGCAGCAAGACCTACAGCAAGGGCGAGCAGATGGAAGTCATCTTCGTGAAGAAGGACTTCGGCTCGGGCGCCCGCATCGTGTCGTACCTCCAGGACGGCACGGTCATCTTCCCCAAGTCGCTGCGCTTCAAGCCGGTCCCCGGCAAGAAGTACCAGTGCTCGGTGAAGTTCCGCGAGAACTCGCGGGGGCCGTTCGGTCTCGCCCTCCCCACCCTGCCGATGACCCTCTCCCCCAAGGAGTGGATCCCGGTGGAGGAGCTGCGCTCCTGCCTCGTCGTGACCCTCAACTTCGAACAGAAGCGGGGTCGTGAGGGTCAGGACGCGCGGCTCATCGCCTTCCACGAGGGCCGCGCGGTCTTCCCGGACAACGGCACCACCGTGGTCCCGGGCAAGCCGCACGCCTGCCTCCTCCGCGAGGCCGGCAACGTCGCCTTCGCCATCCCGATCGGGGTGGAGCAGCAGACCGGCAAGGGTCTGATGCGCCTGGGCGAGAAGCTCGGCGAGGTGTTCGAGGCCGACCTCAAGCACGTCGTCGTGCGGGCCGCGACCAAGAAGCCGGGGGTCATCGGCATGCCGAAGACCGACGCCGACATCGAGGTCACGTCCGAGTACCGGAACATCTACGAGGTGCTCTCCGGCCCGGACGCGAAGGTCATGGTGACCGAGTCCTCCACCGAGGACGAGGTCAACAAGGCCTACCGCCGCATGGCGATCGACCTCCACCCGGACAAGGTGGCCCAGGACTTCGGCGGCGCGGACAAGCTCCCGCTGCCGGTGAAGAAGAACGCCGAGTTCTTCTTCGAGGCCCTGGGTACGGCCAAGGAGAAGGCGCTCGAGCTCATCGCCCGGAAGAAGGGCAAGAGCGAGCGCGCCGAGGCTCCGAAGGCCGAGGGGGCTCCCGAAGGGAACAAGGAAGCGCAGAACGCCGGCAACGGCAGGAAGCGCGACCGCAAGCCCCGCAAGGAGCGCAACGAGCAGCGGCAGCAGATTCCCGTCGTGAAGGTCGAGACCGAGGCCCCCAAGGCCGAGGCCGCGCCCGTCGTGACGGAGGAGCCGAAGGTGGAGGAGCCCGTTCTCTCGCAGAACGACGTTCCCACCATCCCGGCCCCGGTCGAGGCGCCCGTCGCCGAGGCCACCGCAGCGAGCGACGCCGTCGCCGAGTCCCCCAAGGACGAGGAGATGGAGCTGCTCGAGGCGGCTGCGAACCACGCCAAGCTGTCCGTCGAGGAGTTCCTGAAGCTGGGCGACCAGGTTCAGAAGTTCCACCTCAAGTACGCGAAGGGCGACCTGCAGCGTGCGAAGGCGGCGGCCAAGGGCGGCAGCAAGAAGGGCGAGGCCAAGGGCGGCAGCACGGGGTCGAAGGACTTCCGGTCGCAGCTCGAGGCGCTGAAGAAGTAGTCTAGGGACGCTTAAGAGGCCGGTCACGCTTGTGACCGGCCTCTTTACTTTTTGCTGGCTTCCGTATTTTTTCGGAAGTTTTTAGTGCGCCCCTCAAGCAGTGGAGCCGGCCGTCCGGTCAGGCCAGCGGCGACCCAGGACCCATAATCCCATGGGTCCTGAAATGGTCGCCGCGTGACCTGCCCGGCCCGGCCTGCGCTGTCGGCAAGGATGTTTCCCGGTGTTAGATGGAACGATAAAGAAATCCGGCCTCAGAGACGGAGCACTGTCTCATCTCCTCGGGCCGGATTTCTCGCAGGATCTCTAAGCTCGGCTTCGATGCTGCGATTTAGAACTTCAGTCGGAACAGGTCTTTGGTGTTCTGCAGGGTGCGGGCTTCGACCTCGGCGGTCTCGAGGCCTTTGGCGTGGGCTATGAAGGCGCCGACGTGTTTGACGTAGGCGGGTTCGTTGCGTTCGCCGCGGTGCGGGACGGGGGCGAGGTAGGGGGCGTCGGTCTCGATGAGCAGCCTGTCGAGCGGGACGCGGCGGGCGACGTCGGCGAGCGTCTCCCCTTTCTCCTGTTCGGCCTTCCTGGGCGGGAAGGTGACGATGCCGGTGAAGGAGATGTAGAAACCGAGCGCGAGGTAGCGCTCCGCCTCCGCCCAGGTGCCGGTGAAGCAATGGATGTCGCCGCGCAGCGGCCTGCCGCGGTCGCGGTAGTCCTCGAGGATGGCCGCCACGTCGCCGTGGGCGTCGCGGCAGTGGATCATCACCGGCAGGTCGAGCTCATGGGCGAGGTCGAGCTGCTCCCGGAACGTGTCGTGCTGCTTCTGCTTGATGGCGTCGTGGTCCGCGCCGTCCGGCAGGCGGTAATAATCGAGGCCGCATTCGCCGATGCCGACGACCTTGGGCGAGCTTTTCACGAGGGCCCGGTAGGCTTCGGGATCGAAGGTCTCGTTGCGGCTCTTGTAGTGGATCTCCTGCTCGTCGACGAAATGGTCGTAGAGGTGCGTGGGATGCAGCCCGACGACCGCCCAGATGCCGTCATGCATCTTGGCGTACTCGACGGCCCGTTCGCTCGTCGTGATCTGCGAGCCGACGGCGAGCATGCCGGTGCCGTCCTCGGCGGCCCGGCGGATGACCTCCTCGGCGTCGTCCTTGTAGGCGTTGAAATTGATGTGGCTGTGCGCGTCGATCCTTTTGAGGTCCATACGAAGTACACAGTAAACAGTACCCAGTAAACAGAGTTCGGGCCGAGTACCAAGTCTGTGTACTGTTTACTGGGTACTGGGTACTCGTCTACCGCGTCATTTTGGTGAACACCTTGAGCGCGTTGTGCGTCGTCTCGGCCGCGAACTGCCCGGGCGGTTCACCGCGCATCGCAGCCACGCCGTCCGCCACGGTCGGCAGGTACGAGGGCTCGTTGCGCCGGATGGCCCAGGGCACGGGCGTGAGGAAGGGGCAGTCGCTCTCGACGACGAGGCGCGACGCCGGCGATTTCTTGATGACCTCGCTCTGGTAGGCGCCGTGCGTGACGATGCCGGTCACCGAGACGAGGAAGTCGAGATTGTAGTACTTGCGGGCCTCGCGCCAGGAGCCGGAGAAACAGTGCACGATGCCGCGCGAGTCGAACCCGCGGGTGGTCTTGTCCCAGTTGTCGAGCATGCGGAGCATGTCGTCGTGCGCCTCTCGGCAGTGGATCAGCAGGGGGAGCCGGAGTTCGCGCGAGAGGTCGAGGAAGCGGCCGAAGACCTTCTTCTGGTTCAGCCTGCGCTGCTCCGCAAGGTGCGCCTTCGGGTCGCGCTTGTCCTCGGGCATGTCGCCGTAGTCGAGGCCCGTCTCGCCGAGCGCGACGACCTTCGGATGGGCGGCGAGCTCCGCGAACTTGCCGACGTCGAGCAGCTTGTCGTCCGCGAGCATGTCGTCACCGACCTTCTTCGGATGGAGGCCGACGGCGGCGAAGACGCCTTCGGGATAGCGCTCGGCGATCTCGATGGCCTTCTTGGAGCTCTCGTAGTCGCTGCCGAGCGTCACGATCCAGACGCCCTCGTCGAGGGCGTGCTTGACCACGATGTCGAGGTCGCGGGCGTAGATCTCGGAGTCGAGATGGCAGTGGGTGTCGATGTAGCGGGGCATAGGCGGGTTTTCGGTTTCCGGTCCGCCGTTTTCGGCATTCCCGGAAAACGGAAAACCGAAAACTGAGAACGTTTACATCAGTGATTGCGCCGCGCGCACGGCGAGCGGCAGGAGCGGCGCGAGGATGGAGCCGACCGGCAGGAGCGCGTGGGCGACGGACGAATCGCGCATGAGCGTGTCGAAGGCGGCGCTCACCGGGAACTTCGATGCGAAATAGATGGTGAGGCCGAGCACCAGCGTGCCCTCGAGCAGGCCGAGCGCCGCGCCGAGCAGGCGGTTGAAGGTCTTGAGGAACGGGATGATGGAGATGAACTTGAAGATCTTCTCCACGATCCAGAACACCAGGCCGACCAACTTGTTCACCAGGACGAAGACGACGACGAAAGCGATGATCTTGGCCAGGTTTGCGTTGTCGCCCGTGAACGGGATCCAGTGCGCCACCACGGGGTACAGCCTGCCCGCGGCGATGGCGCCGACGACGACGCCGAGCAGGGCGCCGACCATGTGGATGATGCCGAACCAGAAGCCGTAGAGCACGAATCCGCCGAGCGCGACGAGGAGGCTGATGTCCAGGACGTTCACACGTGACGAGGTTAAAAGGTTGAAAGGTTAAGAGGTTAAAAGCCGTCTCGCGCTTTAAACCTTTGAGCTTTGAACCTTTGAGCTGCGGGCGGACCTTTGTCCGCCCGCATTGTACCATTTCCGGCCTTTCCTGCCCAAAACGCTCAGGCCGGGAGCCGCGGGAAGAGGATGGCGCCCTTGGTCACGGCGGCGCCGGGGGCGAGGCGGCCCCAGGCCTGGTCGTCCGGCAGGCGGACGGAGGCCGGGTCGACGGAAAGCTGCGCCAGGACCTTCGCGGCCGAACCCGGCGTGATCGGCAGCAGCGCGACGCCGATCTGGCGGAGCGCCTCGGCGATCTGGTACATGAACGGCGAGACGTCGATCCCCTCCTTGGCCTTCTTGAACGGCGCTTCGCTGTCGATGGCCTGGTTCACGGCGGTGACGTAGCGCTCGAGGCACCGGACGGCCTCGTCGAACTTGTAGGCGGCGAGCGCCTCCTCGTAGCCTTTCCAGAACGCGGGGGTGTCGAAGCGGTCGGGCTGCACGGCGGGGACCTTGCCCGCGCAATACTTCTCGACCATGGTCGCGGTGCGCGCGGCGAGGTTGCCGGCGCCGTTCACGAGCTTGGCGGTATAGGTCTCCTCGAAATGCTTGCGCGAGAAATCGCCGTCCTCGTACGACGGCAGCGCGCCGAGCAGGAAGTAGCGCACGGCGTCGGTGCCGTACTGGCCGACGAGGTCGTAGGGGTTCACCACGTTGCCGAGCGATTTCGACATCTTCTGCCCTTCGGCGGTGATGAAGCCGTGGATGAAGATCTGCTTCGACGGCGGGAGGCCGGCGGACATGAGCATCCCCTGCCACATCGCCGACTGCTGGCGCAGGTTGTCCTTGCCCGCGGTCTGCACGCCGGGCCAGAACGCGCCGAAGTTGGCCGGGTCCTCGGGCCAGCCGAGCGTCGAGATGTAGTTCACGAGCGCGTCGAACCACACGTACATGACGTGGTCGTCGTCGCCGGGGACCGGGATGCCCCAGGGCATCTTGGCCTTGAGCCGCGAGATGCTGAAGTCCTGGAGCCCCATCTTCACGAACGAGGAGATCTCGTTCAGGCGCGAGGACGGCATCACGAAGTCCGGCCGTTCGGCGTAGAGCGCGAGCAGCTTCTCCTGGTACTTCGACCAGCGGAAGAACCAGTTCTCCTCGTCGCGCATCTCGATGGCGAGCTTCGGATGGATCGGGCAGACGCCGTCGACGAGCTCCGAGTCGGTCTTCTCGAGCTCGCAGCCGACGCAGTACTTCACCTGGTAGCGGGCCTTGTAGATGTCGCCCGCGTTCGCGCAGCGCTTCCAGAACTCCTGGGCGGCGGCGACGTGATGCTCGTCGGTCGTGCGGATGAAATGCGTGTAGGAAAGGTCGAGCGACTCCTTGAGGCCGTGGAACTTGGCCGCGTACAGGTCGCAGTAGGCCTTGGGGTCCATGCCCGCCTCGGTCGCGTTCTTGTAGATCTTCTGTCCGTGCTCGTCCGTTCCAGTGTTGAAGACGACCTCGTCGCCCGAGAGCCTGCGCCAGCGCGCGAGCGCGTCGGCCTGGATGATCTCGAGCGCGAAGCCGATGTGCGGGTCGGCGTTCACGTACGGCAGGGTGGTGGTGATGTAGAACTTCGACATAGCTTCGAGCTTCGAGCTTCGAGCTTCGAGCTTGGCGCTCGGAACTCGACGCTCGGCGCTATTTAGGTGCGATCACGATGACGAATTCCCCTTTCGAACTGGTCTTCTCGAGCTCGCTAGCGACCTCGGCGGCGGTGCCGCGGTAGAAGGTCTCGTGCATCTTGGTCACTTCGCGCCCGACGACCAGGTGCCGCGCCGGGTCGATGGCCGCGATGGCTTCGAGCGCCTTGGCGATGCGGTGCGTCGATTCATAGAGGACGACGGTGCGCGGCTGGTCGAGCGCTTCCTTGAAGGCGGCCGTCCTCCCCTTCTTGTGCGGCGGGAAGCCGAGGAAGAGGAACTCGTCGGACGGGAGGCCGGAGACCGACAGCGCCGCGGCGACCGCCGACGGCCCGGGGATGGGCTCGACCCTCGTCGCCGGCTCGGCCGCGAGCACGTCGCGGACCATGCGGAAGCCCGGGTCCGAGATGGCCGGCGTGCCGGCGTCCGAGACGAGGCCCACGCGCTTGCCTGCGCGCAGCGCTTCGAGCGCGCGCTGGAGCTTCCGGTGATGCTCGTCCTCGCGGTAGGAATCCATCGGCACGCGCAGGCCGTAGCGGTCGAGGAGCCGCGCGGTCACGCGCGTATCCTCGCAGAACAGCAGGTCGAGCGTGCGCAGCGTCTCGATGGCGCGATAGGTCACGTCCTCGAGGTTGCCGATGGGGGTGGCGATGATGAAGAGCGTTCCCATACGGCGGTCATGATACCACGGCGACCCGGGCGGGCGCGGCGCAGACGCGGCGTTCCGCCTTGTCGAGCGCGGCGCCGATGAGCGCCTCGAGGTCGTAGGCGGCCTCCTGCGCGTCGAGCGCGGCGGCGGTGGAGCGGGTCGCCGGCTTCCTGGGCACGAACAGCGTGCAGCAGTCGTCGTGCGGCTCGATGGACACGGCATAGGTGCCGATGCGCTTGGCCGCGGCGACGATGTCGTCCTTGTCCTCGCCCGCGAGCGGACGCAACACGGGCATGCCCGCGACGGCGGAGACCGCGGCGATGTTCTCGAGCGTCTGCGAGGCGACTTGGCCGAGGCTGTCGCCGGTCACTATCGCCAGCGCGCGTTCGCGCCGGGCGACGCGCTCGGCGATCCGCAGCATCAGGCGGCGGTACAGGAGCACGCGTTCAGGCTCCGAGGCCTTCGCGGTGATCTCGCGCTGGGCGTCGCCGATGGGCACGAGCCAGAGCACCGCGCCGCGGTCGAAGGTCGCGAGCCGCGCGGCGAGGCGCTCGACCTTGTCGATGGAGGCGCGGCCGACGTAGGGATAGCTGTGGCAATGGACGAACACCGGGGTGCAGCCTCGGCGCATCGCCTTCCAGGCCGCGACCGGCGAATCGATGCCGCCGGAGAGCAGCGCGACGACCTTTCCGGTCACGCCCGCCGGCAGGCCGCGGCTCCCTTCGATGCGGTCGGCGCTCACGTAGGCGCCGTCTCGCTCGATCAGGACCGTGACGCGCGTGGCGGGGTCATGAACGTCGACCGCCGCTCCAGGGACGTTCTTGAACAGATGGCCGCCGACCTCGACGGCGATCTCCTGGGAGTCGAGCGGGAAGCTCTTGTCGCTCCGCGTGGCGAACACCTTGAAGGTCGTCGGGGCTTTGGCGGCCAGGAGCGCGGCGGCGGCTGTTTTGACGGCGTCCAGATCGCGGGCGCAGCGCGCCGCGAACTGGAACCAGGCGATGCCGAAGACCGCTCCGAGGGTCTCGGTCGCGGCGGCGATCTTTGCTTCGGTCATCGGCCCGTCGTGGCGGACGATGACGTTGCCCTGGTCCCGGCGAACGGAAAAAGCGCCGATCGGCGCGAGCCTGACGGCGATGTCATCGGCGAGCCTTTTCTCGAACATCGAGCGGTTCCCTCCCTTGAGGCAGATCTCGCTCGTGCGGACGAGGATGGTGTCGACGCCTACTTCCATAACTTCGCTAGGCTAGCAGCATTTTGGCCAAAAGAAAAGGCCGCGCCACCTGGCGCGGCACAGCGAGCTGCCGCAAGGAAACGGAACGATTCCGGCAGCTCCACGGCCCCGCGGACGGGGGCCGTGAGCTTATTCCTTGGCCTGCAGGAACTTGTTGAACTGGTAGAACGCCTCGACCGAGCCGAGGTCGTACCACAGCTCGTGCGCGGGCCGGTCGAAAGGCGGCTCCATCAGGTCCGGGCGGTGGAACGGCACCCTGCCCGGCGAGAGCGTCATGGACAGCGGGTGCTGGCCGACGCTGTGCCGGATCTGGATGAGCTGCGTGCCGCGGAACCAGACACCCCGCCGCAGCAGGCAGCGCCGGATGGCGATGTCCTGCACGTGCGTGCGGTCCGTTTCCTGCGCCAGGTAGTCGAAGCGCGAGCCCACGTTCGTGGGCGCGTCGTCGAAGATCTCCCAGGCGTCGTCGAGGAGCCGCGCGAGCACGTCCGGCGAGGTCTCGAGGAAGCGGTCGTAGGCGTCCTCGTAGAGCGCGCAGGCGCCGATGTAGTCCGCGAACAGCGGACCGACCTTCCAGGCCAGCCGCCAGTTGCCCTGGCCGTACTTCGCGTCCCACTCCGCGTACTTCTTGCTTCGGTACTTCCCGAGATACCCGGGGCGTTCGATCGTTCGCCACGTCATGACGTGCCTCCTCGCATTGAAAGGTGCGACGCCGCAACGTACCAGGGAAAAGAACAAAGAGCAAAGAGCAGAGAACAGAGAGAGCGCAAGGAAGGATATCTGAGCTTGGAAAAAAAGAACGGGCCCGCAGGCCCGCTCCTTATGCTTTCTCTGCTCTCTGTCCTTTGTTCTCTCACTCCACGATCAGCGTCCCCTTCATGCCGCGATGGCCGCTCCCGCAGAAGACGTCGCAGAAGAAAGGATAGGTGCCGGCCTTGTCGGCGATGAACACCGTGCTGCCGCTCTCGCCTTCGGCCGGCTTCAGGCTGACGTTGAATGCCGGGATGCCGATGCCGTGGCGACCGTCCGAGTTCACGAGCGTGAGCTTGATCTTCTCTCCCTGCTTGACCCTGATCTCGCTGGGGTCGAAAGCGAAGTTCTTCGCGGTGACCTTGATCTCGCGCGCGCCGGCCTCGTCGATCGCCGGAGCGTCGTTCTGCGTCTCGAGCCGCGCGTCGGTCGCGCCGCTGTCGCGGTAATTGAGCTTCACTTCGCCGTTCACGTTCGTTTCGACGCCACCCTCGGGCCTGTAGTCGGGGCCGTTGGCGTTGTCGCGCGTCTGCGTTCCGCGTTGCGGCCCGCCGGCCGCCGCGTTGACGTCGGTCTGCGTGGTCGCGCCGCAACCCGCGCCGATGAGCAGCAGGCCGCCGAGAGCGAGCCCCATGAGGCCCGCGGAGTTCTTCACTGTTCGCATGGTGGTCCTGGTTCAGCGGACGGCCAAGCGCCGTCCTTCGCCACAGAGCGTACACTACGGAGCGTCGTGTTCAAGGGCCGCCTGTGGATAACAAAACGGCCCGCCGTATCGACGGGCCGTCCTCCCTCCGCTACTCGACGATGAGGGATCCCTTCATGCCGCCATGGCCGCTTCCGCAGAAGACGCTGCAGAAGAACGGGTAGGTGCCGGCCTTGTCGGCCGTGAACTCCGCAGTCGCGGACTGGCCTTGTTCGATCGTCATGTTGACGTTGAAGGCCGGGATGGCGAGGCCGTGGGTCGTGTCCGGGCTCTTGACGACGAGGCGGATGCGCTCGCCGACCTTCACGCGGACCTCGGCGGGCTCGAACGAGAACTGCTTGGCGGTGATCATCACCTCGCGCACCTCGCCGAGCGCGGCGCCCGCGTTCACGCCCAGCTGGACGTTGGCGCCCGCGGCCGCCGGGGGAGGTTCGGTCGGAGGAGGGCTACCCTTGCTCACCGTCGCCGTGGAGGAGCCGAAGCAGCCCGCGCCCACGAGCAGAAGGCCTCCGAGGGTCATGAGCATGGCCCCCCTCGCGCCTTTGATCGATCGTTGCATAGTCTCGCGTGAAGAATGATGCGCCCATTGTCCCGCGCCGCGGGCCGGGCCGTCAAATCTTGAACATCATCTTGGCCGCGTCCCAGAGCGGCAGGTCGCCGCAGACGAGGATGCTCGCGAGATCGGTCGCGGAGCCGCGGACGTCAATGGCGAGCTGTTCGCTGCCCATCACGTCGGCGAGCTTCGCGTCGAGGGTCGTGGTCGACTTGCCGTCGACGACGTTCGTCAGCGTGTACTTGGCGTCGCCCGGGTTCGGGCACATGCCGTGGCGGAGGAACGCGGGATGCGTGCCCGCGGCGCCGGTGAGGTTGATGGTGACCTTGGTCTTGTCGTCGGCGGCCTCGATCGTGGCCGTGCCGGCAGCGCCGAGGTTGCCGATCGAGCGCAGGGTGACCGTGGTTTTGGCCTCGGCTTCGCCCTCGGCCTCCGTGCCGCCCGCCTTCACGGCGGTGCTCGAGCTCATCATGGACTCGACGCCTGCTTCCTTGGCCTTCACGTCGGCCGCGAGCAGATCGCCGCAGGCGACGTACGTGCTGATCTCGGTGTCGGACTTATGGACGTTGATGGCCAGCGGCAGGCCGCTCACGATGGCGTCGAAGGACGCGTCGACGAGGGTCACCGACTTCCCTTCCGCGACCGACGCGAGCGAGTACTTCACTTCGCCGGGGGTCGGACAGGCGCCGAGGTGGATGTGGGCGGGATAGGTATGGCCCTGCGTGGTGCCGTTGAGGTTGAGCATGACCTTGGTCTTGTCCTCCTGCTCGACGAGCAGCGCCTTGCCGGAGATGCCCGAGCCGCCCAGGGCATCGATGGTGAGCAGCATCTGCCGCGGCTCCTTCATGGCGGGCCGCTCGACGTTGACGTTCGCCCTGGCGTTGAGATCGGCGCCGGCGTTGAGATCGGCCGACGGCTTCGGACCGCAGCCCGCGCCGACCGCGACGAGGCCGGCGAGCAGCAGACCGGCCGCCAGCGGTTTCCTGGATGATGTGACCATGGTTCTTGAGATTACGCGTGCGCCAAATCGCGCACCTTTGAATAATTATACAGGGATACGGGGGCTTTGTCATCCACAACCCCCATGCTATACTGCGACGGGCGCGCACCTTCACTCTTTCAAGCCGCACGCGCCGCGGCGGAGGATCATCCTATGGCCGACCTGCAAGCCAAACCCCTCAAATATACGGAACTGCCCGGGCTCACCGAGCGCCAGCTTTCGGAGCACCACGACGTGCTCTACGCCGGCTACGTGAAGAAGGTCAACGAGATCCGCGCGGCGCTCGCGAACGTCGATCTTTCGAAGTCGAACGGCACGTACAGCGACCTGCGCGAACTGAAGGTCGAGGAGGGCTTCGCCCTGAACGGCGTGAAGCTCCACGAGGCCTACTTCGACAACATGACGCCGCAGGGCCAGGAGCCCATGGGCGACGTCGCCGCCTGGATCGCCGAGGACTTCGGCTCCTACGAGAAGTGGGCCGCCGATTTCGGCGCCTGCGGCCTGGCCGCGCGCGGCTGGGTCGTGCTGGCCTTCGACCTCGCCGACGGCAAGCTCCACAACTATGTCTGCGACGTCCATAACCAGGGCGGCGTCTGGGGCGCCATTCCCCTGCTCGTCCTCGACGTTTACGAGCACGCCTACTTCCTGGACTACGCCACGGCGCGCAAGAAGTACGTCGACGTGTTCATGAAGAACCTCGACTGGAACGTGGCGAACGAGCTGATCGCGAAGTACGAGCTGAAGAAGCACCGTGCGTGACGAGTCCAAAGTCGAGAGTCCAGAGTCGAAAGTTCTCGTCCAAAAACCGGCCCGCGGGCCGGTTTTTTCGCTCTCGACTTTCAACTTTCGACTCCGTTACTTCAAACCTAGGGCTCCCTTCATCGCTTCCTTGTCGAACCCGACGATGATCTTGCCGTCGATGTCGATGACCGGCACGCCCATCTGGCCGGACTTCTGGATCATGTCCTGCGCGGCCTTGTCGTCGGCGGAAACGTCGACGTCCTTGTACTCCACTTTGCTCTCCTGCAGGAAGGCCTTGGCCATCTTGCAGTAGGGGCAGGTCGGGGTCGAATAGACGGTGACGGCGTGGGCCATAAGGCGCTGCGGTTCAAAGTTTCTGTATGAATTCTAGCATGGTTCGGACGCCGAAGCCAGTCGCTCCGCGCGGCTGATGCGGCACCGTGTCCTTCTCGGCCCAGGCCGGCCCGGCGAGGTCGATGTGCGCCCAGGGCGTCTTGTCGATGAACTCCTCGAGGAACAGCCCGGCGGTGATGGCGCCGCCGTAGCGCGTGCCGCTGATGTTCTTGAGGTCGGCCTGGTGCGCCTTCATGAGGCCGCGGTATTCCTCGACGAGCGGGAGCTCCCACATGAGCTCGCCTTCGCTCGCCGCCGCGTCGAGGATGCGCTTCACGAGCTTGCGGTCGTTCGACATCACGCCGGCGACCTCCTGGCCGAGCGCGACCATGCAGGCGCCGGTCAGCGTCGCCATGTCGACGATGGCGTCGACGCCGAGCTTCTCGGCGTAGTGCAGCGTGTCGGCGAGCGTCACCCGGCCTTCGGCGTCGGTGTTCAGGATCTCGATGGTCTTCCCCTTCATGGTGCGGACGATGTCGCCCGGGCGCGTGGCCTTGCCCGACGGCATGTTCTCGCAGATGCCGGAGATGCCATGCACCTCGACGTCGGGCGCGAGCTCGGGCAGCGCGCTCATCACGCCGAGCATCGCGGCGCAGCCGGCCATGTCGATCTTCATGTCCTCCATGGATTCGGAAGGCTTGAGCGACAGGCCGCCCGAGTCGAAGGTGATGCCCTTGCCGACGATGGCCACCTTCTTCCTCGCCTTCTTCGCGGGCTTGTAGGTGAGATGGACGAGGTAGGGCGGCTCGTCGGAACCCTTGGCGACGGCGAGGATGCCGCCGGCCTTCATGTCCCGGAGCGCCTTCTCGTCATGGACCTTGATACTGATCCGTTTCGGGTTCGCCTTAGCGATGGCCTGCGCGAAGTGCACCAGCCGTTCCGGCGTCATCTCCGATGCGGGCTCGTTCACGAGGCCGCGCGCCAGGATGGTGGCGCGGGAGCAGATCTCGCCCTGGCGTATCCCCTTCTCCGCGGCGGCGACGTCCTTCTTTCCCGCGACCGCGACGGCGAACTCGTCGATGGCCTTCTCGGCATGCTCCTTCATCTGCTCGTCCTTGTACTTGAGAAAGCGGTAGTCGCCGAGGATCGCGCCTTCGGTCACCGCTTCGGCGATGTCCGGGAGCGGCGCGCCGAGACCGTCCGGCAGCACGAAGGCGACCTTCTTGGCGTGCGCCTGCCGCGCGAGGACCGTCGACCGCGCCGCGAGCTTGCGCGCCGTCATCTCGGACAGCGGTTTGTCGCCGGCGCCGAGCAGCAGGACCTTCGTGGCCGCGAGCCTGCCCATGGTGCGGAGCGTCGCGTGCTTGCCCTCCTTGCCCTCGAACTTCTCCTGGACCATGAGGTCCGAGAGGAGGCCGCCCGAGGCCTTGTCGAGGGCCGCGGCGGGGCCGGAGAGGCGCTTGGCGCCTTTGAAGACGGGAACGACGAGCAGGTCGGCGGCGAGCGACTTCGGTTCGTGGGCTTGGGCGATGATGCGCATAGGGTTCGGGTTACGCCGTCCATCGTAGCACGCGGGCGCGGAAGCGGCATCGCCCGTGGTATAATGGAGAGATCATGGAAACGTCCGAACGCATCCGCATCCTCAGGGAGGAGCTCGACGCCATGCGCGACCCGAAGCTCGGTTACGTGCGCGCGAGCCTCCCGAGGTTCGACCGCCTCTTCGGGCGCGATTCGCTCATCGTCTCGTGGCAGCGGCTGGAACAGGAGCCGTCGATCGCCATGGCGACGCTGCGGCTGCTCGCCAAGATGCAGGCGACGGCGACGGACCCGGAGCACGAGGCCGAGCCCGGGAAGATCGTGCACGAATGGGCGCCGGAGCGCGTCCCCTGGGTGCGCTGGTCGTTCCCCTACTACGGCTCGGTCGACGCCACGCCGCTCTTCGTCATCGTCGCGGCCTGGACCTCGAAGCGGCTCGGCGACGGGACGCTCGAGGACGAGCTCTGGCCGAACGTGAAGGCCGCGCTCGCCTGGGTCGCGAAGACGATGGACGCGGACCCGCGCGGCTTCCTGACCTACGACCCCGCGGCCAAGGTCACGCTGCTGCATCAGGGATGGAAGGACAGCGGCAACCTCGGACCGAAGCCGCCGGTGGCCATCGTCGAGGCGCAGGGTTACGCGTACTCCGCGTTCCTCCACGCCGCGGCCTGGGCAGACCGGCTCGATCCCGCGCTGGCCGCGGACTGGCGCGCCCGCGCCGCGAGGCTCAAGGAGGCGTTCGTCCGCGAATTCTGGCTCCCCGGCGCGCGGTATTTCGCGCTGGCGATCGAGCGCGACGGCATGCCGTACCGCGCCGTGGCCTCGAACCCGGGGCATCTGCTCTTCACGGGCATCCTCGACGACGACCAGGCCGCGGCGGTCGTCGAACGCCTCTTCAAGGAAGACCTCTGGACGCCGTACGGCATCAGGACGCTCTCCGACCGCGAGCGCGACTTCTCGGCCTTCGCGTACCACAAGGGCTCCATCTGGCCGCACGACAATTGGGTGATCTCCGAAGGCCTGCGCGTCCTCGGCTACGAAAAAGAGCGTGTCCGCATCAAGGACGCGCTCTGCGCCGTGCACGACGGGCTCGGGAAACTGCCCGAACTCTACGCCTGCCATCTCCGCCAGCTCGAGACCATCAAGGGCGCCCAGCATCCCCAGGCATGGGCGACCTGCGGCCTGCTCAACATGCTCGACTCCTCGCTCGACCCCGCGTCGGCCCTTCCGCTCCTGCCTCCGCGCTAAGACAGCGACCGCTCGACGAGCTTCAGGAAGGCCTGCTCGTAGCCGTCGACCATCGCCTTCACGCTGAAACGTTCCTCCACGAGCTCCCGGCAGGCGCGCCTGCTGATCTTCGGTATGTCCTTCACGGCCTCGACCATCTCGTCGACGGTGTCGACGACGAAGCCGGTGATGCCGTGCATGACGACCTCGGGCACGGAGCCGCGGCGGAAACCGAGCACTGGCGTGCCCGCGGACATGGACTCGGTCATGACCAGGCCGAACGGTTCCTCCCAGCTCACCGGGAAGAGCGTCGCCTTGGCGCCCATGTAGAGCTCGCGAAGCGCGCGCTTGTCCTGCATGCCGACGAACTTCACTTCGTCGCCGTCGACGTGCGGCGCGATCTTCTCCTTCCAATACGGGCTCTCGGTCGGCGGCCCGGCGATGATGAGCTTCTCGCCGCAGCGGCGCGCCACCTCGACCGCCTCGGCCACGCCCTTCTCCGGGACGAGCCGGCCCACGAAGAGCAGGTAGCTCCCCGGCTTCTCCGACCATTGCGTGCCCGCCACGGGCATCCCGTTGTGGACCGTCGCGAGGTAGTTGAGGTCGGGCGCGGGCTTGCGCTGCGCGTCGCTGATGGAGACGTAGTGCTGGTCCGGCGTGGCGAACAACCGGAAGATCTCGGCGCGCCATTCGTAGATGGGGTCGTGCAGCGTGTAGACGGTCGGCACGCCCTTGAAGGCCAGCGCCATGGCGAGCGCGCGGTCGACCGGGTGGACGTGCACGATGTCGAACTTGCCGCTCCTCGCCTCGGCATACATCTTGGCGAGCAGGTACTCGTCCCAGAGCGAAAAGATCTTGCCGATCTCGCCGCCGCGGACGCCCTGCAGGTCGAGGATGGGATGATGGCCCTCCTGGGAACGCAGCGGCTTGAGGCCGACGGTCTCGACGCGGATGCCCGGGATGTTCGTGCCTTCCGGCCCGAAGAACGTGACCTCGTGGCCGCGGTCGGTGAGCCCGATGCAGAGGTCCGTGGCGACGTCCATGGGCGCGTAGACGACGCCGAACGGAGGCGGCGTCGTGAACTGGCCGCTGACCATGGTGGCGATGCGAAGCTTGGTGCTCATGCGAGGATGTCGTTATAGAACTTCTCGTAGCCTTCGGTCATGCGCTCGGCGCTGAAACGCCGTTCGACATGAGCGCGGACCGCCTTGCGGTCGAGAGCGCCGGCCTTGCGCATCGCTTCGACGAACGCGTCGAGATCGTCGCGCGGCGTGACGTATCCGCTGACGCCGTCCTCGATGAGTTCTTTCATCGAGCCGCGGTCATAGGCGACGACGGGCGTGCCGCAGGTCATCGCCTCGGCGACGACGAGGCCGAAGGGCTCGTCCCACTCGATGGGGTACAGCAGCGCGGTCGCGGAGCCGTAGAAGCCCGGCAACTGGTCCTGCATCAGTTCGCCGATGAACGTGATGCGGTCGTTCAGCCGCGGCTTGATCGCCGTGTCGAAGTACTCCTGCTGCGTCGGGTCGATCCTGCCCGCGAGGGTGAGCCGCGCGCCGAGGCGCTCCGCGGCCTCGATCGCATTCTCGATGCCCTTGTGCTTGTTCACGCGCGCGATCCAGATGAAGTGGTCGCCGCCTTCGCCGAAGCGGAAATGGGCCAGGTCCACCCCATTGTACACCACGCGGCCCTTGGGGAGCTCGACCATCGAGCTGTGCCGCGCGGCCTCGCTGATGAAAGCGACGTTCGTCTGCTCCGCCTCCTCGCGGAAGAGGCGCAGGCGGTCGTTCTTCGAGGCGTCGGCGTTCGTGCGGTAGAGCGGGTTGTGCATGGTGTGCACGACGGGCGCCTTCGAGACGCCGTGCGCGAACAGGCCCCAGAGGTCCATGTGCATGTGGATGACGTCGAAGCCGCCGCGGTTCCCCTCCTCGACGGCCTTCTGGATGTTGCGGAGGTTCCAGATGGGGTTCGACCAGATGATGCCGGCCTCGATGAGCGGCGCGTCGTAGACCGATACGAGCCTCGCCTTGGTGTCGGAGCCCGGCGAAGCGAAGAGCGTCACGTCGTGCCCGCGGTCGACGAGCCCGTCGCAGAGCAGCTTGATGACGCGCTCGATGCCGCCGTAGCCCTTCGGGGGCACGGTGAACCAGAGCGGCGCGACCTGCGCGATGCGGAGCTTCTTCATAGGCGGATGAACTTGCGGATGTTCTTGGCGGCGTTCTCCATGAAGGACGGCCGCTTCTCGATGATCTTCTTGTACAGCGCCTCGTAGTCATCGACCATGCGTTTCGTCGAGAACTTCGCCTCGACGCGCTCGCGGCATTTCTTGCGGTCGATCTGGTCGATCATCTTGGTGGCGTCGACCATCTGCTCGACGTCATCGACGACGTAGCCGGTCACCCGGTGCTCGACGATCTCCGGGATGGCGCCGTCGCGGAAGCCGATGACCGGCGTGCCGCATGCCATCGCCTCGGTCATCACCAGGCCGAACGGTTCGCGGCGCTTGAAGGGGCAGAGCAGGGCGCGGGCGTTCTTGAACAGTTTCACCTTCGTCTCGAAGTCGGCCTCGCCGACGTAGGTGATCTGTTCGCCGTCGATGAGCGGCTGGACCTCGTACTTGAAGAAGCGCTCGTTCTCCTCGCCGACGATGTTGCCGGCGATGATGAGCTTCATGCCGGCGAGCTTCGCCACCTTCACCGCCTCGAGCACGCCCTTCGTCGGGATGATCTTGGAGACCCACAGGAGGTAATCCTTGGGATTGGCGTTGAACGGGAAACGCTCGACCGGGATGCCGTTGTAGATGTAGTCGACGTTCTTCAGGAACGCGGCCGAGGACTTCTGGTCGGCCGAGATCGGCACGTAATGCACGTTCGGATAGCGGTCGAAGACCTTGTGCGTCTCGGGCGACAGCGGGCGGTGCAGCGTGCTCACCACCGGCGGGTCGACGAAGCGCGTGAACGGCGCGGTGTAGAACGTGCAGTGGTCGTGGATGATGTCGAACTCCTTGTGGCGATCGAGCAGGTTCGAGTAATGGAGGCTCCAGACGGCGTGAGGGCTGCCGAGCCTGGCGCGCCAGAGCGAGGCCGGCCAGGGAGAGACGAGCTTGGCCTTGGTGACCGAATCGCCCGTCGCGAAGAGCGTGACCTCGTGGCCTTTGGCGATGAGCCCCTCGACGAGTTCGGAGACGACGAACTCCGTCCCGCCGTACGTGTGCGGCGGCACAGGGATCCAGATCGGTGCGAATTGGGCGATCTTCATCGCGCTGAGTATGCCAAAAAGAAGAGGAAGGGACAATGCCCTTCCCTCGCGGATGCCTGAGAGATTCTTCACTTCTTCGGCTTGCCCCAGCGCCATCCCGGCTTTTCACCTTTCTTCGCCGCGACGACCGTCAGCGCGGCCGTGATGAGCACGACGTACCCCGCGAAAAAGAAACCGGCGCGGCCGTTCGCGTCGTTCGCGACGCTCACGAGCATAAGCAGGCCGCAGAAGAGCAGCGCGATATACGCGAGCAGCACCAGCCAACCCTCCCATGACGAGGGGTACCAGCCGTAGCCGTAGCGCTTCGCTCTGAACCAGAGCTTGTTCATGGACGTTCCTGGTCAGGTTCCCAGCGCGCCAGGCCGATCTCGTCGCACATGACGCGCAGGAGCGGCCGTTCGAGCGGGATGATGAAGAGTTCCACCACGACGCCCGCCTTGGCGTCGAAGAGGTGGCCGCCGTGCACGGCGAAGTCGGGGCCCGAGATCGCGACGTGCGCGTGAAGGAACGGCTTGCCGTCCTTCACCGTGATGCTGCCCTCGAGCGAGACCAGCTCGAGGATGCCGGGGAAAGAACGGCGCAGGTATTCCTTGCGGCCGAGGTCGTAGAAGCCGAGCTCGGCGTCCTCGACGGCGCCGATCGCGGTCAGGCGCGCGGACGGGACGTTCTCGGCCGCGGCCAGCGCTTCGATCGACGCGCGCATCGCGTCGCCCCGCTCGAGGCTGACGACGAGCGTGCCGCCGGTTTCGCGTCGGAATTTCATGTTCGTCTCCTTTGTTGCGTCACACGCCGAGCATGGCCCGGACCTCCGCGCTCGGCTCCCACGGCGGATCGAAGACCACGTCGATCTTCACGTCGTCGAGGCCGAGCGCGCGGAACTTTCCCTTCAGCTCGCCGATCATCTGCGGCCCGTAGGGGCAGAGCGGCGTGGTGAAGGTCATCTTGATGTACAGCTTCTGCGACTTTTCGTCGAAGTCGACGTCGTAAATGAGCCCGAGCGTGTGCAGGTCGATGCCGAGCTCGGGGTCGTAGGTGTTCTTGAGGACTTCGTCGATCTCTTTGGCGATCACCATAAGTGTTCGGGTCAGCGTTTCTTCTTCTTGCCCGCGGCGCCGAGGGCCTTGATGACGCTCGCGGGGACGGGACGGCAACCGCAGGCGTTCTGGTGGGCCATGTGCCAGGCGAACCGTTCTTCGGCGGTCGCGCCTCGCGGCAGCGGATGCCTTTCGTGCCAGCCGGCGTTCATGCGGTCTTGGGGCCAAGGAAGGCGTAGCCTTCGCGTTCGATCTCGTCGGCGAGCTCCTTGCCGCCGCTCTTCGCGATGGCGCCGTCCGAGAGCACGTGCACGCGGTCGGGGACGAGGTGCTTGAGGATGCGGGTGTAGTGGGTGATGAGCAGCACGCCCATCCCCTTCTCGCGGGCGCGCGCGACGCCTTCGGTCACGATCTTGAGCGCGTCGACGTCGAGGCCGGAGTCGGTCTCGTCGAGGATGGCGTACTTCGGCTCGAGCAGCGCGAGCTGGAGGATCTCCATGCGTTTCTTCTCGCCGCCGGAGAACCCTTCGTTGAGGCTGCGGTTCATGAAGGCCGGGTCGATCTTCAGTTCGGCCATCTTCTCCTTGAGCAGCTTGCGGAAGTCGGCGACGCTCACGGGCTCGCGTCGGCTGGTGGTGGTGACGACGCGCAGGAAGTGCGCGACGGAGACGCCGGGGACCTCGGGCGGATGCTGCATCGAGAGGAACAGCCCCCTGGCCGCCTTCTCGTTCGGCTTCATCGCGGTGACGTCCTCGCCGTCGACGGACAGGCTGCCGCCGGTCACTTCGTACTTGGGGTGGCCCATGAGCGCGTTCGCGAGCGAGCTCTTGCCGGAGCCGTTCGGCCCCATGAGGGCGTGCACTTCGCCGGCGGGTATCTCAAGGCTCACGCCTTTGACGATCTCCTTGCCTTCGCGGCTCACGCGGAAATTGTCGATCTTGAGGGACATAGATAGTGTTGGCTCTGTTTACTGAGTACTGGGTACTGAGTACTCAGTAAACAGTACCCAGTACTCAGAGTTCTTTGTTCAGGTATGTTGCGAGTCCTACCTCCAGGGTCTTCAGTCCGAGGAGCGCGCAGCGCAGCCGCGTCATGCCGACGCGGACGCCCAGGAGCCGGAACACGTCCTCCTTCCTGAGCGCCTTCAGCGCGGCGACGTCCATGCCTTTGACGTGGTCGGTGAGCATCGAGACGGACGCCTGGCTGATGGCGCAGCCGTGGCCGTCGAACTTCACGTCGGCGACCTTGCCGTCCGCGATCGCCACGAACAGCTCGATGGTGTCGCCGCAGGACGGGTTCAGCTCGCGATGGCTGAAGGTCGCGCCCTCGATGCGGCCGGCGTTGTGCGGCTCGCGGTAGTGGTCGAGGATGTTCTCCCGGTACATCTCCTCGTCGCCGATGATGTCTTCTTGCGTGGGTTCCATAATAAGAGGCTCGGTGCCTGGCTCCCCGCGGGTGCCTGGCTCCGACACTTTGTTCAAAGGCGGAAAATGCGACGCGCCTTGCCGAGGCCGGCGATGAGCAGGTCGATCTCGTCTTTGGTGGTGTAGAGGCCGACGCTCGCGCGCGTGACCCCGTCCATGATGCCGAGCTCGCGCAGGAGCGGCATGGCGCAGTGATGCCCGCCGCGCACGCAGACGCCCTCGGCGTCGAGGATGGTGGCGACGTCGTGCGGATGGATGCCGTCGACGATGAACGAGACGGCGCCGGTGCGCGGAGCGTCGGCGGACGGGCCGACCACCTGCACGCCGGGCGCCGCCGACAGGCTGTCGATGAGGTAGGCGGTCATGGCGTGCTCGTGCGCGGCGATGCGCTCGATGCCGGTAAGCCGCACGTAATCGACGGCCGCGCCCAGCCCGATGACGCCGGCGATGTTCGGCGTGCCGGCCTCGAACTTCCAGGGGACCTCGTTCCAGGTCGAGCGGTCCCAGAACACTTCGCGGATCATGTCGCCGCCGAAGAGCATCGGGTCCAGCGCCTCGAGCATCGCCTTCTTGCCGTAGAGCACGCCGGTGCCGGTCGGCCCGAGCATCTTGTGGCCGGAGAACGCCAGGAAATCGCAGTCCATCTTCTTCACGTCGATCGGCTGGTGGCCGGCGAGCTGCGCCGCGTCGACGACGACGGTCGCGCCGGCCTTGCGGGCGAGCGCCGCGAGCTCCGCGACGGGAGTGACGGTGCCGAGCACGTTCGACGCCGCCGTGACCGCGACGATCTTGGTCTTCGGGCCGATGAGCGCCTTCGCGGCGTCCATGTCGAGCAGGCGGTCGGCGGTGACGGGGATGGGCTTCACCGCGAAGCCGCGTTCGAGCGCGAGCTGCTGCCAGGGCAGCAGGTTCGCGTGGTGCTCCATGATGGTCATGACGACCTCGTCGCCCTTGCCGAGCGACTTGGCCAGCCCGCGCGCGACGAGGTTGAGGCTCTCCGTCGCGCCGCGCGTGAAGACGATCTCGTCCTCGTTCGCGCGGATGAGATCGGCGACCTTGCGGCGGACGGCTTCGTACTGCTCGGTGGCTTTCTCGCTCAGCGCGTACATGCCGCGGTGGATGTTGGCGCGGAAATTGAAATAGAAAGCGTCCTGGGCCTCGAGCACCTGCACCGGCGTCTGCGAGGACGCGGCGGTGTCGAGATACGCGAAACGTTTCCCTTCGGCCTTGGCGAGGACGGGGAAATCGCGGCGGACCTTGGCGACGTCAAGCGCGTCTTTCATACGGTCAGCATTGTACACCCAATGGCGCGGTCCGTTCCGCGATGAGGCACTGGACCATGTCTTCCAGGCCGGCGGCGCGCATCTCCTCGACGATGGGCTCGAAGAACCCTTCGACCAGGAATTTTTTTGCCGTCGGTTCGTCGAGGCCGCGGGACATCAGATAGAAGAGGCGCTCCTTGTCGAGGCGCCCGACCGAGGCGGCATGGCCGCAGCGGACGTCCTCCGAGGCGATCTCGAGGTTCGGGACGGTGTCGATCTCGGCCTTTGGCGAGAGCAGCAGGACCTCTTCCTTCTGCTTCCCCACGCAGCCCTTGGTCCCCTTCTCGATGGCGATGAGGCCGCGGTAGATCGTTTTGGCGGCGTCGAGCAGGGCGCCGTTGGTGCGCAGGTCGGCGTGCGTGTTGGAAGCGAGATGGCGGACTTCCTGGTAGAGGTCGAACTGCTGCGCGTCGCGGCCGAAGAACAGCGTCTTCATGCCGGCCGCCGCGCCTTCGCCCGCGAGCTCGGTGACGGCGCGCGACTGCGCGAAGCCGCCGCCGAAGACGCATTCCACCCAGGTGATGGAGGCGTCGCGTTCGGCGCGGCCGCGCTTGAGCGCGAGGTCGGTGACGCGGGCGCCGAAGTCCTGCAGCGAGATGTGCGTGACCTTCGCGCCGGGCATGGCGATGACGTCGGTGACGGCGCTGCGGAGCGCGCGCCCGGGCGCGTTCGCGGCGGAGCGCAGATGCTCGACCACGGTGACGCGGCTGTTCGCGCCAGCGATGACGATGAGGTTTTCGACGCGATGCGCGTCGGCGAGTTCCAGGTCGATGCGGACGGGCGCCGCGCATTCGAGACCGTCGGGCACGCGCACGACCACGCCGTTCGCGGCGAGGGCGCGGTGCCAGGCGGCGATCCTCGCTTCACGGCCGTCCTTGGCGTCGAGGGCGGCATGGACCTGCGGCGCGAGCGCGGCGTCGGCGAGCGCTTCGGCGAGGGTCATCACGAGCACGCCTTCCGGGGCGCGGACCGCGGCGGGCGCACCCGAAGCCTCGTCCGCGAACGCCAAACCGAGCGTCTTCGGGTTGAAGAAGACGTTCAGGCCGTACTTGAACGACGGCTCGGGGGCGTTGCGCCAGTCAATTTTCATCGCCTTGTCCTTCATAGATGTCCACAGTTCGGGGACAGTCCCCGATGTGGGGATAAGTTCAGCCCACGGAGCCCTGCATCTCCAGTTCAATGAGTTTGTTCAGCTCGACGGCGTACTCGAGCGGCAGGCGCTTGGTCACCGGCTCGATGAAGCCGCTGACGATCATCTTGAGCGCCTGCTCCTCGGACAGCCCGCGCGACATCAAGTAGAAGATCTCCTCGTCGCCGATGCGGCCGACGGTCGCCTCGTGGGCCACGTCGACGGCGTCGGTGTCGACGCGCATGGTCGGATACGTGTTCGAGGTCGAACCGTCGCCGAGGAGCAGCGCGTCGCAATGCACGGCGCTGGCGGTCTCCTTGGCGGCCGGGGTGACGCGGACCATGCCGCGGTAGGTCGAGACGCCGCCGTCCTTGCTGATGGACTTGGCGCGGATGATGGAGCTCGTATGCGGCGCGGCGTGGATGACCTTGGAGCCCGTGTCCTGGTTCTGCCCTGGGCCGGCGAAGGCCACGCCGAGCGATTCGGAGCGCGCGCCCTCGCCGCGCAGCACGGAGCACGGGTAGAGCATGGTGGTGCCGGACCCCATGTTGCCGTTCAGCCATTCGACGCTGCCGCCGGCGTCGACGACCGCGCGCTTGGTGTTGAGGTTGTAGGTGTTCTTGCTCCAGTTCTCGATGCTCGAGTACTTGATGCTCGCGTCCTTCTTCACGTGGAGCTCGACGCAGCCGGCATGGAGCGCGCTCGAGGCGAAGCGCGGCGCGCTGCAGCCCTCGATGTATTCCACCGAGCCGCCCTCGTCGACGATGATGAGCGTGTGCTCGAACTGGCCGCCGCGCTCCTGGTTCATGCGGAAGTAGGCCTGCAGCGGCACGTGGACGTGCACGCCGGGCGGAACGTAGATGAAGGTGCCGCCGCTCCAGACCGCGGCGTGGAGCATGATGAACTTGTGGTCATGGACCGGGATGCAGTCGGTCATGAAGTGCTTCTTCACGAGGTCCGGGTATTTCTGCACCGCCACGTCCATGTTCTCGAAGACGACGCCCTTGTCCTCCCACTCCTTCTTGAGGTTGTGGTAGACGACGTCGGAATCGAACTGCGCGCCGACGCCGGAGAGCGAGTTGCGCTCCGCTTCGGGGATGCCGAGCTTCTCGAAGGTCTTGCGGATCTCGTCCGGCACCTCCTCCCAGGTCTTCGACTCCTTGGCGTCGGGGCGGACGAAGTAGACGATCTTGTCGAGGTCGAGGCCGCCGAGCGGCGGGCCCCACGACGGCATCGGGGTCTTCAGGAAAAGTTCGAGGCCCTTGAGCCGCTTGGCGAGCATCCAGTCGGGTTCGTTCTTCTGACGCGAAATCTCCCGCACGCCCTCTTCGGAGAGGCCGGCGGGCGCGGCGTACTTCACCTTCGAGTTCGCCTGGTCATCGTAGGCGGCGCGCGCCATGTCGATGCCGTGCGTGGTCAGGACGTCGGACATGGTCAGTGAGCTTCGAGCTTCGAGCTTCGAGCTTCGAGTTGGTTACCTGCAACGACGTCCGCGATGGAGATGGCGCCGAGCGTGGTCATCACCTGGCCCTGCACCTTGCGCCAGACGGCGTCGTTGGC
>DATJFD010000061.1:0-12188 GCA_035495855.1 Binatia bacterium | reverse complement strand
ACGCGGCAAGCGTACCATTTTCCCGCGGGGTTCTGCGGCGTGATCGACGCCTTCGTGACGTAGTCGGTGACGCGGCCGGTCGACAAGGCCTGGTCGATCGCCGCTTTCGCGCGGGCGCGGTAGGCCTCGGGCAGCATGTCGATGAGCGACCTGCCAACGACGTGGCCTCCGCGGCTCGTCCTGTTGATCACCTGGATCCGATAATCCTGACCGATCTGGATGAGCGTGTACGGCGTTCCTTCGGCCAGGGCCTTCCATTCGCCGTCCTCCCTGATGCCCTGGGCCGCATCCTTCGGCCGGCTTTCGCGCGCGACGTTGATGACGCCGGCGATGAGCCCGTCGCGGCCGCGGAACGGGACGGTCATGACGTCATAGGCCAGCGGGCCATGGCGAGTCACCCAGTGGACCGTTTCGCCCGCGAGCGCGCGGCCGATCTGTTCGACGATGTTCCTGCGGTCCTCGTAGAAAAGGTCATGGATGGAACGGCCGATGAAGGCCCGCTCCGGCACCTTATGCTTGGTGACCATCTCGCCGCAAATGAAAGTGAACACGCCGTGCGCGTCCGTGACGGCGATGCTCACCGGCGAGTGCTCGAGCAGGATCCGCAGGGTGTCCCCGGAGATGCCCTTGCCGCCCTGGCCGATGGCGCTGAGGAACGGCGCCGCGAACTCGTCATTGAGCGAGTAGCGTCGATACCGTCCGTCGGGCCGGACCTGCACGAATCCCGCGTCGACGAGCTTCTGGAGCGCGTGCGAGACGAGCGCCTGGCTGCGGCCCAGCTTGCGCACGAGCTCGGTCACGTTCAACCCTCCGTCGACGAGGGCGGAGATGACGTCGAGCCTCACTTGATTGGACAGCGCGCCGAACGGGGTCCGTTTGACGGCGGTCTTGGCTTGGTCGCTGCGCATGGACTGGAACGTGTCGGCCTTCGGGGACCGCGGCGGACCTGCGTCCGTACCGCAAAATTTCCCGAATTACTTCATGTATTTTTTTCGGGAACGCCGACGCGCCTCCGGGGGGGGGTTCAAGGCCGGATGGGACGGGCCGGTTCGGTTCCGTTGTACCATAAGACCTGCAAAAAAATCAAAATGCGGACGTGACCGTCCGCATTTTCTGCCTTTGTTCAGAGCGCCGGGAACGACCTCTGGAGCTTGGGGCTGGTCTTGTAGAAGACCTCCCTGCCGCGGGTCACCGGGGTGACCAGCGCGCTCTTGCGGAGTATCCGCATCTCGTGGGAGACGAGCGAGCAGGACACGCCGAGCGTTTCGGCGATCTCGGTCACGTTGAGCGACCCGCCGTACGCCTTGAGCAGGCGCAGGATGCGGAAACGGCTCACCCCGCTGACGACCCGCATCATGCGGTGCGTATTGCGAAGACCAGGGTCCGTGATGAACCTCTTAAGGCGTTGGATCTTCTGCGCGGTCATGGGCGTGAGTGATGCAACATTAATGATATTTGTATGATAAATGAATCATATGAAAATGTCTAGAAGGGTTCGTTCAAGGCGAAAATAAGCCAAAATTTTGGCTAAGATTGCAAAGAAATATGAACAAAACCCTTTGGATGGTCCCCCCCTGTGGAAATCTTTTTTTGTAAGAAAATGGGCGATCGTTCGTCTAATTGTGGATAAATAATACGACCTTCCGGCACCAGCGCCGGAAGGTCTTCGATGCGTCCCTAGCGGAGGGATGCGTACCCCCCGGGAACCCCTCCCTTCGAGAGCACGATCTGCCACAGGTTGTTCGCCCTGGCCCTGAAACTGCCGGCGCACGTCAGGAGGTAGTATTCCCACATGCGGCGGAACCGCTCCCCGTAGGCCTGGGCCAGTTCCGGCCAATGGCGACTGAAGTTGGCATGCCAGGCCATGAGCGTCCGGTCGTAGTCGGGGCCAAAGTTGTGCCAGTCCTCCATCACGAACAGGCCTTCGATGGACCTGCCGATCTGCGCGATCGACGGCAGCATCGCGTTCGGGAAGATGTACTTGTGGATCCACGGGTCCATGCTCGTCTCCGAGACGTTGCCGCCGATGGTGTGCAGCAGGAACAGGCCGTCAGCCTTGAGGACGCGGTGGGCGGTCTCCATGAACGTCCGGTAATTCTTGTGGAAGACGTGCTCGAACATGCCGAGCGACACGATGCGGTCGAATTTCCCGGAAACGTCGCGATAGTCCTGGAGCTTGAAGGCGGCGGGCAGCCCCATGCAGGACCTGTTGGCCGAGGCGAGCTGCGCCTTCGACACGGTGATGCCGACGACCGAGGCGCCGTAACGGGAGGCGGCGAACTTCGCGAAGCTCCCCCACCCGCAGCCGATGTCGAGCACGCGCATGCCCGGTTCGAGTCCGATCTTGCGGCAGACGAGGTCGAGCTTGGCTTCCTGGGCCGCCTCCAGGTCCGCGGCGTCCTTCCAGTAGGCGCAGGTGTAGGTCATCGAGCGGTCGAGCATCCGCTCGTAGAGGTCGTCACCGATGTCGTAGTGGGCTTCGCCGACGTGGAAGGCCCGGTGCTTCGCCCCGAGGTTCATGACGGCCGAACGGGCCACGAAGGCGGCTTCGCTCCAGCTCAGCGGCAGGTTCTTGCGGAGGTCTGACCGCAACAGGCGGGCCATGAACTCGTCCCAGCGGTCGCAGCGCACCCAGTCGTCCATGTAGGACTCCCCGATGCCGAGGTTGCGCTCGAACAGCGCCCGGCCGTAGAACCGGTCGTCCCTGACCCTGATGTCCCAGGGCCGCGAACCATCCACGGCGATGTCCGCCCGGGCCAGCAGGCCCTTCACTATCGCCTTCTCCCTGACCGCGCCCTTTTGCCGGAGCCGCGGCATGCTCATCGCTTCGATCATACGAGAATTACTTGCATTATTTTTCACATTATAGCACCCGGGGCGCGGCCGCGGAAAGGAACTGTCAACTCCCCCGCGCGCAGCCGCATAGAAAAGACGGCCCTTGCGGGCCGCCTTTCCTCCCATGCAGCGGGAAAGAACTAGCGGGTAGCTCCGGAATAGGCGATGGCGCGGACCGCGTCCCAATCAGTCGCGCTCGTCGCGGTATACCCGAAGATACCTCTGAAGTAGACCTGCGCGACGGCCTCCGAATTCAGGTTGCGCGGCAGGGGGCGCAGACCGTAGGCCATGACCACGACGGCGTTGGCGTCGAGGTTGAAGTTCATGTTCGGCTCGCGGAGGTAGATGAGCCGGAAGCGGGACTTGGCGTTCGCTTCGGCGGTAGCCGAGATCTCGCCAGGGAACCGTCCGTTGCCGATCTTGATCACGTCGAGCCATTCCGCGCGGGTCTCCGGCAGGCGGCCGTAGGCGGCGCGGTAGGAGTTCACGACGCCCAGGCGCTCGCCGGCGCCGAGATGCAGCGTGGTGATGCTGCCGCAGGCCGTGAAGTTCACGATGGTCTGCAGCGTCGTCGCGTTGCTCACGGAACCGATCGTGCCGATGACCATGCCGCGGGCTTCAGCGTCGGAGAACTCGCAGGAGCGCTGGATCTGGTCCTGCAGCGCGGCGCGGCTGGCGAGCATGACGATCCCGGCGTCGGCGTCCATCTGCTCCACCGAGAATCCGGAGCCGCCGATCGGCGCGGGTCCCGCGTTGATCGAGACGGAGATGGAGGACGTCGCCGACCTGTTGCCGGCCGCGTCGTAGGCGCGCACGCCCACGGTGTGCGTGCCGTTCGAGAGCGTGATCTGGGTGTTCGTGAAGTTGCCCATGTTCAGGTACGCTCCCCCGTCCACCTGGACCTCGTAGCCGGCGATGCCGACGTTGTCGGTCGAGGCGTTCCATTCGAAGACGGCGCGGTTGTCGTTGACGCCGCTCACGAGATGGAGGCCGGTCGGCGCGGTCGGGGCGGTGGTGTCGCCGGCCGGCGGGAACGGCGGGCCCGCGGCCACGGAGGTGGCGGCGCCCACGCCGAGGTTGCCGGCGGCGTCATAGCACTTGGCCTGGAGGGTATGCCAGCCGGCGGTCGAGAGCGTCAGGCTCTTGGAGGCCGTGCCGGAAGCGAAGCCGCCGAGCGACATCGCGCCCTGGTCGTTGCCGTTGAGGTAGAGGTTACAGGCGGTGACGCCGTTGCTGTCGGAATAGGTCACCGAGAAGGTCGCGGCGACGTTGACCGTGACGGTCTCGGGCGTAACGCCGCTCACGATCGGCGGGAAGGTGTCGACCGGTCCCGGCGGGACGGTCGTGACGGTCGTCGAGGCGCCGAGGCCGACGTTGCCGGCCGCGTCGCTGCAGCGGGCCTGGAAGTTATAGGTGCCCGAAGCGCCAATGGTGTACTGCTTCGTGGCGAGGCCGGATTGCGAGCCGGAGAGGGTCATTGCGCCCTGGTTCGCGCCGTTGACCCACAGGTCGCAGCTCGTGACGCCGACGTTGTCGGAATACGCGGCGGAGAAGGTCGTGGCCGCGAAGACGTTCGCCGACGTCGGCGTGATGCCGCCTACGGAGGGCGCGGAGTTGTCCGTGCCCGGCGGCGTGGTCGTGACGGTCGTCGAGGCGCCGAGGCCGACGTTGCCGGCCGCGTCGCGGCAGCGCGCCTGGAAGGTGTAGCTGCCCGAGGAAGTGAGCGTGAACAGCTTGCTGGCGATGCCGTTCGTGGAGCCCGACAGCGTCATCGAGCCCTGGTTCGTCCCGTTGACGTACAGGTCGCAGGAGGTGACGCCGGTGTTATCGGAGAACGCGGCCGAGAAGTTCGTGGCCTCATCGACGTGCGCGGTGGTCGGAGTGATGGAACCGACCGACGGCAGCGAGGTGTCCGACGGCACGGAGACCGTCGTGAGCGCGCCCTGGCCGATGTTGTTCATCGCGTCGCGGCAGCGGGCCTGGAAGGTGTAGTCGCCGGTGGCCTCGAGCGTGTAGGAACGCGTCGCCGTGCCGGAGGTCGAGCCGTTCAGGGTCATGGCGCCCTGGTTGATGCCGTTGACGTAGAGTTCGCAGGCGGTGACGCCGACCGCGTCGGAGTATGACGCCGAATACGTCGTCGCCACGCCGACCTGCGCGGTCGTCGGGGAGATGCCGCCCACGACGGGGGCGGTGGTGTCGGTCTGCGCGAGCGCCGGTGCGGCCAGGAGGAGTCCCAGGAGGGCCGCGCCGAGGCGGATCGCGCCAAGACGGTTGGTGGAACGCTTCATAGATGAGTTATGAGGGGAAAGTTCTAGGAATGGATAGGCGGCGGTGCCGCACTGAGGGCGAAAGAGCGGGGGCCTCCTCGGAGGCGCATAGTCGAAGCCGTGGATAACCTGTGAATTAAATTGCAATTGTTTTCAGGTACATCGTACCATCATTTGAAGAAAATATCAATGGTCTGGGGATAAACGCCCGGCCGATCGCGTCAGTCCCGGGACTCCCCCAGCCAGGCCCAGCAGGAGATGTCGGCCAGGACGGCCATGGCCATGACGGCCGTCTGGAAGCCGCCCCAGGCGCCGCCCAGGATGTTGTGCACGGCGCTGAACCACAGCAGCGAATACGGCATGAGCGCGAGCCCCATCGCGGGCAGCCATCGGGTGGCGAAGGCGCCGTCGAACCAGCCGGTCGAGGACCACAACAGCGCCGCGAAGCCGCGGGGGAAGCCGATCACGAGGAGGGAGACGACGAGGTTGAGCAGGGACATGGCGGCGCGTCCCGGAGAGCGTACTATCTGTTGAAAAATCGTTCAAATGAACGCTGTGGAAAAAAAGACGGGGCTTTCGCCCCGTCCCCGCCTCCGCCGTTCATCCCTTCGCCGCCCTTTCGAGCTCGGCGATGTCGAACTTCTTCATCTTGAGGAACGCCTGCGTGACGCGCTGCCGCTGGGCCGCGTCGCCCGAGGTCATGAGCGCATCCAGCGCCGCCGGCACGATCTGCCAGGAGAGCCCGAACTTGTCCTTGAGCCAGCCGCACTGCTCCGCCTTCGGGTCGGCGGACATCTTGGCCCACAGCTCGTCGATCTCGTCCTGCGTCTCGCACGGCACCATGAACGAGACGGCCTCGTTGAACCCGAACGCGTGCTTGTCCCCGCCATCCATCGCCCCGAATTCATCGCCCATGAGCGTGAACGAACCGTATTGCAGCGTGCCGTCCGGGCCCTTCATGAGGTTGCCGGGGGCCGAACCCGGGAACAGCGAGGTCCAGAAGCGGATCGCTTCCTCGGCCCGCCCGTTCGCGCCGAGGGTGAACATCGCGACGGGCGTGATCTTGCGCGGAACGTCGCCTTCGTTCAGGACGACCTGCCAGGAGAGGCCGTACCTGTCCTGGCACCAGCCGTACATCGGGCTCCAGGGATAGCTCGCGAGCTCCATGAGCACCTTGCCTCCTTCGGAGAGCTTGGCCCACAGCGCCGAAGTCTCTTCCTTCGTTTTGCAGATGACATGGAAGGAAATGGCGGGATTCAGTTTGAAATAGGGTCCGGCGCTGATGGCCTGGAACTTCCGGCCGAGCAGTTCGAAATGGACGATGTCGACGTCGCCCGACGGCGTGCCGGAGATCGAAGTGACGCTCGTGACCCTGGAGCCGTTGCCGAGCGCCGCGGCGTAGAACGCGGCGGCCTCCTTGGCTTCCTTGTCGTACCAGAGGTGGGTGGTGATCCTTTGCATGGCGATGATGGTGATGAATGGTCGCTTCAAGATAGCAGGACGGCGACCGGCGCGCCAAGGCACGTAAAAACGCCAGGGGCGCTGGCGTTTTTACGTGGCTCGGGGGCCTGGGCTCCCCTCGCTCCGACTCGGTACCGGGGCGCTGCGCACCGGGCTGCCATTCAAGGCAGCCCTCTCGCGCCCTTCGAGCCCAGCCTACCTCTAAATGAAATTCGAGTACCCTGGGGTACTCGAATTTCATTGGCTCGGGGGCCTGGGCTCGAACCAGGATACGCAGCTCCAAAGGCTGCTGTCCTACCATTAGACGACCCCCGAACGATGCAGGGAAGGTACAGCGCGGAGGACCGGGGGTAAAGGGTCCGACGCTCACTCCGTCGGCGGCGCGGTGGGCTCGGGGAACACCTTCCTGCTGAGCGTGAGGGCCTTGCTCAGGTCCTCGTCATAGACGAACACGCCCTCCTTGAGGACGTAGACCGAAACGGAGGTCTGCTTCACGCCGCGATCGTCGGTGGTGCTTTCGTTGACGACGGCCTCCTTGGCGCCGTCGCCGTCCACGTCGCCGAAATCGACGTCCTCGCTGTGCCTGACCGACGCGCCGGAGAGGAAAAAGGCGATGCCGGCGTGGCCGTCCTTCTCCTGCTTGGCCACGAAGCGGATCTCGTTCCCCTGCCGCACGAGCACGAAGACGGCGTCGACGTACGCGCCGGCCGAGCCGCGCGCGAGCACCGCGATGGGCGCGCCGCGGCCGAGCGAGACGGCCTTCAGCGTCGGCACGCTTTCGAGCCGGACGTCGCCGGTCCGCAGGGCGAGCTTCGAGCCGAGCCGGTACTTCTCGGCCTGCTTGTCCCAGACGATGAGCGCGACCTCGATCTCGCCGTTCGACGCGGCGTAGCCGACGACGTAGGCCGGTTGCGGCGAATCGGGCAGTTCGAGCGCGCCGCCGGCGCCGGCCTCGGCCCCCGCGGGCAGGAGGTTCGCGAACTCGGGAGGAGGCAGCCGCTCGGCGACGGATTCGCGATGCGGCAGGGTCCGCTGCAGGACGAAGGCGAGCAGCAGCCCGGTCACGACCAAGGCGACCGCGACCACGAAGGGCGGCGCCTGCTGTTTCTTCTTTCGTCGTCGGACGGTAGCCATGGTTCCTCGATGGGTCCTAGACCTTCAGGTATTTGGCCGTCGCCATCTTCGAAGTGATGAGCCCCATGATGGCCACGGAACCGAACTCGAAGGCCACGATCGCCGGCAGGTTCGCCGAGTAGAAGCCGACGATGTCGACCGCGCCGGTGCCGAAGAAGTTCTGGAGGAAAGGCTGGGCGAAACGGACCGCGGGCCAGACGAGCGCGAAGCAGGCGATGAACGAGAGGACGCTCCAGATGATCGCCTCGACGTAGAACGGCGCGCGGATGAAGCCGTCGGAGGCGCCGACGAGCCGCATGATGCCGATCTCCTCCTTGCGGGTGTAGATGGACACGCGGATGGTGTTCCAGACGATGAGCAGCGTGATGAGGCCGAAGATGGCGCTGACCCCGATGCCGAACATCTCGAGCTTGCGGGAGATGTCTTCGACGCGCGCGATCATCATCTGCCGGTCGTCGTAGTCCTTGGCCTCGATCAGGCTGGAGTACAGCGGGTCGGCCAGGTAGCCCATGATCTTCGGATAGTCCTGGAGGTCGTGGGCCTGGACGACGAGCGTCGCGCCGAAGGGATTGGTGCCGACCTCGCCGAGCGACTCGATGACGCCGGTATCGGACTTGTAGTCCTCGTTGAACTTCTGCAGCGCCTCGCCGGGCGAGATGAACTGGACGTCCTTCACCTCGGGCAGCGACAGCAGGAAGATCTTCACCGTCTGGACGCGGCTGTCCTCGATCTCCGGCTTGAAGTGGACGCTCACGTCGATCTTCGAACGCACGGTGGTGATGGCCACCTTGCCGAGGACGTTGAGCACGAGCAGCACGTTGACGGACACGAGCGTCAGCACGAGCACGCTCACCGTGGCGATGGACAGCCAGGCGTTGCGGAAGAAGTTCTGGAAGGCGAATTTCACGACGCGGTAGAGCGAGACGAACATACTAGAGCAGGTATTTCCCTTCCTCCTGGTCGGAGACGATCATGCCGCGGTCGATGGTGATGACGCGGCGCTGGAGCTCGTTGACGACGTCGCGGTTGTGCGTGACGAGCACCACGGTCGTGCCGAACTCGTTGATCTTCTTGAGCAGGTCGATGATCTCGCGGGTGTTGAGCGAATCGAGGTTGCCGGTCGGCTCGTCGGCAACGATGATCTTCGGGCGGTGCACCAGCGAGCGCGCGATGACCACGCGCTGCTGCTCTCCGCCGGAGATCTGCCGAGGGTAGCGGTTGACCTTGTTCGTGAGGCCGACGATCTTGAGCGCCTGCGGCACGACGGACTTTATCTTCTTCGGGGACGCGCCGCAGACCTCGAGCGCGAAGGCGACGTTCTCGTAGACCGTCTTCTTGGGGAGCAGCTTGAAGTCCTGGAAGACGACGCCGATCTGGCGACGCAGGAGCGGCACCTCGGAGGTCTTGATCGCCGAGATGTCCCAGCCGCCGATGACGATCTGGCCCTTGGTCGGCTTCTCCTCGGCGATGAGCAGCTTGGCGAACGTCGTCTTGCCCGTGCCGCTCTGGCCGACGATGGACACGAACTCGCCGGGACGGATGTGGACGTTCACGTTCTGCAGGCCGACCACGTCCGGGGGGTAGGTTTTCGAGACGTTCTTGAAGCGGATCATGGGACCTTGTATAACCTCTCTGCCGCTCGAAACGGTTCCGGTGAGGGTGCCGGTCTTGGCAAGAAATCCCCTTAAGTATATAGTATGTCCGTCATTTACAACAGGTGTGGAAATCGAGGCGGACCGGGCGGGTATAGTATAGTGGCTATTATGCGACCTTCCCAAGGTTGAGAGACGGGTTCGATTCCCGTTACCCGCTCCAACAACACGCGCAGCGCAGCCGATCTCCCGCAAAAAGGATGCACCAGATGCCACCTTAGCTCAGCTGGTAGAGCAATGCTTTCGTAAAGCAGAGGTCCCGGGTTCGATCCCCGGAGGTGGCTCCACAACACTGAGCGAACGAAAACTGACCCGTTTCTTCCGGGTCAGTTTTCGTTTTTGGCGTTATTCCTGGACCCCGGCTCGGGGGCCGGGGTGACACTTTTTTTCTAGACCCCGCATCAAGTGCGGGGTGACAGGTTTGGGGATGCGGGGTGACAGGTTTGGGGGTGCGGGATGACGGGTATATCTGGACCCTGAAACAAGTTCAGGGGACAAAAATAAGGGCAGGCCTCGCGGCCCGCCCTTCGCTCGAAGCTCGGCGCTTGGCGCTCGAAGCTCTCGCTATTCCTTCACGTACCTCTTCACCTTCGCTTCCTTGAGCTTGCCGTCGAGGTAATCCTGGACGTTCGGTCCGGCGATGAGGATGTGCGCGGCCTTCACCTTGATGACCTCACCCGTCTTCTTGTCCTTCTCGATGTCTTCGCTGCGGATGATGTGCCAGCCGAATTGCGTCTTCACGAGGCCGCTCGTCTCGCCCTTCTTCAGGGCGAAGGCCGCCTGCTCGAACTCCGGGACCATCATCCCCTTCTCGAACCAGCCGAGATCGCCGCCTTGCGCTGCGGAGCCGGGGTCGGCGCTCTCCGTCTTGGCGAGCTCCGCGAAATCCGCGCCGGCCTTGAGCTTGTCCTCCACCTCATGCGCTTTCTTCTCGGAGGCGGCGTTCAGAGTTTCGTCCTTGGCGATCGCCTCGGCGAGCTTCTGCTGCATGATGTAGGGCCGCATGACCTTCTCCTTGAACTGGTCCACGGACCAGCCGTAGAGGTCGAGGATCTGTTTCGAGGCGTCCGCGTCGGCCGAGCCGTCCTGCTTCACGAACTTGGCATACTCCGCGTCGATCTCGTCCTTGGACACCTTCACGTCATAGCGGACGGCTTCCTGCCGCAGCACCTCGGTGGCGACGAGCCTGTCGACCACGCCCTTGCGGAGGTCCTGCTCGGAAGGCTGTTCCGCCGGCGGCTGCCCCGCAGGGGGCTGCTCCTTCTGCTTCGCGAAGAAGCGGCGGACCGTGGACAGGTCGTCGAGGTACGTGGCGTACGAGATGCTGGTGCCGTTGACGCTCGCGGCCGGCAGCGGCACGGCGTGCGTCAGCAGGTCGGTCGCTTTGTTCTCCCAACCGAACTTATAGATGCCGAAGATGAGCACGCCGACGCCGACGACGGCGAGGGCGGCGATGCTGATGACCGCGCCGGCGGCCATCGTGGCGATGATGTTCTTCTGTTTCTTCGCGGCCGGCTTTTCCGGCGCATGGCCGGCGCCGGACGGCGCGTCGGGAGCCATGTCTGCGTGCTGCTGCGGTTCGTTGACGTCCTGCATAGCGGGGGTCACTGGTTTACTACGCGGCATAGTGTGCCGCGGGCTTCATGCTTTATAGCTCATCGGAAAAAATAATGCCACCACCGGGCGGGGTTCGAGCGGGGCTCGTCCTTGGCCTCGGGCCGTACGGGCGTCGCGTCGGCGCCCTCATGGCCGGGCCCCGGGCTGACGACCACGACCTCCTCCCCCGGCTTGCGCAGGTTGAGCTTCGTCCTGGCCTCCTGCTCGAGCACGCCGCGGCTCGAGGCGCGAGCGCTGGTATCGGCGAGCTCGGCGTTCTTGTTCTCGAGCCCGGAGGCCTCGGTCTGGAGGCTGTCGATCTCCTTCTGCATCTCCCGGTTGCGCAGGAACTCGCCGGAGAAGCCCCAGGCGATGACGGCGAAAACGGCGAGGTTGGCGATGAGCACCCGCTTGAGGCCGAGGAGCCGCCGGAACCGTCCTGGTTGTGGCGTCTGCTGCGTCATACGGTCACGCTTCCGCGTCCTTCACGTCGCGCTTGAGCCATTCGAGGTCGGCTTCGTCCATGGCCGCGTGCTCGACCCCGGCGTTGCCGGACGCGATGGCGGCCTGGAGCGCCACGATGAAGGCGCGCGCCTCGCTGTCGTTGAGCTCCGCCGCGGCGTCGAGCAGCATGGCGATCTTCTCGCTGCGCGCGCCGCCGTTGGCGCGGTCCTTGTGCCGGTGCATCGCGTCGGTGATGAGGTGGTGGAGTTCCTTCGGATCATGGACGTCCTGGAGCTCCAGGTTGGTGGAGTTGCCCGCGGTCTGGATCTCGATGGTGCCGAACCTGAGGATCGTGCCGGCCATGCCTTTGATGGCGTACGACACGTCCTGGATCTTGTCGAAGTCGGCCTCGGAGACGGTGCGGCTGAAGAACCCCCGCTGGTCGACGTCGACGACGCGGTCCGAGGTGACGATGAACGCGTTCCAGTGCCAGACCCAGGCAGCGCGCGCCGCGATGAACAGGCCGATGACGTTGAGCAGCGCGAAGCCGGCCACGCCCCAGCGGCCGAACTTGAAGAGCGGCAGCATGAAGAAGTACGCCGCGGTCAGGAGCAGCACGGCCCCGAGCGCGGGCGCGGAATAGACGAGCCAGTAGTTGCGCACCACGCACAGCACCTTTTCGTCGTCTTTGAGCCTGATGACCTTTGCTGCGTCCATAGGATCATTCCTTGCCGAGCTTCTTGGCGATGGCCCGGCGCATCTCGGCGCGCTCGTCCCAGGGGACCTTCTTGCCGCCGGC
>DATJFD010000060.1:0-6691 GCA_035495855.1 Binatia bacterium | reverse complement strand
CCAGGAACAGGTCATCGGCGGCTACCCCGCGGAGGACCTGGTGCAGTGGAAGTCGTTCGTCGACCAGCAGTGGGCCGCGCTCCAGCGGTTCGCCCGCGCGTCGACCGGCTTCAAGGCCAAGACGATGTTCACGTTCGGCCTGACGGTCGGGCTCGGCGGCAACCTCTACAACGCGGTCGCCGCCGTCTCGAACGGTCTCATCCACGGCATCGTGCCGAAGGAGAAGCTCCCGACGTACGGCGTGTTCTATGAGAACCGCACGTTCACGCACGGTTACCCGGGCATGGACGAGAAGCTCGACGGCCACGTGCCGTTCGGTGACCTCGTCTTCGAACTGCCGTTCGGCACGTTCGCGCTCGAGGTCTGCGAGGACATCTGGTCGCCCGACGGCCCGATGCGCCGCCGCGCCTACAGCGGCGCGGAGCTCATCATCAACGCCTCGGCTTCGCCGTGGCGCGCCGGGGTCACCGCCACGCGCAGGGAGATGCTCTCCACGCGCGCCGGCGACAACCAGGCGACGGTGGTCTACGTGAACCAGGTCGGCGGCAACGACTCGCTCGTCTTCGACGGCGGGGCGTACGTCAACCAGAACGGCCGCATGATGTTCGAGGGCGAGCGATGGAAGGAGGCGTACGCCACCGCCGTCGTCGACCTCGACCGCACGCTCCGGCTGCGCCGCGAGAACACCACCTGGCGCACGGACTGCGAGCGTTTCTTCGCCTCGTCGCCCCGCGCCAAGGTGCTCCGCTACGGCACCGGGAACTTCCCGAACCGGGACGGCTACCGCTATCCCGCGCCGGCGCACAAGAGCTTCTTCATGCCGGCGCACGTCCACGGCGCCTGCCCGCGCGACGAGTTCTTCCGCGACATGACCGAAGCGATGGTCATGGGCATGGACTACCTCGTGAAGACGAAGGCGTTCCGGAAGATCGGCATCGCGCTGTCGGGCGGCAAGGACTCGGTCCTGACGCTCTGCATCGCGCGGCTCTGGGCCGAACGGCACTTCGGCCCGGGGCAGGAAGCGGCGGTGAAGGACTTCATCCACTGCTTCTCGATGCCGACGCGCTTCAACTCGGCGACGACCAAGGGTATCTCGCACGACGTGTGCGAGGAGCTCGGGGTGACGTTCAAGGAGCTGTCGATCGAGGAGGCCTTCGACCGCGAGGTCGAGGCAGCCAAGGCGATGCTCTCCGAAGGCGAGATGCTCACGCCCATCACGGTCCAGAACATCCAGGCCCGCATCCGCGGCGCCAGGATGTGGAACTGGGCCAACAGCGCCGGCGGCTTCTGGCTCCAGACCTCCAACATGTCGGAGAAGGCCGTCGGCTACTCGACGGTCGGCGGCGACCTCATGGGCGCGTTCTCGCTCATCGCGAACGAGCCCAAGACGGTCGTCATCGAGCATCTCCGCTGGCTCTGCCACGAGCACGGCTGGGAAGCGGTCGCCAAGGTCCTCGAGACCAAGGCCTCCGCCGAGCTCGCCGACGGACAGGAGGACGAGAAGGACCTCATGCCCTTCCCGGTCCTCGACGCCTGCTTCGCCCTCTTCGCGGGGGAGAAGCTGGAACCGGCCGAGGTCTACCGCGTGGTCCGCGAGATGTGGACCGACGAGGAGCTCGCGGAGATGGCGCCCAACTACAAGGAGGGGGTACTGCGCACCTGGGTCGAGCGTTTCACGAAGCTGTTCGTGGGCTCGATCTTCAAGTGGGTCCTGACGCCCGAGTCCGTCCATCTCGGCGGCCTCGACCTCGACCGCGAGCGCGCGCTGCAGCTTCCCGTCGTCCAGTCGCGAGAGTGGCTGGGGCTCGAGAAGCTGGCTGCGGACAAGAAGTGATAGTGGCCGTCCCTTTGGGGACGGCTTTTTTTCTGGGACTCTGAGGAAAGAAGCCGCCTCCCGCCGGCCTCCGCGTTCCTCACAATGTTTCCCGGAGGTTTTTGGACAACAAAGAAATCCGGCCTCAAGAGATGGATCGCATCCCCATCTCACCGGGCCGGATTTCTCGCAGGATCTTAGATACGGCTCCGATGGTGCGGTTTTTTTTTGGAAGCTGAAACAAGTTGAGCATGACATTTATCTCTGTCACCCCGGGCTTGACCCGGGGTCCAGAAAAAAAGAAATGTCGCCCTGAACTTGTTTCAGGGTCCAGAAATGATCACCCGCAACTCGAAGCCGAGATAAACGAACTGCACCATCGGAGTTGAGTCATGAGATCCGACGAGAAATCCGGCCTGTCCGAGAAAAGGACGGGTTGTTTTTTTGCGGCCGGATTTCTTCCGAAACTCCCATCGAAAGGAGAGGGTCCCATTTGCAACACGCGCAGGCCGGGCCGGTCAGGTCACGCGGCGACCATTTCAGGACCCATGGGATTATGGGTCCTGGGTCGCCGCTGGCCTGACCGGACGGCCGACTTTGCATCTCAGGGGCGCATCGGCAGATTGACAACACGACCGAACCATGCAAAACTCGCCCGTCGTGCAAGGCACGGCATGCAAGGAGGAACCGCATGCGTTCATTCACCAGCGTCATCTTCGCCCTCGTCTCCGCCGCCCTCGTCGCCATCGGCTGCGGCCCCGGCCCCGAACCAACCCGCTGCGGCGACGGCCGCTGCGACTACGTCGAGGGCGAGAGCAACTACTCCTGCCCCGCGGACTGCCCGCCAGGAGGCCCCGGCGGTCCCGACGGTGGCGCGCCCGGCGCCTACTGCGGCGACCATCTGCCGCTGAACGACGGCGATGGCGTGCAGCTCGCCGTCCCCGAGCTGCCGCAGCAGTGCCAGGAATGGTGCTGGGCCGCGACCACGACCATGGTCGCGCAGTACTACGGCATCCAGGCGCAGGAATGCGTCCTCGCCTCGATCAAGGCCGGCTTCCAGCAGCCCGTCTGCTGCCAGTACAGCGCCTGCTCCTACCAGGCCTGCGACCAGGCCGCCCCGCCGAACCAGATCGACGTCATCCTCGGCCAGGTGCTCGGCATCCACGGCTACGAGAACGACGGCGCCATCACCCAGGAATCGCTCGCGCTCGAGATCTCGAACGGCCGGCCGGTCATCATCGGTTACCTGAACTCGTTCGCCGGGCACGTCGTGCTCGTGACCGGGTTTCGCCGGCTGTCGTACCACGTCTTCCAGTTCCATGTCGTCGATCCCTACTACGGGGTGTTCGACGTCGACTACAACCAGCTGCGCTACGGCTACATGGGTGCCGGCGCATCCTGGTCCTGGGCGTTCACCTGGATGCATCTGTCGCCGCGCGCCGACGGCTGCAATCTCGACTGGGACCCCGGCTGTTCCTGCAACTGAACCTCGACCCGTCCGGCATCGCCGGCGGGTCTTTTTTCTGCCGGACGCCCTCGGCCGTGGTACAATGACCGCGCTATGTTCCCGCAGCGCATCCTCGACGCGCTCATCCCGGCCGCGCAGGCCCACGAGAAATGGTTCGTGCCCGTGTCGACCGTCGCGTACGGCCAGCCCGAGTTCTACCGGACCGCGAATGTCGTCACCGTCGGCGCCGCCGCGCTGGTCCTCGCCCTCGCGGCCGTCGGGTATTTCGTCGACCGCTGGTACGAGAAGACGGCGCTGTACGCGAAGATGGAGGCGAAGATCAAGCCCTGGCGCGATTACGCCGCCGGGGTGCTCGCGGTCACGACCGGCTTCACCCTGCTGTTCGTCGCCTGGCGCGGACAGCTCCTGGCCACCAACTATCCGCTGCCGGCGGGCCTCCCCGGCACCATCCTTCGCGGCATCGAGACCTTCGTCGGCGCGTGCTTCATGATCGGGCTGTTCACGCCCGCGGCCGCCGTCGGGCTCTTCCTGCTCTTCCTGGCGGCCTTCGCGCTCCAGCCCTTCATCGAGCCGTGGGACTACGTGAACTTCGTCGGCATCGCCATCTTCCTGTTCGTGTTCGCGCGCGGCCGCTATTCGCTCGACTGGTTCCTGGGCAAGCCGATCACTTCGACGCCGCACCAGCGGAAATGGGCCTATGTAGCGCTCCGCGTCCTGACGGGCATCACCATCCTGTGGCTCGGGCTCCTCAAGTGGCGGAGGCCCGACCTGCACCTGTCGCTCATGGACCGCTTCCCGAACATGAACCCGTTCGTCCTTCTGGGCTGGAGCGGCCTGCACATCTCGCGCGAGCTCTACGTCTTCATCCTCTTCGCGGTCGAAGCGACCGTCGGCATCTTCGAGATCTTCGGCTTCCTCACGCGGCTCACGGCCGTCCTCCTCGTGCCGGTCTTCACCGCGAGCATCTTCTTCCTCGGCCCCAAGGAGCTCGTCGGCCACCTGCCGATCCTCGGGACGCTCTTCGTCCTGTTCGTCTACGGCGATACCTACCAGAAGGACCAGGCGCCCGACCGCTACGCAAGAGTGCAAAGTGAAAAAGAACAAAGGCCTTAAAAGGTCCCGTCAAAAAACCGGCCCGCAAGGCCGGTTTTTCCGCTCTCAGCTCGAAGCTCGGAGCTCGAAGCTCCTAAAAGTACATCCGTTCCTGCGAATCCTTGATGACCCCGAAAGCTTCCTCGGCGGTATCGACGATGGTGAACAGGTCGAGGTCCTCGGGAGCGATGTAATTCTCGGCGAGCATGGCCTCCTTCGCCCAGGCGAAGAAGCCGGTCCAGTACTTCTTTCCGACCAGCACGATCGGGATGCGGCACATCTTCTTCGTCTGGATGAGCGTGATGAGCTCAAGCATCTCGTCGAGCGTGCCGTACCCGCCGGGGAAGAAGATGTAGGCCTGCGACGAGACCGACAGCATCACCTTGCGGGTGAAGAAGTAGTGGAAGGCGAGCGGCTTGCGGACGTAGCGGTTGATGCGCTGTTCCTTCGGCAGCTCGATGTTGAGCCCGACCGAGGGCGCACCCGCCTCGACCGCGCCGCGGTTGCCGGCCTCCATGATGCCGGGGCCGCCGCCTGTGATGATGGTGAAGCCCGCGCGTCCGAGGAGCGTCCCGAGCTTGCGCGCTTCCTTATAGTACTGATGCGTGGCGGGGACGCGCGCGGAACCGAAGATCGAGACCTCTTTCTTGAGGTCGGCGAGGAACTCAAAGCCCTCGATGAACTCGGCCATGATCCGGAAGATGCGCCAGCTCGCACCCGACCGGAAGTCGGTGTAGGGCGAAGGGCAGATGTTCACGGCCTCCATGTCCTGATGCTGCTTCTTGAGTTCGGCGAGCTTCTCCGGCGGTTCGTCCGGCTTCTTGATGATGGACATATGGGGACAGTATAGCAGGACGGACGAGTACACAGTAAACAGTACCCAGTACTCAGTACGCGGGATCGACGCGAACCTCTGTTTACTGGGTACTGTGTACTGAGTACTTCTACTCGAACCTTTCCTGCCATCGTTCCTCGACCTGCACGTCGAGGTCCAGGTAGATCTTGTCGCCGGTCACGAGCTCGAGCTCTTTGCGCGCCGCGCGGCCGATGCCGCGGATCTTGGACGCGCCCGCACCGATGATCATCTTCTTGTAGCGCGTCGCCGTCGTCAGCACCGAGGCCTTGATGTAGACCGTGCCCTCCTCGCGGCGCGCGACCTCGTCCACGCGCACCGTCGTGCTGTAGGGGATCTCCTCGTGGAGGCCCATGAAGACCTTCTCGCGGATGAGCTCTTCGAGCCAGAACTTGTTCTCGACGTTGGTGATCTGGTCCGGCGGATAGAGGTCCACGCCGCCTTCCGGCAACGCCTCGATGACCGCGTCGACCAGCGGCTTGAGCCCCTTGTTCGAGAGCGCCGAGACGTCGACGATGGCCGTGAACTCGTCGCGCCAGGCCATGTACTCGTCGATGTAGGGTCGCTTCTGGTCGGCCTTGTTCAGGACCAGGATCTTCGGGATCTTGAGCTGCTTGACCATGCGATGGACGGCTTCTTCCTCGTCGCCGACGTGCCTCGCGGGGTCGACGACATAGAGCACCACGTCCACGCCTTCGAGCGCGTCGCGGGCCTTCTCGTTGAGCTTGGCCGTCAGCTGGTCCGGCACCTGCTTGAAGATGCCCGGCGTGTCGACGAAGACGATCTGGCCGCGGGCATCGTGAAGCACGCCCTGGATCACGTTGCGCGTGGTCTGGGGTTTCGGGGTGGCGATGGCGATCTTCGTCCCGATGAGCGAATTCAGGAGCGTCGACTTGCCGACGTTCGAACGGCCGACGAGCACGACGAGGCCCGATTTCCTGGGCTTATCCATAGGCATTGCCGCTGGAGCGTAGCGGAAAAACCCGCTCCCGTAAAGCCCCCGGCGGCCGCCCGTTGACAGCCCTTCGGCGCGGCGGGTATGGTGGACCCAACGTTTTTTCCAACACGCTTAGACGGTCCGAACAGGGAAGGAGAGCACTGGCCGCGCCAACGGGTCACAGCAGCACTCACCCTCGCTTCATGGAGGCGAACGATGACCAGAACGACGCGTCGGGAGACGAACCGCCTGCGGGCGGAGATCATGGAAGGGCTTGCCGAGTACCTCGATGAACGGGCCCGCGCGCCGCGGCCGAGCCGCGTCGAGTCGCGGCACGCCGGCCGCTGCGGCACGCTCATCGACCGGGACGCCATGCCCGACCACTGGCTGAAAGCCATCGTGCGCGAATGCGCGCCCAACGTCTTCTTCGTGCCGGAGCTTCGCTTCGGCGTTTCCCGACACCTGCCCCTTCTCCACTGACCGGCTTCGACGATCGACGGCTCCGTTCCAGGGGCCGTCCTTTTATCT
>DATJFD010000059.1:0-38528 GCA_035495855.1 Binatia bacterium | reverse complement strand
ACGAGCTGCTCGGCAGGGAACATCTCCTGCAGCAGGCCGGCGTGCCGTACTTCCCGATCACCATCGGGGTGCCCGAGCATCTCAAGGCCTTCGCCGTCGAAGCTTCCAGGATCGACGACTTCGAGCGCGCGCTCGATCTCGCCGACGCCGAAGCCGAGGACCACGAGACGGACATCGACCGCACCGTGCGGCGCGTCTACGACGGGGAGACCGGCGAGATCGCCGTCAACCACGTCCCGTCGGAACGCTACGGGCTGGTGGAGGACGTCATCGGGACGGTCTCCATGAACTCGAGCGGCGTCAGCATCGCCTTCACGCACATGGGCGGGCGCGCGGCGCATCCGACCGTCTCGGAAGACGACTGGATCGAGGTCTTCCACCTCTGCGCCCCCGTGGCGCAGCAGCAATGGACCAGGCTCGGTTCGGTCTTCGGAGCGGCCTGCGACGTGAGCGCCATCAAACCCTCGGAAGAACGCGGACTGATCGTGAAGGACGCCGACGGCAACGCCGTCGTCCAGGTCGTGGGCCGAAAGGTCTACGTCCTCTGCGACCTGTTCGCGCTCGACGAAGAACGGCTGCCCTCCGTCCTTGCGCGCGTCCTCTACGAAGGCGTGCGCGTGGCCGAGGACAATCCGCTCGACGACGACGAGGACGCCGCCGCCTGGCGCGCGACCCTCGACGCCGAACGCGACTCCTACGTGAAGCTGTGCCTCCAGACCGTCGACGCCCGCAAGGACGCCGTCGAGAAGGAGATCGCGGCGCACGAGCAGGACATCCGCGAATGCGGGCAGCGCATCACCGTCGCCGTCCGCAAGCGCCATGGCGCCCAGCAGACGCTCGAACGCCTGGTGAACGAGGAACGGAAGACCGAGATCGAGCGCCTGAAGAAGGAGTTCGACCAGCTCGCCGCGGCCAAGCCCGTGCTCGCCGTCCGCGCCTACGCCGACCGCATCGAGGTCGACACGAGGACGGTCGTCGTGCCGCACATGGGACGCCGCTACGAGATCGGCCGCTTCCGCATCACCATCGACGACCGCGGCGGCCTCTCGCTCGCGAACCTCTCGAACACGGCCTCGGGCACGCACTGCGAACATCCGCACGTGCGCGACCGCCGCCCGTGCCTCGGGAACATCACCGAGGCGCTCTCGAAGCTCCTCGGCGAACGCGAGTACGCGCTGGCGGTCAACCTTCTCTTCAGGTTCCTGGAGAGCTACAACCCGTCGAACCCGTTCTCGAAGATCGAACACTGGAAGGAGGTGTCGCGATGACCGCGACCATCCGCGCGAAATGCCCGAACGTCATCATCCCCGAGGCCGTCTGGAAGAGGCTCATGGCCTACATCCTGGCGTGCCCCATGGAGGTCGGCGGCATCGGTTCCGTCGAGCTCGTCGGCGGATCGCTCATCATCACCGACGTCTTCCTCCTCGAGCAGGAGGTCACGCCGGTGAAGACGCTCCTCGACGGCAAGGCGGTCCGGAAGTTCGTCACCGAATGGGTCCGCCAAGGAAAGGACCCAGAGGTGCTGCGCTTCTGGTGGCACTCGCACGCCGACATGCCGGTCTTCTGGTCGGAGATCGACATGCGCACCATCAACGAGATGTCGCGCGACAACTACCTCGTGTCGCTCGTGGGCAACCACAAGCTCGCCACGAGGACGCGCATCACCTCCGCGCTGCCGTTCCCCTTCGCGTTCGATCACGTCCCGGTCGAGGTCGTCCCCGACCTGAGCGAGGCGATGACGAAGGCCGCGGCCGATGAAGTGGCCAAGAAGGTCAGGACGAAACGGCGGCTGTTCCCGTTCTTCGCGGAGAAGCCGTCGCCCGTCGCGCCTGACGACCCGCTCATGCCCCTCCTCGACGAGGGCGACGACCAAGGAGAAGACCGATGACCGCGCTCAACCGTTCCCGGCAGCAGGACCTGTTCCGACCGGAGCAGGCCCTCTCCGCCGTCACGCTCATCGGCGCCGGCGGCGTCGGTTCGGCCATCGGGCTCCTGCTCGCCAAGATGGGCGTGCCCGAGCTCACGGTGTTTGACTTCGACACCGTCGAAGAGCATAATCTGCCGAGCCAGCTTTACCGGCACGAGGATCTCGGCCGGCCGAAAGTGGAGGCGCTCGCGGACATCGCGCGCGGCTTCGCCGACGGCCAGGTCATCCCCCGCGCCGAGCGCTACGCCGACCAGTCCCTCGCGGGACTCGTCATCTCGGCGGTCGACAGCATGGACGTCCGGCTCTCGATCTGGGACCGGCTCCGCTTCGACCCGAACGTGGCGCTCTACGTCGACACCCGGATGGGGGCCAACCTCGCGGTGATCCACTGCGTGCGGCCCTGCGACCCGGACGACGTGAAGCGGTACGAACGGCATCTCTACCCCTCGAAGGAAGCATCGGACATCCCGTGCACCGCGAGGGCCATCGCGTACAACACGTTCGGCGTCGCGTCCATGGTGGGCGCGCTCGTGCGAAAGTGGTGGGTGGTCGGTGAGGTGCCGAGGTCCCTGAAAATGGACTTCGACAGTTTCACCTTCCTGTAACCGTCCCGCTTGCGGGACATCAGTAGGAGGCGAACGATGATCGCAACCGTAGCGCAGTATCCCGGCGGCAAGAAGGAAGCCAAGCTGGACGGTCCCGGACCGGCCCCGCTCAAGGAGGTCCTCGCCGCCGCGGGCCTCGAAGCGAAGCCCGGCGAGAAGGCCGAGTACTCCGTGAACGGCGAGGACGCCCAGAGCCTGGACACCCCGGTGCCCGACGGCTCGGTGGTCACCAAGACCACGGTCCGCGTCGAAGGCGGCTGCTAGCAGCGCCCATGTTCATTCTTCCTGATCCCGGTCGACGACCGGGATTTTTCTTTTTGCCGGAAACGAAAAGCCTCCGGCTTTTGCCGGAGGCCTGTCGGATCGTCAGAGTCCCACGTATTCGAGCGGGTTCTTCCTGTTGTGCGGGTTGCCGGTCATGACCTCGAAGTGGAGGTGCGGACCGGTCGAGTGCCCGGTCGAACCGATGAGCGCGATGACGTCGCCGCGCTTCACCGTATCGCCCGCCTTCACCAGGAGCTTCGAGGCGTGGCCGTAGCGGGTGTACAGGCCGCCGCCGTGGTCGATGAGGACCATGTTGCCGTAGCCGCCGCTGTTCCAGCCGGCGATGGCGACCACGCCGTCGTCCGCCGCATAGATGGCGGTGCCGATCGGGCCGGCGATGTCGACGCCGGTGTGGCGGCTGCCGCCGCGGTAATGGCCGAAGTATTGCGTGATGCGCCGCGCGGCCGTCGGCCAGATCATGTCGTCGCCGCCCGAACGATCGGGGGACGGCGGAGGCACGAAGATGTTCTTGATGTTCTTGGCGATGCGCGACGGCTGTTTCGGCGGCGGAGGCGGCGGCAGCTTGCCGTCCGGCAGGATGAGCTCGGTGCCGGCCGCGAGCGCGGCGCCGCTCGAGAGGCCGTTCATCTCCAGGATCTTTTCGGCGTCGCTGTCGTAGACCTTGGCGATCTTCGAGATCGTATCGCCGTTCCTCACCTTATAGATGACGCCGTCCACCGGCAGGATCTTGAGCACCTGGCCGATGCGCAGGATGCTGCGGACCGTCAGGCCGTTGGAGGCCAGCAGCGTCTCGGTGCGGAGGTCGAACTGGCGGGCGATGGAGCCGAGCGTGTCGCCCTCGGCGACGGTGTATTCCTCGACGCGGGTCCTCGTCGCGGGGGCCGCTTCCTCGTCGGGCTGCGGCTGGACGCGCACGGCGTTGGCCATCGGCGAAACGAGGTCGAGCTCGGTCTCGTCGTCAACGTACGCCTCGTCGTCGGTCCCGTCGTCGGCGCCCGTCGCGGCGTCATGCGAACTGAGCGCCTGGCTGCCGAGATACGAAACGTCCTGCGGCCCGTTGACGTTCGCGTTGGACGACGCCGCCTCCACGACGACCGCCTCTTCCTCGTTCTGTGTCAGGCCGCCGAGGATGCTCTTCTGCCCGCCGTCGTTCGCCTGGCCGCCGCCGTCGCTCGCATAGATGTTCGTGGCCGTGACCGAGAACACCAGCAGGATGACCACGACGTGGATGGCGTAACGGTTGGCGAGCAGGCTCATGGCCCGGTCGCGCATCGGCTCGGTGACCGCGACGATGGCCTTCTTGATCAGCCGGTAGGCCTGGTACAGGAGCGTGAAGACAGGATTGATAATGGCTCTACAAAGCCAAAAAAATGGCCTCTTCACCATCAAAAGCAAAAGGGTTAAGCACTTTTTCAAGCCGATTAACCCTTTGAAAGCCCACACGAGGAGCTTAATGCTGATTTTCTTGATGGTTCGAGGGATATCTTTTTCGCTTACGGAATAAGGCGAGAAAGCCAAACTTTTGGCTCTCTTTAGCGAAAAAACAAACAACAGTGCTCCCTACGCGATTCCTCAAAAACGGTAACAATCGCTCACCAGACTGTCAACGGTCGCCCAGAAATTCCGCTGGCGTCTGCAACAGGCTCGTTTTGACTTCGGAGGCGGCCCTCGATATAGTGCAACGTTCTTTCACCCACGCATCCCACCACCACAAGGAGGGCGTTGTGTCAGCCAAAGAGAACCGCGAATCGTTCTGCAGGAGGCTCAAGCCCATCCTCGCCATGCGCGACCTCATGCTCGTCGAGGCGGCCTACGTCTTCGCCAAGCATGGCCATCGGGCCCAGTTCCGCAAGGAGATCGACCCCGAGACAGGCAAAAAGGTCCGCTACTTCGAGCATCCGAGGCGCGTCGCTCTCGTCCTCATCGACGAAGTGAAGTGCGTCGACCCCGTCATGATCATGGCGGCGCTCATCCACGACTGCATCGAAGACACGGACATCATCACGCCGGAGCTCATCGAGCACACGCTCGGGCCGGAGGTCGCCCGCATCGTGAAGATGCTCTCCAAGGTGCCGAAGGAAGGCTACCTGGAGCGCCTCATCGCCTACGCCGACTGGCGGGTGCTGGTCATCAAGGCCTGCGACCGGCTCGACAACCTGCGTTCCCTGGAGGGTTCGCCCGTCGAGTTCCAGATGAAGCAGATCACGGAGACCGAGACGAAGTACTTCGAGGTCTTCGACCTGATGGTCAAGCTCACGCCGAAGGCCCATGCCAAGGGCGCGCGGGCGGTACGGGACGCGATCAAGGCCATCGTCGGCCGGTACAGGGCGGCATTCAAGGCCACGGAGTCCGGAAAGGCGCCGAAGCCGCGCCTCCGGGCGAACGCCGCGCGGCGGAGGCGCCGGGTCCGGCCCGATTGACAGTACCAGGGGTTTTTTCCTACCATGCATCGGTAAAAACCCCTTTTTTTATTCATTTTTCAGGTCCGGCCGGGGCACCCGCGCCGGCAGCACCGACTCAAACGTATGGCCACACCTTTACTCCTTGCCATCCTTGCCGCGCTCGCGGCGCTCGGCTACGGCGCGATCCTCATCCGCTGGGTCCTTGCGAAGCCGCAGGGTGACGAAAAGATGCAGAAGATCGCCAAGGCGATCCAGGAAGGCGCGAACGCCTACCTCATCCGCCAGAACAAGACCGCCGCGATGGTGGCCGCGGTCATCTTCTTCCTGCTCGGCCTCAAGGTGAACTGGACCACGGCCTTCGGCTTCCTCGTCGGCGCCATGCTTTCCGCGCTCGCCGGCTACGTCGGCATGCAGGTGTCGGTCCGCGCCAACATCCGGACGACGGAAGCGGCCAAGGGCGGCATGTCCAACGCGCTGAACGTCGCCTTCCGCGGCGGCGCGGTCACGGGCATGTTCGTCGTCGGCCTCGGCCTTCTCGGCGTCTCCGTGTTCTACGCCCTGACCAAGGACGTCAACGCGCTCGTCGGCCTCGGGTTCGGCGGCTCGCTCATCTCCGTCTTCGCCCGCCTCGGCGGCGGCATCTTCACGAAGGCCGCTGACGTCGGCGCCGACCTCGTCGGCAAAGTGGAGGCCGGCATTCCCGAGGACGACCCGCGCAACCCGGCCGTCATCGCCGACAACGTCGGCGACAACGTCGGCGATTGCGCCGGCATGGCCGCCGACCTGTTCGAGACCTACGCCGTGACGGCCGTGGCCGCCATGCTGCTCGGCTCGCTCACCTTCGGCACGGGCGCGCAGAACGCGCTCCTCTATCCGCTGGCGCTGGGCGCGATCTCGATCGTCGCCTCGATCCTCGGCACCTTCGCCGTCCGCCTCGGCGCGACCAAGAACATCATGAACGCGCTGTACAAGGGCCTCGCCGTCGCGAGCGTCACCGCCGCCGTGCTGTTCTACCCCGTCACCAACTGGCTCATGGGCGATAACGGCACGTACTCCGCCATGAACCTCTACCTGGCCTCGCTCATCGGCATCGCCGTCACCGCGGCCATCGTCGTCATCACCGAGTACTACACCGGCACGAAGTACGCGCCGGTCCGCCGCATCGCCGAGGCCTCGCAGTCCGGCCACGGCACCAACATCATCGCCGGCCTCGCCGTCTCGATGCGCTCCACCGCGCTCCCGGTCCTCGTGATCTGCGCAGCCGTGCTCGGCGCCTACAGCCTCGCCGGCGTCTACGGCGTCGCCGTCGCCTCCATGGCCATGCTGTCGCTCACCGGCATCATCGTCGCTATCGACGCCTTCGGCCCGATCACCGACAACGCCGGCGGCATCGCCGAGATGGCCGGCCTCCCCGAGGAGGTCCGCAACATCACCGATCCGCTCGACGCGGTCGGCAACACCACCAAGGCCGTCACCAAGGGCTACGCCATCGGCTCCGCCGGTCTCGCCTCGGTCGTGCTGTTCGCCTCGTTCACCGAGGAGCTCGCCAAGATCGGCAAGGACATCGTCTTCAAGCTCAATGATCCGAAGGTGCTCATCGGCCTGTTCCTCGGCGGCATCGTGACCTACCTCTTCGGCGCCATCGCCATGGAGGCCGTAGGCCGCGCCGCGGGCAAGGTCGTCGACGAGGTCCGCCGCCAGTTCAAGGAGATCCCCGGCATCATGGACGGCACGGGCAAGCCCGACTACGCCGCCTGCGTCGACATCGTCACCAAGTCCGCCATCAGCGAGATGACGGTCCCGGCGCTGTTGCCGATCGTCTCCCCCATCATCGTCGTCCTGCTCTTCCCGGAGCAGCTCGGCTTCGAAGCGCTCGGCGGCATGCTCGTCGGCGCCATCGTCACCGGCATCTTCGTCGCGGTCTCGATGACCACGGGCGGCGCCGCCTGGGACAACGCCAAGAAGTACATCGAGACGGGCGTCTACGGCGGCAAGAAGTCCTTCGCCCACCAGGCCGCCGTCACCGGCGATACGGTCGGCGACCCCTACAAGGACACCGCCGGCCCGGCGATCAACCCGATGATCAAGATCCTCAACATCGTCGCGCTCCTCATCGTCGCCATGATGGCGTAACGACGAGTCGGGAAAGCGCTCCCCGGGGAGCGCTTTTTTCGTGTTTTCGTCCTTGGCGCGTCCTCTCATTAGACCAGAGGATAGAGTGCGGAGAGAGACAAGAGACCAAAGCGCAAAGCGAGAACAGGGACCAGAGTCGTCTCGGTTCTTCCGACGCGGGAAAAAACACAGGCGCCTCTGCTCTTTGTTCTCGCTTTGCCCTCTGAACTCTACCCTCCCTCCGTCCTCTGTTCTCTGAACTCTATGAGAAGATGCCGGTCCTAAGCCTCTTAACCTTTCAACCTCGCCCTGCTAAGCTCGGACCGCCTTCCTTCACCCTTCGCAAAGGAGAAGACATGGGAAAGGCGTTCCTGGCCTCGCTGTTCACGTTCTGTCTCAACTTCCTGCTGCTCATCGAGATCCTGCCCTTCCGGCCGGCCGGCTGCGTCGCCACGCTGCTCGCCGCCGGCATCGCCACGAGCGGGGTGTACTACCTCCTCCTGCGCGAGTTCGGCCGCGATCCGCGGAAGGCGCGGGTGGAGGCGGCGGCGTTCTTCATCGCCGTCTTCCTCATCTACTCTTGCGGCGTCGGCCTGCTCCTCAGCAGGCTCATCGGCCGGTTCGAACCGATGGACATCGCCGCGCGAACGCTGTTCATGCTCACCTTCATGGCCGCCTGGGGCTTCTTCCGCGAGGCCCGCAAAGCGAACGCCTGACCTCCCGACCGCCCCTCGGGCGGTCTTTTTTTGGCCAGGCACCGTTTGACATCGGGCCCTTTTCGGTCTAATCTGCGACATCAACGCATCCATCTTATGCTTTGCACCACCAAGAAACTCCCCAAAGGCATGGTCGAGGTCTCCTGCGAGATCCCGCTCGATGAGGTCTCCAAGGAACTCGAGTCCGCCGCGCATCATCTCTCCGAGCAGCGCCCCATCGAAGGCTACCGGCCCGGTAAGGCGCCGTACGACGTCGTGAAGTCCCGCTTCGGCGAGATGGCGGTCTACGAGGCCGCGCTTCCGGCCATCGTCCGCAAGCATTACGTGAAGGCCATCACCGAGAACCGCATCCACTCGTACGGCGAGCCGAACATCAACGTCACCAAGCTCGCGCCGGGTAATCCCATCGCGTTCACGGCGACGTGCGCGGCCGTCCCTGAGATCACGTCGCTCGCCGACTTTCATAAGGTGAAGGTCACCGAGAAGGAGCAGGTCATCGAGGACGCCAAGGTCGACGCCGCGCTCAAGGACTTGCAGCGGATGCAGACCAAGGAGGTCCGCGCGGAACGCGAGGCCCGCGACAAGGACAAGATCATGGTCGACATGGACCTGTTCATCGCCGGCGTGCCGCTCGACGGCGGCCAGGCGAGGAACCACGGCATCTACCTCGACGAGGACTACTACGTCCCCGGCCTCAAAGAGAAGGTGCTCGGCATGAAGGAGGGCGAGAAGCGCGAGTTCAACCTCAAGTTCCCGTCGGAGCACTATCAGAAGACGCTCGCGGGCAAGGACGTGGACTTCGCCGTCACCCTCAAAGAGGTCTACGAACTGCAGAACCCGCCCATCGACGACGAGTTCGCCAAGAAGCTCGGCCAGGAAAGCCTGGAGAAGCTCCGCACGCTGATCAAGGACAACATGAAGGCCGAGGCGCAGGATAAGGAGAAGCAGCGCGTCGAGCTCGAGATCCTCGACACCCTCGTCACCAAGTCGAAGTTCGAAGAGGTCCCCGACAAGATCCTCAACGACGAGATCGGCCGCATGATCGACGAACTGAAGCATGGCGTCGAAGAGCGCGGCGGGAAGTTCGAGGACTACCTCGTGAACATCAAGAAGACGCTCGACGACCTGCGCATGGAGTTCGCGTCCCAGGCGATCAAGCGCATCCAGACCGCCATCCTCATCCGCGAGATCGGCGAGAAGGAGCACGTCGAGGCCACCGACGTGGAGGTGCTCGAAGAGGTCCAGAAGCTCCTGAACGATTACGCGAGCGACCCGGAGGCGCAGAAGCAGATCCGCGAAGAGGAGTACCAGGATTACATCCGTTCCTCCCTCCGCAATCGCAAGGTGCTCGCCATGCTGCGCGAGGCTGCGACGAAGAAGTAGCGATGAAAAACGGGGCCCCGGCCCCGTTTTTTCGCGTCCCTGTTTCCTGTATCCTGATTCCTGTATCCTCCCCGAGTATGTTGTTCGGTGCTCACGTCTCAGCGTCAGGCGGCGTCTCCAATGCGCCCAAGAACGCGGCCGCGCTCGGCCTCGAGTGTTTCCAGTTCTTCTCCCGGCCGCCGCAGGGCGGCCGCGTCGGGCCGCTCGACCCGGCCGAGATCACGGCGTTCCTCAAAGCCTGTGACGAGCATGGTCTCGAGCACTGGTACATCCACGCGCCGTACGTCATCAACCTGGCCTCGAAGGAAACCCGCATCCGCGAATCCTCCATCGGCCTGCTGCGCGGCGAGCTCGACCGCGGCTCGCTGCTCAAGACCTACGCCGTGATGTTCCATCCGGGCAGCGCTTCCGGCGTGGGCGAGGAAGAAGGCATGAAGCTCGTCATCGAAGGCGTGAAGAAGATCCTGCACGGCTACAAGGGAACGACCCGCTTCCTGGTCGAGATCTCCGCCGGTGCCGGCATGGTCATCGGCGACACGTTCGAGGAGGTCGCCGCCATCCTCGACGGCGTCGACGACGAACGCCTGGGCGTCTGCTTCGACACGGCGCACGCCTTCGCTTCCGGCTATGACCTGCGCACGCCGGAAGCCGTCGCCAAGACCATGAAGGCCTTCGACAAGGCCATCGGCCTCGAACGCCTTGAGATGTCGCACTGCAACGACTCGAAGGTCGGCCTCGGCGATCGCCGCGACCGGCACGAGCATATCGGCAAAGGCATGATCGGCCTCGACGGCTTCCGCGCCATCGTCGGCTCGCCGGCCTTCAAGAAAGTGAACCTCATCCTCGAAACGAATCCCGACGAGGTCGCGCAGGACCTCGAGACGCTCCACCGGCTGCGGGGCAAGAAATGACTATGGCCGGCCGCCTCATCAACGTGCGCGTCCATGCCAGGGCCCGCGAACGTTCCGTCACGCAAAGACCGGACGGGACCTACGTCGTCAGGACCACTGCGGTGGCCGAGAAAGGGAAGGCGAACGAGGACGTTGTGGACATGTTATCCTCATACCTGAACATCCCCCGTTCGCTCATCGTCTTGGTTCGCGGCGGCGCCTCTCCGAAGAAAGTATTCAAAATAATGGCTTGATTAAGCCATTATTTTCGTTCAGGCACGGGATCGACGCCGCCCTTGCTCCATGGGGTGCAGCGGAACACCCTCCAGGCGGCCATCGGAAGTCCACGAATTATCCCGAACCTTTCCACAGCTTGATAACCGTATTCCGAGCAGCTGGGATGGAAGCGGCAGTATCCCTGGGGATAGAGCACCCGAAGCGGCCCGTGGTCCGGCGAGAACAGCCGTTGATAGACGCGAATGGACCGCAAGACCATCAACTTGGGCAGGCCGATCGTCATTTGGTACCAAAGTGGTTCTCTCATGGTCGTTTGTAGAGGCCGGCCTTGGTCAGCACGTCATCGATCGAGCGTTCCAATGCCTGGAAGTCCATGGTCACTGCTTCCGACCTGGCGAGAATGGCCATGTCCACGCCTCCGAGCAGCTTCGGCAACCGCTTGCGGACGATCTCCCGCATCCGCCGTTTGACGAGGTTCCTGACGACGGCGCGCTTCGACACCTTCGTGCTGACCACGAAGCCGATCCGGGGGCCTTCGTTGCGGCTCCGCATAGCCTTCACCGTCACGCCGCGACCCTGGAAGGCGCGTCCTTTGGCGAACAGTTTCGCGAAGTCCTTCTCCGCGGTCAGCCGGTAACGTTTGTCGAGCATAGTTCTTCCGCACTGTAGCACCTAAAAGGCCCCTTGGAAGGGGCCTTTGCGGTCTACACGGTGAGCCGCTTGCGTCCCTTGGCCTTGCGGCGCTTCAGGACGTTCCGGCCGGCGTTCCTCCGCATGCGCTTGAGGAATCCGTGCTTCTTTTTCCGGCGCCGGGGATTCAGTTGGAGCGTTCTCTTAGGCATAGTCGCGTCACGTGGTGGATCAATTGCTGAGGCATGGTGGCAGAAATGGCCTGAAATGACAAGGGCCACAACATATGGTGTCAGTGACCAGTGGATAACCACAGGATGTGGTGGTCGTCAGATGGCCGATTTTGACCTGAACGACGATAAAAATCGCTCTTGCAATTTGCTGGAAAGATATCCACAATTGGTGCACATCATATGAACATCTGCCGGGCTTTTCAAAGGTAAGGTGCTCACCTAGACTGTACGTTAGCGTCAAAAGATTTTCGCACGCTGTACCCCTTGCACGCGTTATGAACACCCACGAACTCTGGCAGGCCGTCCTCGGCGAGTTGGAACTCACGCTGAGCAAGGCGAACTTCACGACGTGGTTCAAGAACACGTTCATCTCGTCGTGCGACGGACCGCGGGTCGTGATCAGCGTGCCGAACACTTTCACCAAGGCGTGGCTTGAAAAAAAGTACAACAGTGCGATCCTGAAATCCTTGCAGAACGTGAGCAGCGCGGGCGTGCGCGAGATCATCTACAAAGTGGACATGCGTCCGCAGATGAGGACGAACGCGATGCCGGAGACGTTCCAGGTGATGGCGCCCTCCGCCATGGAAGTCGCCACGCTGACCCGCGAAGAAACGCTCAACCAAGCAAAAAAAGAGAGCATTTCCGAACACAAGCTCAACCCGAAATACACCTTTGAAACGTTCATCGTCGGCAAGGGCAACGAGCTCGCGCACGCGGCCGCGATGGCCGTCGCGGAGAATCCGGGGACGAAATACAATCCGCTGTTCATCTACGGCGGCGTCGGTCTCGGCAAGACGCACTTGGTGCAGGCGATCGGCAACGAGGTCGTGCGCCGCAACGCGCAGGCGAAGATCCTCTACGTCACCTGCGAGAAGTTCATGAGCGAGTTCATCCACGCCATCAAGAACGGCGGGACGAAACAGTTCAAGGACACCTATCGCACCGTCGACCTTCTCCTCATCGACGACATCCAGTTCCTGACCGGCAAGGACCAGACCCAGGAGGAGTTCTTCCATACCTTCAACGCGCTCCACCAGAGCAACAAGCAGGTCGTTCTGACCTCCGACCGGCCGCCGAAGCAGATCCCGGCCCTGGAACACCGTCTGGTCTCCCGTTTCGAGTGGGGCATGACCGCGGACATCTCCAGCCCCGACTTCGAGACCCGCATCGCCATCCTCGAAACCAAGTGCAAAGAGCGGAATTACGACCTGGAGCCCGATATCGTGCGCTATATCGCCACGGTCATCCAGTCCAACGTCCGCGAACTGGAGGGGGCGCTCAACAAGATCATCGCCTACCACCAGTTCAAGAACACGAAACCCACGCTCGAGGCCGCCAAAGCGCTGCTTTCGAGCTTCGGGCCCGCCCAGAGCAAGAAGAACGTCACCCCCAAACACATCATCAACACGGTCGCCGGCTATTTCGACGTCACGGTGGCCGATATGAGCGGAAAATGCAGGGAAAAACGGCTCGCTTTCCCCCGCCAGATCATCATGTTCCTGATGCGGGAGGAGATCGGTTCGTCCTATCCCTCCATCGGCCACGAGCTGGGCGGCAGGGACCACACCACCGCGATGCACGCCTACGACAAGATCGGACGGGAACTCGAGTCGAGCCCCAAGCTGCGGCAGGACCTCGACCTCATCAAACAGCGCCTCTACAACACATAGTACGGTGGACAGGCTGGGGTCATCCGCGGGAAAGAACAGGGATGTCCGGTGGATGGAACCACAGGCGCCTCGCGGACGGCGAGGCGCTTCGCTTTTTTCCACCGAACGATCCACGATCTGTACCCTCTTGCCCACATGCGTCCACAGGATTTCGTGGCTGCGCGTAGCGGAACGGACCGAGTTGTCCCCGCTATCCACTCCCCTATCACCACCACAACGATATAAATCTTTTCGAACGGACGTTGATGAAATTCTCATGCACGCAGGAAAACCTGAACCAGGGTCTCGCGATCGTGAGCCACATCGCCAGCAAGAACGTGAACCTGCCGATCCTTGGCAACGTCCTCATCAAGGGTGACGACAAGGTCCTGCGTTTCATGACGACCAACCTGGAGATCGCCATCAAGTGCGTGGTCCGCGGGAAGATCGAATCGCAGGGCGAGTTCACGGTCCCGTCCAAACTGTTCTCGGATTACGTCTCCCTGCTGCCGAAGGACCGCGTGGACGTGGATCTCGACGGTAACGCCCTCACGGTGGCCTGTGGGACCTACCAGACGAAGCTGAACGGCATCGCCGCCTCGGAGTTCCCGCTCATCCCCACGATCGAGGGTCAGCAGAAGTTCACGGTGAAGGTCGAAGACCTCCGGAAGGCCGTCAGCCAGGTGCTCTTCGCAGTCGCCCCTAATGAATCGCGGCCGGAGATCAGCGGCGTCCTGTTCAAGTTCGCGCCTTCGACCGACGGTCTCGAGCTGGTCCTGGCTGCTACGGACAGCTACCGCCTGGCCGAGAAGGTCGTGCCGGTCAACAAGGCAGAAAGCACGCCGATCAAGGAGGCGGCGAGCGTCATCGTTCCTTCCAGGACGGTGGCGGAACTTATCCGCATTCTGGGGGTATTCAGGGATAACTTGGACAACCCGAAGGAACTGCAGATCCAGCTCGCCGAGAACCAGATCCTGTTCTCCTACGACACGGTCGAGCTCATTTCCCGCACCATTGAGGGTAAATATCCCGATTATCGACAGCTTATCCCCGAGCGGTTCGAATCCGAGGTGGTGGTCAGCAAGGACGAGCTCGCGCGCGCGGTGAAGACCGCCAGCCTGTTCTCCCGGACCGGCCTCAATGATATCCACCTGACGTTCACATCCCCCGCATCGGTTCGTCTGGCGTCCACGAACGCCCAGACGGGCGAGCATGCCGTCGAGCTCGATGGCGCCATCCAGGGCAAGTCCAACGCCATTACCGTCAATTTCCGCTACTTCCTCGATGGCGTGAACAACGTGGAGTCGGAGAACGTCATTCTGCAGCTCATCGACGGCATGAGCCCCTGCCTGGTGCGCGGCTACGGCGAAGGCCAGGCGATGAAGGAATACCTCTATATCGTGATGCCGATCAGGCAATGATCGCCTGATAAGAAAAAACGGCCCGCTGCCCGGGCCGTTTTTTGATCCTCACTTCTTCAACGAATGGTCACGCGTATCGCTTCGGTACGCCTGTCCCCCGTCGTCAGTATGGCCTCGACGGTGAGCTCGTATTGCCCCGGCGCCGGCGGCGAACGCCAGGCCATGGATATGTTAGGCAGCGCCGGATGCTCGATCGAGCCGATGACCTCCTGGGTGCCCCCCTGCTCGTCCTTGGCGGTCACGAGAAGGCTTTCAACGCTGCCGGGGTCGTCGATGCTGAACCGGACGGTGAACGGGAATTCTCCCGACGTGATGGTCTGCTGCGCGTACGGCGAGGACCATTGAATGCCGAGCGGCCCGGTCTCCGCGGTCAGATTTATCGTCACCGACGTCGAGGAACTGTTGCCGACGTCATCGAACGCCTTGGCGGTCAGGATACGGTAGCCTTTCGCGTAGCGGTTCGGGATGGTGAGCGTCACCGAGTAAGGCGAGAAGACCGCCTCGCCGAGGAAGCCGTTGTCGAGATAGTACTGGACCTTGGCGACGCCGCGGCGCGAGGACGCCGAGACCTGCGGCATGAAGTGGCGGTCGGCGATGGCGTCGCCGTCGCGCGGCGAGATGAACGAGATCACCGGGATGTTGTCGGGCGAGTGGACGTCGTCAGGGTCGGTCGGCGGCGCGGCGATGACCATGTTCTGTTTCACGGCCCAGTCGGCGACCACCTTCTCCCAGCCGGCGAACTGCGGGTCGTTCTCCGGATGTTCCGGGATCGGACCGCGAGGATCGTCCTTGTCCACGAAGAACAATATCGAATGCGGTACGCCATAGCTGCGTTCTTCCACGAACTCCGGAGGCGTCCATTGGGTCGCCAGCTTGCCGGTGATCTTGTCGACCTTCACTTTGACCTGCGAATCCTTGGCGCCGTCGAGCACCGGCTTGCCGGTCGAGACCGGGTCCGGCGCGTCGAACGACTCGACCGGCGTGTCCGCGAGCGCCTTCTTCATGAACTGCTGCCAGATCGGGGCGGCGACCTTGCTGCCGTCCGCGCCACCCTTCATCTTCTGGCCGCGCGAATCGCCGACCCAGACGCCGGCGACGAGCGACGGCGTGTAGCCGATCGCCCAGGCGTCCTTGTAGTCGTTCGTGGTGCCCGTCTTGGCGGCCACCGGGCGGTCAGGAAGCGTGAGGTAGTTCTTCTCACCGAAGATGTAAGCGCGCGCGGCGTTGTCGGAGAGGATGTCGTTGATCTGTCGCGCGACCTGCTTGTCGAACACGCGTTTGCCGGCGACGGGCTCCGTCTCATCCTTGAGCACCTTGCCGTCCTTGTCCGTGACCTTCAGGATCGCCTTGGTCGGCCGCAGCACGCCGTCCTGCGCGAACGCCGAGAACGCGGCGATGTGCTCGATGGGTTTTACTTCCGCGCCGCCCAGCACGAGCGAGAGCCCGAAGCGACTCTTGTCCTCGAAGGTCGTGTAGCCGAGACGCCTGGCGAACTCCTGGAAGCGGTCGAGGCCCGTGAGGTACAGCACTTTGACCGCGGGGATGTTCAGCGAGCCCGCCAGCGCCTCCTTGAGGGTCACGAAGCCCCTCTCCTTGCCGTCATAGTCGTTCGGTTCGTACGGTTTCGGCGTCAGGCTGAAATTGGTCTTGATGTCCTCGACGACCGTGTTCGGCGTGTAGCCCTTCTCGAAGGCCGCGGCGTAGACCATCGGCTTGATGGACGAGCCCGGCTGCAGCTTTCCGACGATGGCGTTGTACTTGCCGTTGATCGACTCATCGAAATAATCGGCGGAACCCGTCATCGCCAGGACCTCGCCGGTCTTCGGATCGAACGCCACCATCGCTGCGGTGTTCGCGGACCACTTCTCGATGTCCTTGCGATGGTCGGCGATGGCGTCCTCGGACAGCTTCTGCTTGTCGACGTCGAGCGTGGTGATGACCTTGAGGCCGCCGCGCTCTACGACCTGCTCGCCGAACTCGTCCGCAAGCTGTTCCTTCACGTAGAACACGAAATGCGGCGCGACGATCGGTTCGCGTTTCGGCTGGACGCGGGCGAGCACGTCATCCTTCTTGGCCGCGTCCGCCTGTTCCGCGGTGATGTAGCCCTCCGTGACCATCGCGTCGAGGATATACTTCTGCCGCGCGACCAGCTCGTCGCGATGGTTGCCGTACGGCGAGTAGTACGTCGGACCTTTCGGCAGCGCGGCGAGCAGCGCGCTCTCTGACAGCGTCAAGTCCTTCGCGGACTTGCCGAAGAACGTCTGGCTGGCGGATTCGATGCCGTAAGCGACCGAGCCGTACGGGATCTCGTTCAGATACAGCTTGAGGATCTGGTCTTTGGTGAAGCGCTGTTCGATCTCGATAGAAAGAACGAGCTCTTTCACCTTGCGGGTGAGGCTTTGTTCGTCGGAGAGGATGGACTTCTTGATGAACTGCTGGGTGATGGTCGAGCCGCCCTGGAGCCTGGCGCCGCTGCCGCTATGGACGATGTCGCGATAGAGCGCGCGCAACATGCCCTTGATGTCGAAGCCGCCGTGTTTGTAGAAGTCGCGGTCCTCGGCGGTGATGGTGGCATGCTTCACGTCATCGGCGATGTCGGAGAGCTCGACGACCGTGCGCTTCTGCGCTCCGTGGATCTCGTAGAGGAGATGCGTTCCGGTACGGTCGTAGATCTTGGTGGTCTCGGGGACGTCGCGCTGCGTGATGTTGTTCGGATCCGGGAGGTCCTTCGAGACCCAGGCGAGCAGGCCGATGACCGCGATGGTCGCTGCGAAGAAGCCGGATACCGCGATGATGCCGGCCCAGGTGAGGATCTTCTTCCAGTTCGGCTTACGCGGACCGCGCTCTCCCTTTTTCCGCCAAAAAAAACCCGTCCTGCCTGCGCGGCGGACGTGGTGCCCGAGATCGGTGGTGTTGCGGGGCTGGGGTGTCACAAGCGTTCGGTGATGAGCGCGGCGCCGAGGATGTTGGCATCCCCGCCGAGCTTGGCGCGGACGATCGGCGTGTCGCGCAGCGCGGGATAGACGATGCGGGCCGCGACGCCGGCGAGCGCCGGCTTCCAGATGATGTCGGCCGCGGCGAGGCCGCCGCCGACCACGATGATGTCAGGATTGAGGACGTGGATGACGTTCGCCAGGCCTTCCGCGACGGCTTCGGCCATGATGGCCGCCGTCTCCTTGGCCTTGGCGTCGCCTTCCAGGGCGGCCTTTTCGACCTCTTTCGGGTCGGAATCCTTGCCGGAGAGCTGTTTATACAGCTTCCGCATGGCCGAACCCGAGCCAAAAGCCTCGAAATGACCCTTCCGGCCGCAGCCGCAGACCGCATCGTTGCCGAAGCCGATCGTCATATGCCCGATCTCCCCGGCGGCGTTGTTCCGGCCCCGGTACAGGCGGCCGTCCAGGACGATGCCGCCGCCGATGCCGGTGCCGAGGGTCAGCCCTACGACCGAAGAAAACCGCTTGGCTGCGCCAAATTTCGCCTCCGCCAGTGTAAAGCAATGGACGTCATTGTCAACCGTGACCGGGACCCTGAAGGCCTTGCGAAGGAGGGCGGCGACGGGGACGTCCTTGAAGGCTGCCGGGAAGTTCGGACCCTGCCGGTAGACACCCTTGGCATGGTCGACGATGCCCGCCATGCCGATGCCGATGGCCTTGGCGTCCTTCGTCCAGACCTGGCGGACGCTGGCGATGATGTTCTTGAGCACGACGGCCTTGCCCCGGGCGGTTTCCGTGGGGATCCGGGTATCAGCGACGATCTTGCCGTTGGCTGCGACGGCGCCTGCGCGGATCTTGGTCCCGCCTGCGTCCACGCCGATGATGAGGCGTTTGGGCATATCGGTGACGCGCAAAAGGCGCGAATTCCGTGGGTAGTATACAAGTTGCAACGTTGGACTTAAAGTGGTAGAAATATCCCCGCCAAGCCCATTTTCCGGCCCGGTAGCCAAGTAGTAAGGCAGGAGTCTGCAAAACTCTTATGCGCGAGTGCAATTCTCGCCCGGGCCTCCACTGAAACCATGAAAAAACGGCCTCCGCGGGCTGTTTTTTGGTCCCGGCGGGTGCTACTCTTTCCTACGAACCATGGCCAAAAAAGCAACGAAAACCTTCCTGATCTTGGACGGCCACGCGCTCCTGCACCGCGCGTGGCATGCTTTGCCGCCGCTCACCACCAAGGACGGGCTCGTGATCCACGGCGCCTACGGATTCACGACCATCATGTTGGGGGCCATCCGCCAGTGCAAACCGTCCTACATGGCCGTGACGTTCGATCTGAAGGGCCCGACCTTCCGCCACGAGCAATACGAGCAGTACAAGGCGACGCGCGAGAAGAAGCCGGACGAGCTCTACGCGCAGGTCGACATCATCCGCACCATCCTGGACGCCATGGGCATCCAGGTCTTCACCGCGCCCGGGTTCGAGGCCGACGACGTCATCGGCACGCTGTCGCTGCGCGCGCGGGAAACGGACGGCGTCGAGACCGTCATCGTCACCGGCGACCTCGACACCCTGCAGCTCGTCGACGACCGGACGAAGGTCTTCACGATGCGCAAAGGCATGTCCGACATGGTCCTGTACGACGTGAAGGCGGTGAAGGAGCGGTTCGGTTTCAAACCTCTGCAGCTCATCGACTACAAGGCGCTCCGCGGCGACCCGTCCGACAACATCCCCGGCGTGCGCGGCATCGGCGAGAAGACCGGCTCGGAGCTCATCATCGAGTTCGGCTCGCTCGGCAAGCTGTATGAGTCGCTCGAGAAGGACGACAAGCGCGCCAGAGCGCTCAAGCCGGCGGTCCGCGAAAAGCTCGTCGCGCACAAGGCCGACGCGTTCGCCGCGCTCGACCTCTGCCGCATCCGTCGCGATGTCGATCTCGATTTCGACCTCGACAAGTGCGCCTTCGTGCCGCCGACGCGCGAGCAGATGACGAAGGTGTTCACCGGCCTGGAGTTCATGAAGCTCCTCAAGCAGTTCCCGGAGGAGAAGCCGGCCGCGGCGAAGGTCGAAGAGAAGACCGCGACGCTCTTCGATGCCGCGCCCGCCGCGCCCGCAGCCGTCGAGGGCGTCCGCGAGATCAAGGACGTGAAAGCGCTGTCCGCCGCGGTGTCGTCCCTCGCGAAAGCGGATGCGGTCGGTTTCCGTTTCGTGACGGAGACGAACGATCCCGTTGCGCCGAAAGCCATCGCGCTCGGCCTCGCCGACGCCAAGCATGTGTACATCGTGAGCGGCGCCGCGCTTCGCGACGGAAAGCCGTTCCTGGTCAAATTCTTCGCTGGGAAGAGCCAAAAAATTTGCCATGACCTCAAGCGCGAACTCAAGGTCCTGGCCGCGGCCGGGCTCCCCGCGGACGGTCCCTTCTTCGACCTGATGATCGCCTCGTACCTGCTCCATTCCGGCGAACGCCGCCACGCGCTGTCCGCCATCCTCGCCTACGAACGCGGCGTGCCGCTCGACGAGGAAAAGGAAGAACGCCCCGAGACGCGCACCGCGCGGCTGCCCGTCGAACTCTCGCACTTCGTTCCGCTCGCCGGACAGTTCGGGAAGGAACTCAAGGAACAGCGGCTCGTGAAGCTCATGGACGAGATCGAGCTCCCGCTCGCCGCCGTGCTCGCGAAGATGGAGACGGACGGCATCGCGCTCGACATCCCCTACTTCAAGAAACTGTCGGCCGAGGTCGGTGGCGAACTGAAGAAGCTGACCGCGAAGATCTACAAGCTGGCGGGCGAGGAGTTCAACATCAACTCGCCGCTGCAGATGAAGGTCGTGCTGTTCGAGAAGCTCGGCATCTCTCCGCTCGGGCTCAAGAAGACGCAGAAGGGCGGCACGCTCTCGACCGCCGCGTCCGAGCTCGAGAAGCTCAAGGACGCGCATCCGATCATCGGCGAGATCCTCCGCTACCGCGAACTTTCGAAGCTGCAGTCCACCTATATCGAAGCGCTGCCGCCGCTCGTGCATCCGAAGACCGGCCGCATCCACGCGGAGTTCAACCAGACGGTCGCGGCGACCGGCCGGCTGTCGTCGGCGAACCCCAACCTCCAGAACATCCCGACCTCGGAGACGGAGTACGGCAAGCGTGTTCGCAACGGCTTCATTTCCGGGAAGGGTTCCGTGCTCCTCGCCGCCGACTATTCGCAGATCGAGCTCCGTATCGCCGCGCACATCGCCAAGGAGAAGGTCATGATCAAGGCCTTCCAGGAAGGCGAAGACATCCATTTCCGCACCGCCGAGGTCATGTGGGGCGCGAAGGAGGCACCGGGCCGCCGGCGTATCGCCAAGGTCATCAACTTCGGCCTGCTCTACGGCATGGGGCCGCAGAGCCTGGCGATCGCCGCCGACATCCCCTTCGGCGAGGCACGCGATTACGTCGCCCAGTATTTCGCCGTGCACACGGGCATCGCCAAGTACATGGAGGCGATGAAGGAGAAGATCGCCGAGGAGGGCTACGTCGAGACGCTCTTCGGACGCAAGCGGTTCTTCAAGAACGTGAAGTTCATGAACCCGCGCGAGCGCGCCGAGGCGGAGCGGCAGGCCATCAACATGCCCATCCAGGGCACGCAGGCGGACATGATCAAGATCGCCATGGTGCGCCTCGAGCAGCATATCCGGAAGAACTACGGCGATGGGCCGGACGCCGAGGTGAAGATGCTCATCCAGGTGCACGACGAATTGGTGTTCGAGGTCCGGAAGGACCTGGCGGAGAAGTTCGCCGGCGAGGCCGCCTCCATCATGGAAGGCGTCTGCGAGCTGGCGGTCCCCGTGGTCGTGAACGTCGCGGTCGGGACCCGCTGGGGCGACATGAAGAGGATCGAGTAACCTATTTTTTTCGTTTTCAGCTTACCGTTTTCGGTTTTCCGTCCCCCCGAAAACCGAAAAACGGAAAGCGAAAAACGACTCCGAACACGATGGACCGCGAGGCCCTTTTCGGGTACGCTTGGGTCCTATGGAGAACCGCTACTCCCTCTCCGCCCACTACATCAAACATTCGCTCAACTTAGCCAAAGTTGAGCAAAAGAACACTGGCCTGGTCCTGTGGCGGAAGGAGCGTAATCTCCTGGTCTACAAGCAGTCGGAAACGCAGTTCGTCTGCGTCTATTCCTTCGGCGTCGTGACCCTCTTCGGCATCGACGACAAGAAGGAGCGCGACCGGCTGCTCAAGGTGTTCGCCAAAGGCGGCGAGGATGAGCCTGGCGTGGCGCTCGCGGGCCTGCCGACCGAGGACTATCCCGTCGTCATCGATAACGACGCCCCTGAATCCGTCGAGTTCAACGTCGTGCGGCTGAAACATCTTTCGATCGACAAGCTGTTGCTCGTGTTCCACGTCATCGCCCAGTCGGTTGCCATCGACTTCCTCGAGCAGCAGGTAGAGGAGACGCTGCAGCGCTTTGAGAAGATCCACATGAACCTGGCGAAGAAGGGCCTGCTCATCGCCACTTCCCGCGAGGTCATGAAGACCATCGGCATGAGCGGCAACATCGTGAACTTCATCGTCGGACAGCTCTCGCTCCTCGACAAGCCGGACATCGCCTGGGAGGACAAGGAGGCCGAGACCCTGTTCATCAACATGCGCAAGATGTTCGAGCTGGAGGACCGTTTCAGCACCATCCGTTTCAAGCTGACGTTCATCCAGGACAGTTCCGAGCTGATGCTCGACTCGTTGAACCACAGGCGCGCCGAGCTCCTTGAGTTCACCATCATCGGCCTGATCGTCTTCGAGATCGTGATGGCCATTGTACGGAAGTAAACAGTACCCAGTAATCGGTAACCAGAATGCGCGCCGTCAGGTGCGCATTAGTATTTTCTCAATGCTTCGATGGATTCCGGCAGCGAGACCGTCGTAACGATCAATGACATACGCCATCGTATTGCGTTCGCAATATGATAAATCGGCCGCCATCATGCACTGACAGGTCAATTCGAAGATCGAACCTTTCGCGATGGTTAGGAATCTCACCTGCTCTTTCGGCAACCTGCTGAAGCCCTCGGCAATGTTGCTCGGCACGGAGACGGCGGCTCGTCGCATTTGCGAAATAAGGCCGAATTTCTCGTGGCTTGGAAAATGCGCCGTGACGGCATATATTTCGAGCGCCAGCCTGTAGGCCGTGTCCCAGATTCGAAGTTCTTTGTAGGTGTTGATGGACATGCGCGCACCTCAATTACCGACCTAGTGTTTTGATGTCAAATGAACCTATCTCTGGTTACTGTTTACTGGGTACTGGTTACTTACCATGTTTTTCCTCCTCTACGGTGAAGACACCTTCCGCTCGCGAAGAAAGCTCTCGGCCATGCGCGAGCGTTTTTCGGCCACGCGCGACGCTGCGGGATTGAACGCCGCTGCCCTGCGCGCCAAGGACGCCACGGTCGACCAGGTCGCGGAAGCGATCTACGCCTCGCCTTTCCTGGCTGAGAAGAAGCTGGTCGTGCTCGACGGGTTCCTCGGTTCCCCCGCCGCTGACCAGGAGCGCATCAAAGCGCTGCTCGAAAAGAAGCCTGAAAGCACGCATGTCATCTTCTACGAAGAGGCCGGCGCCGGCGAATTCGCCAAGTCCCTTCTCTACCCGCTGCTCAAGGCCCAGAAGTACTCCGAAGAGTTCGCGCCGCTCTCCGGCGCGCAGCTCGAACGCGCCGCCATCGACGAGTGCGCGGCCGCCGGCGCGCAGCTTTCGCCCCGCGCGGCCCGCGCGCTTCTCGTCGCCGTCGGCACCGATGCCTGGCGCCTCCACGAAGAGCTCGCCAAGCTGTGCGCCTACGCCAAAGCGACCGGCAAGGCCATCGACGAGGCGTTGGTCGCCGAGCTCGTTGCTGGCGCGCAAGAGGAGTCGCTCTTCGCCTTCATCGACGCCTGCGCGGAAGGACGCTGCGGCGAGGCCGGCACGATGCTCGAGCGCCTGCTCGAAAGCGGCGCTGCCGAACTGCAGATACTGAACATGCTCGAGAAGCACTACCGCACGCTCATCGCCGTCGCGGACCTCGCCGAACGCGGCGAACGCGACAAGAACGCCGTCGCCAAGCGCCTCGGCATCCACCCCTTCCCGGCCGGCAAGGCCCTCGCGCTCGCGCGACGCCATTCCCCCGCCGTGCTGCGCGCGCGGTACGACGACTTGCTCGCCATCGAACGGCAGATCAAGACCAGCGCCGCCCGTCCGAACGCCCTGCTGGGCCTGTTCATCGCCAAGCTCGGTGCAGTAACCAGTACCCAGTAAACAGTACACAGAGGTCGTCGCGGTGCCCCGAGGCACCGCTTTCTGTTTACTGAGTACTATGTACTGGGTACTGTCCCGTTTTGACTTCCCCCGCTGCCCTGCTACGGTCAGTGAAGTTTCCGTTCTTTTCACAACCGTCGGAGGTGACCTTTGGGACTGCTCCTCTCGATCCTCGTCATTTCGCTCGTCGTGCTGGTGCACGAGTACGGGCACTATGTCCTCATGCGCCGCAACGGCGTGAAGGTGATCGAATTCACCATCGGCTTCGGCCCGACGCTGTTCGAACGTCAGCTGAAGAGCGGCACGATGTTCCGCATCAAGCCGATCCTGCTCGGCGGCTACGCCCGTCCGGTCACGGAGGACGGCGCCGAAGGCAACATCGAGGCGGCGTCCGCGTGGGCCAAGTTCAAGATCTACATGGCCGGCATGTTCTTCAACTGCTGCGCGGCCTTCGTGGTCTTCACGGGTCTCTTCTACTCCACGCACCGTGCGCCCGCGATGTTCGTCGAATACGCGCACCTGCTGCATGCGCCCCCGGCGCTCATGCCGCTCGCCGCGGCGTTCGTCGGTTCGTTCGGCATGTGGCTGGCGACGCCCGTCATCGTGGTCTGGCTCATCGCCCAAGGCGTCCAGCAGTTCTTCGGCGGCATGGCGGGCCCTATCGGCATCATCGGCATGGGCGGCCAGGTCGCGGCGCAGAGCCACGACGCGAGTTCCCTGCTCATGAACATGCTGATGTTCTTCGGCCTGATCAACATCGGGCTGGCGGGCTTCAACCTCCTGCCGATCTTCCCGCTCGACGGCGGCCGCGTGTTCGACCTCCTGCTCGAGAAGCTCAGCGGCGGCCACGCCAAGCGCGTCTGCGGCATCTACCGCATCGCGAGCACCGCGCTCTTCATCGGCTTCATCGTGCTCGTCATCGCGAGCGACGTCCTCAAGGCCTTCCTGGCCATGGGACGATAAGACCTCCCGTTCGGAGGTCTTTTTTTGCGCACCAAAAAGCCCCCGTTGCCGGGGGCTTCCTTTCGCTACTTCTTGGCCGCCTTCACGACCGCGTTGATCTTCTTCGCGAGCCGCGACTTGAGACGGGAGGCGGTGTTCCTCTTGAGCACCTTGTTCTGGACCGCCTTGTCGATCTTCTTCACCAGGGCCCTGGCGGTCTCCTGGGCGTCCTTCACGTTGCTCGACTCGAGCGCTTTGCGGACGGACCGGCGGAGGAACGCGATCCCCTCCCTCACTTTGGCGTTGCGAAGGGTCCGCTTCTTGGCCTGGCGGAGCGCCTTCATCGCCGCTTTCTTGATAGGCATAGTGACGATTTGCCGTTGGGGTCTTTTATGAGAATGCGCTGAGTGTAGCCGAGGGACGCTGGTGCGTCAAGACGGACGGGACGAGTACCCAGTAAACAGCAACCAGTAAACAGAAGTCTGGTTACCGGGTACTGGGTACTGTTTACTCCAGCAGCTTCACCTGATCCAACTTTCCATGCAATTTGTCATACCCGGCGTGGGCCGTATCCATCGCGTTTTTCGCGTTGGTGACGTGGCGCGACAGCACCCCGAGCGTCTCGCCGAACCGCACCGACTCCTGCTGCACGCCCTTGAGGATGTCCCAGATCTTCTGGGCCTGCTCCTGAAGCTTGTTGCGTTCGAGGCCCATGAGGATGACCCGCAGGAGGCTGAAGAAGGCGTGCGGCGACGTGATGAGGACCCCCTTCCCCTTGGCATACTCGAGCAGCGCGCTCTCGTCGTCCGTCAGGATCTGGTAGAAGACGTTCTCCGATGGCACGTACATGACCGCGAAATTGACCGTCCCCTCCTCCGGCAGCAGGTACTTCTTGCTGATGTCGTCGATGTGTTTTTTGACCGCCTTCACGAAGTCGCGCGTGGCCACGCGGCGTTCCTCGTCCGTCTGGGCCCGCGTCAGCTGCTTGAAGTTCTCCAGCGGGAATTTGGAATCGACCGGGATGATGCCGGCCTGGGTCTTGATGATGGCGTCGACCGTCTCCCCTCCCTTGAACTTGTGTTGCAGCCCGTACTGTTCCGCCGGGAATACCTGTCCAAGCATGTCGGCCAGGATCTGTTCGCCGATGTTCCCCCGCATCTTCGGGTGCAGCAGCTCGTTGAACTCCTCGAACCCCTTGAACCGCTCCTGCACCGTCCCCAGCTCCTTCTGAACGGACGAGATGACCCTGGCGGCGTTCGTCAGCCTTTCGTTGATGGTCTCGCTGGTCTTGTCGATCTTCTCGTTCATGCTGCTCAGGTTCTGGTTCAGCATGATGAGACCCTTGTCGTTGGTGTGTGAATCACGAAGTTCTTGGAGCCGGCGGCTGAGGGATGTGAGGGCGTAGATGATGACCCCGAGCGCGGCCGCGATGACGACGAGAAAGATGGTGTTCTGCATAGGATGGACAGAGTATAGCGCAAAGGGAACAAGGACGCGAAATTTATTGTGCGACGCTAAATTACATTTATATAGACGTAAATTTCTATATAATTGCGCTAACAAAAAATCCATCTTGCGATGGGTTTTTTGTGGTGGACCCGAGGAGACTCGAACTCCTCACCTCTGCAATGCGAATGCAGCGCTCTACCAGATGAGCTACGGGCCCATGCCGTTTTTTCGTGATCAATTTTGAAGCGTCTCGTCGGCGATTTCGGACCCTCCCGGCTCGTACAGTACCACCATGCTACCGGAGCTTTTTTATCCTGTCGAGACACCTACAGTACACAGGAGACAGTACTCGGTACACAGAAGTTCTGTGTACTGTTTACTGAGTACTGTGTACTCAAGTCGGTTCGTGTGGTGCGCCCTGAGGGAATTGAACCCCCATCGTATCCTTAGGACGGATCCGCTCTATCCGTTGAGCTAAGGGCGCGTAACGGCGTCCGTACTATAGCAGCAAAAGGCGGGCAGGGGAAGGGTCGCTCCATCAGGAAGTTTCACGTGGAACAGGGGATACTATTTGAGTTCTCCACAGGTTGTGTGGATTACTTTCGAGCGGCACCTTTTGGCTGCGCGTAGTCGTAAATGGACCTCCGTGCGGCAGATCCCTCGTGGTACTTACTCACAGTTGGGGAATCTAGGGAGGAGGCAATCGGGTAGTTAAAATTAGGAAAATCGGAGGACATTTCACCGGCTTGCTAATGACAAAAGAACTGTTTCACGTGAAACAAATACATAAATTTTACGACACAAGAAAAATGACAGACTGCAGATAACAGGCGACAGAAGTGATCGCTCGTTAACTTCTGTTTTCTGTCCCCTGTAGTCTGTCATCTCGCGCAAGAGTTCTCCCCAGAAATCCACACTAATGCACAGCACCTGTGGATGAAATTTATTCGGGAACAAGCCATTTTTTAAAACTGTGGATAAAAGTGGGGATAGACTACCCAAAATGTGAACAACTTTTTTGTACGATGAGTATTGTTCCGCTACCCCCGAAATTACCAACGCCGGATAGGCAATCCATGGCTAACCTTAGCCATGTAATAACTTTGACCCGAAGGCGGAAAAATGGTAAAATACTAACTGTAATAGGCGTCTCGTTCAGCCGGCCATGCTTGGGCTCAAGAACATTGGGAAATCTCTCGCGGTCGCTCTCGTCGCCGCGCTTGCTCTGCTTGCAAGCCGTTTCGCGTTGGCGGACACGATGAGCTCGACGAACTACAAGGTCCAGGCTGACGTCATGAGCGTCGGCGGCGGTCGCAGCACCTCCACCAACTTCATCGGCGATGATACCGTCGGTGATCTCGGGACGGGTACACAGTCGAGCACCAATTTCCAAGCCTGCGCAGGTTACGAGTGCTTCCAGGGCGCTCCGTACATCAGCTTCACCGTGAAACAGGGGACCAGCTCTCCGGGCACGACCGGCGCCGGCGTCGCGCTTGGCGCGCTGACCACCGGTTCGGTCACGACCTCCAATGGCACGACCATCAACTCGGTCTTCATCACGGCCGAGAGCAACGCCCCGAGCGGCACGGTGGTCACCGTCGTCGACGCTAACGCGGCGCTCAAACGCATCTCCACTCCGGACACCATCCCGTCCTCGACCGCCACGCTCACCGCCGGCGTCGCCGGGTACGGCATTTGCGTCTTCTCTGCCACCCAGGACGCGGGAAGCCCCACGGCTTTCACCGCGCAGGCGCCGTTCGCGAGCACCTGCACCAAGACCACCGGCCACTCGGTCGGCGGCCTGACGACCTCGCCGCAGACCGTCCTGTCGTCCCCGGGCGCCCTCCTCGCCGGCACGTCGGAGATCCTGGTGAAAGCGGCCATCAGCACCACCACCGCGGCCGGCAGCGATTATGCCGATACTTTGACGTTCATCGCCACGGGCACGTACTAGCGTGAAGCAGCGAGGACCCGTCGTTCCAGCGGCAGGTCCTCGCCTCTCCACGAGGCAGAAAGGTCGGAGGAAAAAGCACGACGAGCGTACGTTAACGCGTCGCGAGTATGTGCAAGAAAACAAAGATCAAACTGTTCCGGCTTCTCTGCGAGGTCACCACGGCCGCCATGGTCGTGACGCTCATCGGCCGGGCCATCTCCTACCGCTGACCGTTCGGTCGCGGAGGGAAACAAGTCATCTGAACTTCGTCGCGGCGAAGTGAAGGTTGGTCCGTGCGTTCACGGCGCCCCCATGGCAGGGGCATCGGAACGCGGGGATGAACCCCGCGGTATATAAAACAAAAACACAAAAGGTCGATATCTCGACCGTTCGCAAGTCCGCATCGGGGGATACCCCGACGGATGGCCTGGGACGGCGATGAACGATGACTCCGGGGCTGGCGCATGCATGGGCGCCCCCGGACAGGGCACTACTACGACCTAGCATCCCGATGCGATCGCATAAGAGGCCTCTCCTTCGCTCGATCATCCATTGCTCGAGACTGGAGGATCACCACAAGGCACGCGTGGTGCGAGACCGTCGGGATAAGGAAACTTCCATGAAATCAAAGATCATGAGGATCGTCGCACGGCTGACCGTCGTCGCGACGATAGTATCTTCACTGATGGGCTTCTCTCCCGCGAGCGCGGCCACGCTCACGACGGCGAAGGATACGCTGACGAGGGAAGCTATCAGTACGACCGCCGATCATACGGTGGTGTTCACGTTGCCGACCGGCGTCGACTTCGACTCCACGACCAACACGGACATCCTTCGCGTCCAGTTCCCGTCGGGCTTCACGCTCGGCGGCACCTGGCAGACGGCGGACTTCACCTTCAACGACGGCACCGCCCACACGGTGGAAGCCGTCGCGCAAGGCGCCGGCACGATCGACTGCACGGTTTCGACCGCGCAGAACGTCTGCGTCGCGGTCGACACCACGAACCGCATCTTCTCCATCAAGCCGGCGGCCACCTACACGGCCTCGGCGACGGCGGCGACGATAACGTTCAAGATCTTCGGCACGACCACGACCGGCACCGGCACGCTGACCAATCCGGGCACTGCCGGCAATCAGGCGCTCACGTACGCATCGTGCGACGAGACCGCCTCGTGCACGACCTCGTTCACCTCGGTGCACTCCACCACGGTGACCGTGCCGATCGTCGACAGCGACCAGGTGACCGTGACCGCGTCCGTCGCGGCCTCGCTCACCTTCGACCTCGACACCGCGCTGACCGACACTGAGTCGGCCGCCCCGTACTCCGTGCCTCTCGGCGCGCTGACCACGGGCGCCGTCGCCAACTCCGGAACGTCGATCAACAGCATCTGGGTCGACGTTTCGACGAACGCCGGCGGCGGCGTCGTCGTTACGGTCCAGAACGCCAACGGCGCGAACGGCCTCGTCAGCACCTCGACGCCCGCCGACAACATCAACAACGCGGCGGCGACGATGGCTGCGGGAACGGAGAACTACGGTCTCTGTGTCATCAGCAACACGGCGACCACGGGTACGCTGAACAAGGGCGCGAGCTATGCCTCGGGCACCTGCGCGGCCGATACCCAGACCAACGCGGTCAAGGCGTTGTCATCCAGCACGCCTGACGCGATCCTGTCCTCGTCCGGCCCGCTTTCGGGCGGCCGCGGTCGTATATCGGTGAACGCTGCCATCAGCGCCACCACTTCCGCGCACTCCGACTATACGGACGTCCTGACGTTCATCGCGACGTCGACGTTCTAAGTCTGCGCGGGCCGAGCCCCTCTCCTCCGAGAGGGGCTTCCCCGCGAAGATCTCGCCCAAGAATATTTTTCAGGAGGAACCCTATGAAGAAAGCGAAGGACATATTCTACGGACTGGCGATGGCCGCGGCGCTTCTGTTGCCGTCCGCGTTCGCGCAAGCGGTGACCATCTCGCCGCCGTACTTCGATTATTCGCTCAATCCGGGCGACACGGTGCTCGACGTGGTCAAGGTCTACAACGAGGACGACCGGCCGATCACGCTGTACCCGATGCTGGTGAACTTCACCTATAAGGAGGGGGACGAAGCCGGCACGCCATCGTTCTATCCCGCCGATCAGGACCCGGTCGGCACGGCGCTCGCCAAGTGGGTGACCGTCGACACCAAGCCCATCACGCTGCAGCCGAAGGAGCGGGCCAATGTGCAGTTCGCCATCAACGTCCCCGCGGACAAGGTCCAGCCGGGCGGCCACTTCGGCGCCATCATGCTCTCGACCGAGCCGCCGAACGCCGAGGCGGGCAAGATCGGCATCGCCTCGCGCATCGCCTCGCTGCTCTTCGTGAAGGTCTCGGGCGAGATACGGGAACAGGCGAGCATCGCCGAGTTCGGCTTCAAGGAGAAGAAGCTCTGGTACAACTACCTGCCCGTCGATTTCTACGCCCGCTTCGAGAACAGCGGCAACACGCATCTTCGCCCGGTCGGCAACCTCTTCATTACCGACTGGATGGGCCGCCAGGTGGCTTCAATCAAGATCAACGAGTCGTTCACGAGCGTGCTGCCGCTCAGCATCAGGCGTTACGATTTCGGCTGGAGGCACGTGAACGCGCCCGAGGGAGCGAGCGAGCTCTGGAAGGAGTGGCACAATTTCGCGCTCGGCAAGTACAAGGCCACGCTGGTGCTGAACTACGGCGCGTCGAACCAGGTCCTCTCGGAGGAGCGGGAGTTCTCGGTCTGGCCGTGGCGCCTCATGAGCATCTTCGGCGCGGCGGCGGTCATCGTGCTGCTGTTCGCGTACCTGCTCATGCGCGCGTATAACGCGGCGGTCATCAGGAAATACGAACTTTCCAAGGCCAAGGAGGCCAAAGAAAAGAAGGAATAAAGAGAGGGGAATGGCCAGTCGGACTGGCCTCCCCAGGAGCAGTTCCGAGTCCGCTCGGAGCCGCTCCCGGGGACCGGGTACCACCGGTGCCTATATAAGATGAAAGAACAGAAACAAAAACGATCGCTTTTCGGCGCCACTGAGGGGCTCCGCCGTTTGAACATCGGCATGGGCTTTGCTTTGCTGGCCATCGTCGCTTTGACGGCGATGGTGCTGCATATCTACGCCGCGTCGATCCAGAACCGGAAGGATACGATGTCGAACCAGTCGGCGTCCGGCCAGTCGACGCACATCATCAATTTCAACCTTTCAGGCTCGAACACCTTCGCGAGCGGCGAGCAGATCAGCGTCGACTTCCCCGAGACCAGCGCCTTCGTGCAGGGCGGGACGTGGACGACCTCGGACTTCGCCTTCGCCGACGGGACCGCGCGCGTCGTGAACGCCGTGAACGTCGGCCCCGGCATCACGACCGTCTCTTGCACGAACGCGGCCAACAACGTCGGCGTCGCCCTCGACACCACGAACCTCATCTTCCGCGTCATTCCCTGCGGCGCATCGTTCACGCCGAGCGCGGCCGGCGCCTTCATCACCTTCACCATCAGCGGCCTTTCGCCGAACGGGACCCTTACCAACCCGCCGACGACCGGCAACTACTTCATCTTCGTGCTCGACGGCGCGGGGGATTGCCAGGCTCCCGGCGACAACTGTTCGATCGGCGTCACCATCGTCGACAACGACCAGGTGAACGTCACGGCTTCGATAACCGGTTCGCCCCCGCCACCGCCTCCGCCGCCCCCGCCCCCTCCGGACACCACGCCGCCGGCCATCTCGAACATCTCGGTCACGAACATCACGAGCACCTCGGCGACGGTCAACTGGAGCACCGACGAGATCTCCGATTCGACCGTGAACTACGGCCTGACCGCGACGTACGGCAGTCAGGTCACCAACGCCGGCCTCGTCGCCAGCCACTCGATGAACCTCACGGGGCTCACCGACGGGACGCTGTACCATTTCCAGGTCTGCTCGAAGGATGCGTCGAACAACCAGGCCTGTTCGAGCGACCAGACGTTCACCACGACGGACACCACGCCGCCGAGCATTTCGAACGTGCAGGTGACCGGCATCACGCAGACGAGCGCGACGGTGACCTGGACGACCAACGAGAACGCGACGTCGTTCGTCGACTACGGATCGTCCGCGGGGCCGCCGTACTCGAACACCGCCGGCAACGCGACGCTCGTGACCGCGCACAGCGTGACGCTCACCGGGCTCACCGCCAGCACCCTTTACCATTACCGCGTCCGCTCGGGCGACGCCGCTTCGAACGAATCGTTCACGTCCGACGCGACCTTCACCACCGCGACACCGCCGGACACCACGCCGCCGGTCATCTCCAACATCCAGGTCACGAGCATCACCGTGAGCTCGGCGACGGTGTCGTGGACGACCAATGAGCCCGCGACGTCCTTCGTCGATTACGGCCTCACGGTCTCGTACGGCAGCACCGCCGGCAACGCGACGCTGACGACCAGTCACAGCGTGAACCTCACCGGCCTCTCGGAGAACACCACCTACCATTTCCGGGTCCGCTCGGCTGACGCCGCCGCGAACGAGGCCTCGTCGGGCGACAACACCTTCGCCACGCTCGACGGCACCGCGCCGGTCATCACGAACGTCCAGGTCTCGGCCATCACCGGGACCTCGGCGACGGTGACCTGGACCACGAACGAAGCCGCCACGTCCTTCGTCGACTACGGCACCACGGTCTCCTATGGCAGCACGGCGGGCAGCGCCACGCTGGTCACGAGCCACAGCGTGAACCTCACCGGCCTGACTTCGCAGACGCTCTACCACTTCCGCGTGCGGTCGGCCGATGCTTCCTCGAACGAGGCGAGCTCTTCGGACGGCACCTTCACGACGCTCGACGTGACGCCGCCGGCCATCTCCGGGGTCACCGCTTCCGGCATCACGACGACGACCGCGACCATCTCCTGGACGACCGACGAGAACAGCGACTCGGTCGTCGAATACGGCACGACGGTGAGCTACGGTTCTACCGCGTCGAGCGCCTCGATGGTCACGAGCCACTCCGTCGGCCTCAGCGGGCTCACGCCGTCCACGCTCTACCATTACCGCGTGAAGTCGAAGGACGCCTCGAACAACCAGGCGACCTCGGGCGACTTCACGTTCACGACCGCGACGCCGCCGGACACCACGCCGCCGGTCATCTCCAACATCCAGGTCATCAACATCGCGGCCACGACCGCGACCGTCACCTGGGACACCAACGAGCCGGCGACGTCCTTCGTCGATTACGGCACCACGGTCGCGTACGGCAGCACCGCGGGCAATTCGACGCTGGTCACGAGCCACAGCGTGAACCTCACCGGCCTGACCTCGCAGACGCTCTACCATTTCCGCGTGCGCTCGGCCGACGCGTCCAGCAACGCGGCGCAGTCTTCCGACGGCACGTTCTCGACGCTCGACGTAAACGCTCCGGTCATCACCAACGTGCAGGTGACGGGCATCACCGAGACGACCGCGACCGTGACCTGGACGACCAACGAGAACGCGACGTCGTTCGTCGATTACGGCACTACGGTCTCCTATGGCAGCACCGCCGGCACGGCCACGCCGCGCGTCACGAGCCACAGCGTGAACCTGACGGGTCTGACGCCGAGCACCACCTACCATTACCGCGTGCGCTCGGCGGACGTCGACAACAACGAGACGGCCACGACCGACGACACCTTCGCGACCATCGACACGACCGCGCCGGTCATTTCGAACGTAACGTCGTCCGGCGTGACGACCACGGCCGCGACGATCACCTGGACGACCAATGAGAACAGCGACTCGGTCGTCGAATACGGCACGACGGTGAGCTACGGTTCGACCGCGTCGAACGCGACGATGGTCACGAGCCACAGCGTCAACATCACCGGCCTTACCGCCGACACGACCTATCATTTCCGCGTGAAGTCCAAGGACGCCTCGAACAACCAGGCGACCTCGGGCGATTTCACCTTCGCGACGCTCAAACCTCCGCCGCCGGTCATCTCCAACATCCAGGTCACGGCCATCACGCAGACGAGCGCGACCGTCACGTGGACCACCGACGTGCCGTCCGATTCCAAGGTGGACTTCGGCGCGACCGCGTCCTACGGGAACACGACGTCTTCCGCGTCGATGGTCACGAGCCATTCGATCAATCTCACCGGGCTCATCAAGAACCGCACGTACCATTACCGCGTCCGCTCGCAGGACGCCTACGCGCAGGAGACCGCCTCCGCCGACGACACCTTCGCGACCGCGGTCGACACCACGCCGCCGGCGAACGTGAACCCCTTCACCGCCACCGCCGGCAACCAGTCCGTCTCGCTCAGCTGGGGCAATCCGCCGGACCCTGATTTCGACCGGGTGAAGATCGTCCGCAAGACCGGCAGCAACCCGACGGGGCCGTCGGACGGCTTCGAGGTCTACAACGGCAACGGCACGAACACGGTCGACACCGGCCTCACGAACGGCACCACCTATTTTTACGGCGCGTTCGCCTACGACGACGTGCCGAACTTCGCGAGCGGCGCGTTCGCCAACGCCACGCCGACGGGGCCCGCGGACACCACGCCGCCGGCGAACGTGACGAACTTCACGGCGACGCCCGGCAACCAGCAGAACCAGCTCGACTGGATGAACCCGACGGACCCTGATTTCGCGGGCGTGCGCATCGTGCGCAAGACGTCCGGGTTCTCGACCGGCCCGAACGACGGGACGATCATCTATACCGGCAGCGACCAATCCTTCCTCGACACCGGTCTCACGAACGGGACGACCTATTATTACACCGCGTATTCTTTCGATGGCCCGCTGAACTTCGCTTCCGGAGCCCAGGCCTCGGCCACTCCCGTGCCGCCGCCGGACACCACGCCCCCGTCAGCGGTCACGAACTTCAAGGCGGTCGCCGGCGACACCATCATCCAGCTCACCTGGAACAACCCCACCAATCCCGATTGGGCGGGCACGCGCGTGGTGCGTAAGATCGGCACCGACCCGACGAGCCCGAACGACGGCACCATCGTCTTCGACGGCCAGGGCGACAGCAAGCTCGACACCGGACTCGTCAACGACACGGAATACCATTACGCCGCCTACGCGTACGATCCGTCGCTCAACTTCTCGATCGGCGCTTTCGTGCACGCGACGCCGACGTCGGGCGCCCCGCCGCCGCCTCCTCCCGCCTGCTCCGACACCGACGGCGGCAAGAACTACGAGGTCCAGGGCACGGTCACGGCCGGCTCGAGCAGCGTGCAGGACGTCTGCACCGACACGAGCACCGTCCGCGAGAACTATTGCGATGGCGCGACGCCCAAGAGCGAGCTGCATGACTGCGGAGAGGGTTTCAAGTGTTCCGCCGGCCGCTGCACGGCCAACGTGGTGACCACCGAGATCTGCGGCAACGGCAACTGCGCCGGCTCGGAGAACAGCATCAACTGCGCCATCGACTGCCCGGTCGCGCCGACCGCGCCGCCCGCGCAGACGACCACCCCGTCCGTCCCGCAGGCGCAGCGGCTCACCAGGGACGACTTCAAGTTCTTCGCGACGGCCGGCAGGCTGCAGCTGAAAGTGCAGGCCGACGGAGGCATCAGCGTCTACGCGAAGATGACGATGATCGTGTACTTGCCTGACGCGTCCATCAAGAAGCCGATCAAGTCCGCCTTCGTGAACCTCGCCGGTTCCGGCTATACGATGAAGAAGACGGCGAGCTATGAGGCGGCGACGTCCATCCCCGCGGTCCCCGGCAAGTATCCGCTCAAGGTGGTCGTCAATTACGAGGACAACACCAGCGACTCCGTCGACTTCACCGTCATCGCCTCGCCGCGCGGACTCGTCTACGAGACGATCAACGGCAAGGATACGCCGGTCTCCGGCGCGCGCGTCACGCTCCTCATCGATACGGGCGGCGGGTTCGGCGTCTGGGACAGCGGCAACACCAAGCAGCTGAACCCGGTCATCACCGACGATTCCGGCGCCTACAGTTTCATCGTGCCGCCGGGTACCTATAAGCTGAAGGCGGAAAAGGACGGCTACATCACCCGCGAGACGCTGCCGTTCCCCATCAAGGACGAGAACGTCATCACGACCCCGCTGTTCATGACGAGCAGCCAGGTGCAGGAGACGGTCGAACAGGTGAAGGAGGCCATCTCGAACCCGATCGTCGAGAAGCAGGCGCAGCAGGTCGCCGCGCCGACCGCGGTCGCCGCCGCCGTCGCCAACGTCGCGTCCGCCGGCGCCGCCACCGCCACCGCCATCCCGTACCTGCTGTACGTCTGGAGCTTCTTCGCCCATCCGACGCTGCTCATCGCGCGCCGCCGGCGCAAGAAGTGGGGCGTGGTGTACAACGCGCTCACGAAGCTCCCGCTCGACCTCGCCATCGTCCGCCTGCTCGACGCCAAGACGGGCCGTATCGTGCGCTCAGCGGTCACGGACAAGGACGGCCGCTACTTCTTCATCGTCCAGCAGGGCGAATACAAGATCTCCGCGGTCAAGGCCGGCTACGTCTTCCCGTCCGCCTACCTCAAGGGACAGAAGGAGGACATCAACTTCGTCGACCTCTATCATGGCGAGAACATCGTCGTGCGCGAAGAGACGGCCATCACGGCGAACATCCCGCTCGACCCCGTCACCGTCGAGAAGACGCCGTTCAAGATCATGCTCGAGGGCATCGGCCGCCGCTTCCAGAAGAGCCTCGGCGTGCTGTCCATCATCGCCATGGCCATCGCTGTCGTCATCACGCCGACGCCGATGATGATCGCCCTCCTGCTCGGCAACATCGTCATGTACCTCGTCTTCCGCCGCCTGGCCATCCCGCCGAAGCCGAAGAACTGGGGCATTGTGTACGACGAGGCAACCGGCAAGCCGGTCCAGAACGTCGTCACCCGCATCTTCGAATCGAAGTACAACAAGCTGCTCGAGACGCAGGTCACGGATGCCCGCGGCCGCTACGCCTTCCTCGTCGGCAACAACGTCTACTACGTCACCTTCGAGAAGCCGGGCTATCAGAAGCAGCAGAAGGGCCCGCTTGACCTCACCAAGAAATTGGACAAGAAGGCGAAGTCGGGAGGCGAGGCCGCCCAGCTCGTTGCCGTCGACGTGAAACTGCAGCCCGCCGCGGGAGGCGCGAAGCCGCCCGAGCAGAAGAAGTCGGCGCTGCCGCCTCCTCCGCCGCCCGCCGCGCCGATGGAACCGACGAACCTCGAACAGCCGCCGAAGCCGCCGGCCGCGCCGGCGTCGTCGACCGCCGCGGTCGTCCCTCCGGTGCCCCCGTCGCTCGCCGCGGCTCCCGCGCCGACCCCGGCCGCTCCGGCGCCTGCCGCTCCCGCGCCGGCCCCCAAGCCTCCGAAGCCCGCGGCAGAGACGAAGAAGATCCCCTGGGAAGTGCAGATGCTCGCGCGGCTGAAGAAGACGCCGACGGCAGAAGGGGGAACGACGACGCCTCCTCCGAAAACTCCCGCGCCGCCGATGCCGACGCCGGCCGCGTCGCTCACGGGCGCTCCGGAATCGTCCATGGGGGAGAAGAAGGAAGCCGCGGCTCCTCCGCCCTCATCGACCGTGCCGCCGGTCCCGCCCCCCGTGCCTTCGGCACCGACGCCCCCGGCGGCGGGCCAGGCGAAGCCGAAAGCGCTCATGCAGGACGCAGAGCATGCGCATCCCGACATCAAATTGATCCAAGACGCAGAGCATGCGCATCCGGACGAAAAAACGCCGGAGGTTATCAAGCCTCCGGAACCCGATGACGTAGTGAAGCCACAGTAAGCGGCTGCCGGCCGTCCCGCTCTCAGGAAGAGAGCGGGATCCCGGTCCCCGGTTATGAAGACCAAAAAAATGCGCGAGCAACGCGAACAATACGCGTCTAAAATTGCCCCGCGCGTCCCGTTCGATTTTTCCTGAAGTCTTCTCGTCGTGCGGCCTTCTCCTTTCTCAATTCTCATTTCTCTCGCCCCCGCGCCTGACCCAGCTCCCGCACCAACCGACATATCAAGCACCACGAGCGGGGGAGAAACGACCGTCCCGGCCCCCTGACGGCACTTCATCCACAGGCACGACAGCTACCCCTGTGGATACAACGACCACAGCAGAATAAACGCCAAGCTCGGGCAAAATAATCACTTATCCACACCGGAAAGTCCCGGTGTGGTTTTTATACACATAGTCTATTTCTATCCACAGTTTTGTTATCTAATCTTATAAAATAGCTTAACAAAGCCAATTTTGCTGAACAAAAAAAGTATGTATTTGTGCTACTATCTTATTGTGCCCGGATTCTGCCTTAAAAAGGGCTGAACTGCGCACAAAAAAGAGTTGAAAAATGGCTATATATAGCCAAATTAAGAGTGCCAAGCGACTGAACAGCCGCCCTATTGGGCGATTGGTTGTGTTTTTCGCGCTGCTTCTCTCCGCTCTCCACTTTCCACTCTCCACTCCGGTCCTCGCCTCCGGCCCTTCCTCCAACCGCGTCCTCAACTACCAGCTCCGCCTCACGAGCGCGACCGGCGTCCCCGTCGCCGACGGCAACCAGAACATCAAGCTCACGTTCTACACGGCCGCTTCCCTCGGCACCCAGCT
>DATJFD010000058.1:0-12906 GCA_035495855.1 Binatia bacterium | reverse complement strand
ATCTTCTCGCCGGACGGCGTCAGCGCCTCGATGGTCACGGACTTGTGGCGGCGCAGCTTGTCGAACTGGCCGGGCACGGACAGGCAGCCTTCCTCGCCGCCCTGCGTCTTGAGCGACTTCGCGGTGAACACCGGGTTGATGAGCGCGATGGGGCCCTTGGCGCTCTCGGCGATGAAGATGCGCTTGCCGACGCCGACCTGCGTCGCGGCGATGCCGACGCCGTTCGCGTGGTACATGGTGTCGACCATGTCCTCGAGCAGCGTCTTGAACCCGGGGGTCGCGATCTCCTTGGGATCGACCTCCTTGGCGCGTTCGCGCAGCACGGGCAGTTCTCCGTCGCGGACTATCTTCATGATGGCCATGGTCGTGGCGGTGATGGTGTCGGTTACGGTTTCGGCGCGCCCGCGTCGGCGGCGTCCGGCGCTGCGCCTTTCTCGGTCTGGCTCTTGCTGCACAGGAACATGAAGAGCTTCCCGGGCTCCTTCGCGCCGTCCTGCTGGATGGTACGGAAGATGGCGCGGGCCTTCGGCTCGCCCGTGCGCAGGATGACGCCGAGATAGCGGGCGAAGAGCTTCCGCTCCCCGAACGCCGCGGTGATCTCGTCGGCGAGCACGTGGGCGGGGGAGTGGAGGTGCTTGTTCGGTTTCGGCTTCGCGGACCTCTTGCGCATCAGGTCCTTCATGCTGTCCATAGTACGCGGGGAAAGATAACAGCTTTTTTCCGCTTCGTAAAGCCTTTTTAGGGTCAAAAAAAGGGCCTGCGCGGGCCCTCCCTGCCCGCGCGCGTCACGAGATCTTCATGCGCGCGACCATGTAGCCGACGCCGAACGGCTTCTCGTAGGAGAGGATCTTCGGCTCGTGCCGGATCTCGTCCATGAGGCCGCAGAGCGTGGCCAGCACCTTCGCGCCGCAGGCCTGCGCTTCCGTCGCCCAGGCGTCGTCGATATCGAGGATCTCGATGGGGTGCGGTTTGCCGATGAGGCTCTGGACCTTCTCGTCGAAAGCGACGCCCTTCGGCGACAGACCCTCGGGGGAATTTTCGCCGACGCGGTGCGAGAGGTCGGCCGACGCGATGACGGCGATGCGTTTCGTCGAGCTCATGATCTCGTCCTTCAGCTCCTTGCCGAAGTTGTAGTGCGTCTTCATGTCGAGCTGCGAGGTGATGAGCGGCACCACGCGCATGGCCGGCAGATGCTGCGTGAGGTAGTACAGCGGCACCGCGCTGCCGTAGTCGACGAACTCCGAGCTGCCGAGCACCAGCGGGAGGTGCTTCTCCTTGAAGTCCTCGCGGATGCGGTCGATGAGCATGATCTCGGACTTCCACTCGAGCTTGGTCACGAGATCGCCGAACTCCTCGAAGTTGGTGATGTACTTGTTGTTGAGGTTGATCGAGAGCGCGTCGGGGAGCGAGTCGCCGTGCGGCGAAATGACGATGACGGTCTCGGGCTGGGCGACGTAGAGCTCCTGCTCCAGCTGCTGCATGGCCTTCTGCGTCTTTTCGATGACGCTAAGCCCCTCTTTGCCGATGGTCGGCATGAGCAGGGGGGTGTGTGCCGCGATGCATGAGAACACCAGGGACATACGCAAGGCTGTCCTTATTTTAGCACATTTTCGGCCCCTTGATAAGCGTGGGAGCGGTGCCGGATAAGGCAGGGGCTAGTTTACCACGGCATTGTTGAAAAAACCTTGTTATCCACAGTGCGTCTTTGACGTTCGGTTTTTGTTCGGGTATCATGAAGGCAGATGAGGTTAGTGTGGATAACCAAGACGCCTATGACCAAGGAAAAACTCACCAAAAAGCAGGCCGACATCCTGGCGTTCGTGGTCGGGTACGTGCAGGACCATGGGTACGCGCCGTCGTACCGGGAAGTGGGAGCCCACTTCGGCATCGCGTCCACCGCGACGGTCCACGAGCACATCAAGAACCTGGAGCGGAAGGGGTACCTGTCGAACGATCCGGACGCCGCGCGGTCCATCGAGGTCGAATCGTCGATGCTCTCCGCGGCCAAGGCGCTGCTCCTGCCGCTCAAGGGGCTCATCACGGCCGGCCAGCCGATCGAGGCGGTCGAGACCAACGAGACCTACCCGGTGCCGACCGACATGATCAACGAAGGCGAGGACGCTTACGTGCTCAAGGTGAAAGGGGAGTCGATGATCGAGGACGGCATCCTTTCCGGCGACTACGTGGTGGTGGTCGGCACGACCGCGCCGAAGGACGGCGATACGGTGGTGGCGCTGCTCGAGAACACCAACGCGACGCTGAAACGGTTCTACAAGGAAAAGGGGAGAGTGAGGCTGCAGCCGGCCAACCGCACGATGAAGCCGATCTACGTGAAGGACATCATCGTGCAGGGCGTGGTGCGCGGCGTCATCAGGGATTACCGCCGCATGCAGTAGGTCGGGGCCCGCGTCTTCGTGCGCGGTTATGGGACGCGGACGAAGACGTGGGCCTCGCGAAATGTCCTTTGAAAGGTCGGAAGCCGATCGTCAGGAACGGCGAACGCAGTGTCATCGGGGTCCGCGGAGCGACGGGACCCGTCGTGCGATGCGCTGGCCTGACCTGTCGATCGGAACCAAACGAAAACACCGCTGCTTGGGAGAGTAAGCGGTGTTCTCTGAGCGATCCGCCGTTAGGCGGACGCATACCACGCACTAAGTGGTAGGACCATCCTACCACGGAGGCGGCAAACCCGCTATGGCTAAACGCAAACTTCGCGCCATCTATCGACAATTCTTCGGCACCATCGCCGACATCCTCGCCGTCCGCTAGCATGGACGGCGCAAGGAACTGAACCCCCGCAGAGGGGGTTTTGTTATTTAGGGATCAAAGACCAAAGAACAGAGAACAGAGACCGAAAGATCAAAGACAAAAGAACAAAGAAGCGCTGTCATCCCGGCCCGCGAGCCGGGATCCACGGCGGTCGGCCGTATCGTGGATTCCGCGTCCTGGCGCGGAATGACAAAAAGAAACGGAACCTCTGAGGAGGTTCCGTTTTAGAAGTTCGTTCCTTTGCGTATCTCTGTTCTTTGGTCTTTGTTCTTTTATAAAAAGCCCCCGGCGTACCGGGGGCGAAATCATTGGCAGTAGATGTCCTGAAGTTCCTTCGTGAAGTCGGCCATGATGCCGCCCGAGGTCGAGCTGCTCGAGATCGGGTAGGTCGCGTCGCACATCGGGGCGAACTGCGCGGCATAGCCGTTGTCCAGGAAGCAGGCCACGCGAACCTTGGCGGACCAGCCCTTGGCGGCGTAGACGCCGCGAAGGTCGGTCTTGATGCCGTTCACCGCGGTCGCGTTCAGGTTCTGGTGCGTCTGCGGGTCCTCGTCCGTGAGCAGGACGTGGAGCTGATGGGCCCCGTCCGGCACCGGCAGGTCATAGAGCCGGCCCGTCAGGTAGCCGCCCGTGAGAACGCTCTTGCAGATGGTGCCCGCGGCGTAGGCCGCCGGGTTGCCGCTCGAGCCGCCGCAACGGGTCCATTCGGCGTCGTAGAGCGTCCTGCACTCGTGGGATGCCGGCCATTCCGAGGTCGGTCGCGAAGAGCAGAGCCCGTAGGCGACCGAATCGACGTTGGGTTCGAAGCCGCCGCAGTTCGCCGTGCTCACGCCCGAGAGGGAGTTCCGGAAGGTGTTCACGTCCGTGAACGCCTGGTGCACCCAGGCGAGCTGGTCGAAGGACAAGTCCGGGTACATCACCAGGGCGAACTTGATCTGCGTCGACAGGTAGATCGACGGCAGCGTGTTCAGGTCGTTCAGGAACGCCTTGATCTGGTTGATCTTGTCCTGCATCGAGCCGGAGCAGTCGAGATGGAAGACGACATAGACGGGGCTGTTGCTCCGCGCACCGTCGTCGACCGCGCCGTTGCAGTCGTCATCCTTGCCGTTGCAGGTCTCCGCCGTCGGAAGGCCTTCGTTCACGCAGGCGCTCTTGTCGAGGGCGCCGTTCCTGCAGAGGTAGAAGCCGGGATGGCATTCGCCCTTCAGCGGGTTGTTCGGCGACCAGCACAGTTCGTAATTCGCCGCGCCTTCGTCCGTCTGCCCGTTGCAGTCGTTGTCCTTGCCGTCGCAGACCTCGTTGCCGGGGCCGACGGTGCCGAAGCAGAGGACCCTGCCTTTCTCGCAGGTGCTCTTGCCGAGCGCGCAGACGCCGACGCCGGCCTTCGCCGGCGGCAGCGTGCCGTCGTTGCACGGCACGCCCACGCGTTCATCGCTGAACGTCGCATCATCGAGATCGGCCCTGCCGTTGCAGTTGTTGTCCAGGCCGTCGCACTTCTCCGGAGCGCCGGGGTTCACCTCGGCGTTTCCGTCGTCGCAGTCGAGTGCGACGGGGACGATGGTGCCGTCGGCGCGGCGGAGATCGAAGGACCTCGGGCAGATCGCCGGCCTTCCTTCGATCGCCATGTTCGCGTCGCAGAAGCCGTCGCGGTCGTCATCGCAGCCTTCGTCGACGCCTTCGTCGCCGGGACCGCAGACGATGCCGTCGCCGTTGGTGTCGGCTGCGCACGAGCAGTTGTCGTCCTTGTCGTTGCAGACCTCGGGTTTCAGGCGGTTGGCTTCGACCTGGCAATCTTCGACCGGCGTAAGGCGTTCCCGGCCGCAACCGCAGCCGGACAACGCGATGGTGAACGCGCCGAGAACTGCGCGGAACCCCGTACAGCCGCCCCGGGGAAGGGGACGGGCAATGGGCATGATGGCTCCTAAGCGAAACGAAAAACTGCCTTAAGTTGATCCACTGAAAAGACCTGGTCGGACCTTAGCAAAGGGCCGGTCCCGAGGCAATACTTGGCTCTATGGAGCGAAAAAAGGGAAAAAAAAAGCTTAGAGGATGGGTCTTCCTCTAAGCTTTTCCCTTTTTGCTTTTTCCTCCCCGCCTACCGTCCGACTTTCAGGGTCACGGTCTCGCCCTTGGCGTCGACGGTCACTTCCTGGTCGTCCTTCACGCCGCCCTCGATCATCTTGAGGGCCAGCGGGTCGAGGATCTCGCGCTGGAGCGTGCGCTTGAGCGGCCGCGCGCCGTACGCCGGGTCGTAACCCTTCTTGGCGAGCAGCTTCTTGGCCTTGTCGGTGACCGCGAGCTTCACGTGCTTCTTCTTCAGCCTGTCGGCGATGCGCGCGATCTGGAGGTCGACGATGCGGCCGAGGTCATCCTGCGCGAGCGAGCGGAAGACGATGATCTCGTCGAGGCGGTTGAGGAACTCCGGCTTGAAGCGTTCCTGGAGCGCCGCCATGACGCGCTCGCGTACCGGCTCCTCGACGGTCTCGCCCGTGCCGAAGCCGATGGCGCCGCCGCGGCCGGTCTCGAGGATCGCGTCGGAGCCGACGTTCGAGGTCATGATGATGACGGTGTTCTTGAAGTTCACCTTGCGCCCCTTGGCGTCGGTGAGCCGGCCCTCGTCAAGGATCTGCAGGAGCGTGTTCCAGACGTCGGGATGCGCCTTCTCGATCTCGTCGAAGAGCACGACCGAGTACGGCCTGCGGCGCACGAGTTCGGTGAGCTGGCCGCCTTCCTCATGGCCGACGTAGCCGGGAGGGGAGCCGAGCATGCGCGAGACGGTATGCTTCTCGCCGTACTCCGACATGTCGAGCCGGATCATGGCGTTCTCGTCATTGAAGAGCAGTGCCGCCAGCGAACGGGCGAGCTCCGTTTTGCCGACGCCGGTCGGGCCGAGGAACAGGAACGAGCCGATCGGCCGCGATTCCTCCGCGACGCCGGCGCGCGAGCGGCGCACCGCGTTGGCGACGGCCGCGACCGCCTCGTCCTGGCCGACGACGCGCTTGCGGATCTCGTCCTCCATCTTGGCGAGCTTGGCCTGCTCCTCCTCGAGCATCTTGTTCACGGGAATGCCGGTCCAGCGAGAGACCACGCTCGCAATGTCCTCTTCGGTGACCTCCTCCTTAAGGAAACGGTGGTCCTTCTGGATCTTGCGGAGCTGCTCCTCGGCGGCCTCGAGCGCCTTCTGCGCCTCGGGGATCTTGCCGTAGCGGATCTCCGACACCTTCTCGAGCTCGGCGGCGCGCTCGGCGATGTCCGCCTCCTGCTTCAGCTTGTCGAGGGCCTTCTTCTGCTTGCGGATGGCTGCGATGGCGTCCTTCTCGGTCTTCCAGGCGAGCTCCTGCTGGCCCGCGGCCTCCTTGAGCTCGGACAGCTCGCGCTCGAGCTCCTTGAGCCGGGCCTTCGAATCCTTGTCGGATTCTTTGGCAAGCGCGCGCTTCTCGATCTCGAGGCGCATGATGTCGCGCTTCTTGCGGTCGAGGTCGGCGGGCTCGGAATCGATCTCCAGGCGCAGCGCCGAGGCGGCCTCGTCGATGACGTCGACGGCCTTGTCCGGCAGGAAACGGTCCTGGATGTAACGCGAAGAGAGGTTCACCGCCGAGACGATGGCCGGGTCGGTGATGCGCACGCCGTGGTGAAGTTCGTAGCGTTCCTTGATGCCGCGCAGGATGGCGATGGCGTCCTCCGGCGACGGCTCGGCGACGAACACCGGTTGGAAGCGCCGCTCGAACGCGGGGTCCTTCTCGATATGCTTCTGGAACTCCTTGAGCGTCGTCGCGCCGATGGCCCGGAGCTCTCCGCGCGCGAGCGCGGGCTTGAGCATGTTCGAGGCGTCGAGCGACGAGCCGTCGGCCGTGCCCGCGCCGACGAGCGTGTGCAGCTCGTCGATGAAAAGGATGATGCGGCCGGCGGACTGCTCGACCTCCTTGATGACGGCCTTCAGGCGGTCCTCGAACTCGCCGCGGAACTTCGAACCCGCGACCATCGCGCCGATGTCGAGCGAGACGAGGTCCTTCTCCTTGAGCGATTCGGGAACGTCGCCCTGCACGATGCGCTGGGCGAGGCCCTCGACGATGGCGGTCTTGCCGGTGCCGGCCTCGCCGATGAGCACGGGGTTGTTCTTGGTGCGGCGCGAGAGCACCTGCATGACGCGGCGGATCTCCTCGTCGCGGCCGATGACCGGATCGAGCTTCTCCTGGCGCGCGAGCGTGGTGAGGTTGCGCGAATATTTTTCCAAAGCCTGGTACTTCTGTTCCGGTTCGGGCGAATCGACGCGCTGCGTGCCGCGGATCTCGGCGAGCACCTTGAGCGTCTTGTCGTAATCGACGCCTTCTTCGACGAGCAGCTCGCGCGCGCCGCTCTCGCGGCTCTCGACCGCGAGCATGCCGAGGAGCAGATGTTCGGTGGAGATGTACTCGTCGCCGAAGCGCGTCGCTTCCTTTTCCGCCTGGCGGAAGATCTTCACGAGGACGGGGTTTGCGGAAAGTTGGGCGGTCTCGGCGTCCTGGTCGGCGGTCGGCAGGTCGTCCATGAAACCGGCGACGAGCTTGCGCAGGCGGTCGACGTCCGCGCCGATCTTCTTGCACACGGACACGACCACGCCGTCCTTCTGTTCGAGCAGGGCGTGGAGAAGGTGGATGGGGCGCAGTTCCGTGTGGCCGTGGTCCATGGCCGCCGACTGGGCGGCTTCGATGGCTTCGCGCGATTTGGTCGTGAACTTGTTGGGGTTCATGGCTGTGGATTAGCACTCAGTGAGTGCGAGTGCTAACCACATTGTTACCCCTAACTTTGGTGATGTCAAGATAGGAGAATTTAGAGTTTAGAATTTAGAATTAAGGCTGAGTTAAGCTCTAAATTCTTATTTCTAAATTCTAAATTCTCTGCTAAGATAAGCCTCTATGAGGATAGAACTTCTGGGTGTTCCCATCGATGGCGTGACCCGTGAGGAGGCTAAAGCAAGGGTCGAGACGCTGCTCGATGAGCCGCGCGACCATCTCGTGACCACGCCCAATCCGGAAATGCTGGTGCTCGCGTCCAAGGACGCGGCTTTTCAAGCGGCCCTGCGGCTCGCGGACCTGGCCGTACCGGACGGGATCGGCCTCGTCTACGTGGCGCGGCTCAAGGGGAAACGCCTGCCTGAGCGGGTGACCGGCACCGACCTCATGAGCGACGTCGCCACCATCGCCGCGCGCAGGGGGCTTTCCGTCTATCTGCTCGGAGGCCGTGACGACGTCGCGGAAGACGCCGCCAAGGCCCTTTTAAAGCGCCATCATGGCCTCAAGGTCGTCGGCGCGGAGAGCGGGGGACAGGTCAGCAGGAACGAGGATGGCACCCCCTGCGTCGATGCCGCGGTCGAGGCTCGCATCCGCGAGACCGCGCCGGACATCCTGTTCGTCGCTTTCGGCCATGGGGTCCAGGAGCGGTGGATAACCGCGCATCGGAAGGAGTTCCCAAGCGTCCGCCTGGCCATGGGCGTGGGCGGAGCCTTCGATTTCCTGGCCGAACGGGTGCCGCGCGCCCCTAAGCTCATGCGGGATGCGGGCTTGGAATGGCTCTGGCGGCTCGGCGTCCAGCCCTGGCGTTTCAGACGGATCTGGACCGCCGTGGCTGTCTTTCCGTGGCTGGCTTTAAGGCAGAAACGTTGATACACTGCTGGCATGGTCCGCGTCCGGTTCGCCCCGTCCCCGACGGGCTTTCTCCATATCGGCGGTCTCCGCACCGCCCTCTATAACGAGCTCTACGCCCTGCATCACGGAGGGACGTTCATCCTGCGCATCGAGGACACCGACCGCACGCGTTTCGTCGAAGGCGCGGTCGAGAGCCTGCTCCGGACGCTGAAACGCTGCGGCATCGTGCCGGCGGAAGGTCCCTACCTCGCCGAGGACGGCAGCGTCGCCGAGCGCGGCGACCACGGACCGTACGTGCAGTCTGCGCGGCTCGCCATCTACAAGGAGCACGTCGACAAGCTGCTCGCCTCGGGCAACGCCTATCATTGCTTCTGCACCGCGGAGCGCCTCGAGCAGGTGAAGGCCGGGCAGAGCGCGGCCAAGCTGCCGATCATGTACGATCGGCATTGCCGGGTGATGAAGAAGGAAGAGGTCGCGGCGGAACTGGCCAAGGGAATGCCGCACGTGGTGCGGCTCGCGGTGCCGACGCAAGGAGCGACCTCTTTCGAAGACCTCATCCGCGGCCCGGTCGAGTTCGAGAACGTGCTCATCGACGACCAGGTGCTGCTCAAGTCCGACGGCTTCCCGACCTACCATCTCGCGAACGTGGTTGACGACCATCTCATGGGCATCACGCACGTCATCAGGGGAGAGGAGTGGCTTCCGTCCACCCCGAAACACATCCTGCTCTACGGCGCCTTCGGCTGGACGGCGCCGGCTTTCGCGCATCTGCCGCTGCTCCTGAACGCCGATCGTTCGAAACTTTCCAAACGCCAGGGCGACGTCGCGGCGGAGGACTATCTCGACAAGGGCTATCTGCCGGAGGCGCTCGTGAACTTCATCGCGCTCCTGGGCTGGAACCCGTCCGCCGACCGCGAGATCTTCCCGAAGGACGAGCTCGCCAAGGAGTTCGCGGTCGAGAAGATCAACAAGGCCGGCGCGGTGTTCAATCGCGAGAAGCTCGACTGGCTCAACAAGGAATACCTGCGCGCGATGCCGGTCGCGGAGCTCGCCGAACGCGCGGCGCCGTTCTACGCGAAGGCCGAAGTGCTGCGCCCCGAGGGCAACGGTTTCGCGTCCTGTCTCGGCCCCGGCCGGTTCACCAAGGCGGACCTCGAGAAGGCCGTCGCGCTCGAGCAGCGGCGCGCCACCACGCTCGCGGAGCTGCCCGAAGCGACGAGCTATCTTTTCGCGCCGCACGCCAAGGCCGACCCCGCGATGCTTCCCGGAAAGAAGGGGACTCCCGCGATCGCCAAAGAAAGGCTCGAAGGATTGCGCGCGTTCTGCGCCGGACTCGGCGCCGAGTTCGACGACCTGAAGGCGCTCGAGACCGCGACGCTCGCCTTCGTGAAGGAAAAAGGCTGGACCAACGCCGAATCGTTGTGGCCGCTGCGCGTCGCGCTCACCGGCCGCGAAGCCTCGCCGAGCCCGTTCGAGGTCGCCTGGGCGCTCGGCAAGGACCGGACGCTCGCGCGCATCGCTGAAGCCATCGCCTCGCTGCCATGACCGACCCCCGCCCCAACCCGCATCGCCTCCGCATCGCGGCCGCCGCCGCTTGTCTTGCGGCGTCCCTCGGCTCGTTCGCGCCGCTCGCGGCGCGCGCCGCCGACGACGGCGTCGTCTCGGACATCAAGGGCCAGATCGAGGACATCAACGGCGACGTCAAGCAGAAGCGCGCGCAGCTCGAGGACCTCAACAAGCAGGCCGACCGCTTCCGCGACCTCATCCAGGTGAAGAAGGCGGAATCCGCGTCGCTCGAGGACGAGATCGCGCTGCTCGAGAACCGCTCGGCCAAGACGCAGCTCGACATCGACATCGCGAAGGACGAGATCCGGCGCCTCGAGCTCGAGACGGGCGTGCTCGACGCCAAGATGAAGGAGCAGACCGACCGCATGGGCCGCGAGCGCGTGATGCTCGGGGGGCTCGCCCGCAAGCTGTATCGCGCGCAGTTCCGCAAGAGCACGTTCGACGTGCTGCTCACCCGGCGGACGCTGGCGGATTTCTTCGACGCGGTGCGGCAGATCTCCGAACTGCAGTCGGGCGTCAGGCATTCGCTCGAAAAACTGACGGCGCTGAAGGCCGACCTCGGCCGGGAAAAGATGCTCCGGGAGACCAAGCGGCTCGCCATCGAAGACAACAAGCGGTCGATGGAGGTCGCGCGCCGCGAACTCGAGGACCAGCGTGCGCTCAAGGAATCGATCCTCATCGAGACCAAGGCGTCCGAACTGGAGTACCGCTATCTGCTCGCCGACCTCAAGCATGAGCAGGACGACGCGGATTCTGAGATCTCGTACCTCGAGAAGACGCTGCGGCAGAAGCTTGACCTCGCCGACCGCCTGAAAGGGGACGACGCCGTGTTGTCATGGCCGGTGCCGCCGCTCAAGGGCATTTCGACGAAGTTCCATGATCCCGAATATCCCTTCCGCTACGTCTTCGAGCATCCCGGCATCGACATCCGCCAGCCGCAGGGCTCGCCGGTGCACGCGGCGGCCGCGGGCGTCATCGCACGCGCCAAGGACGCCGGCATGGGGTACAGCTACGTGATGATCATCCACAACAACGACGTGTCGACGGTCTACGGCCATCTTTCGCGCATCACCGCGCGTGAGGACGCCTTCGTCGAGCGCGGCGAGATCATCGGCTACTCGGGCGGCATGCCGGGCACGCCGGGCGCGGGACGCCTGACCACCGGGCCGCACCTCCATTTCGAAGCCCGCATCCACGGTATCCCCGCGGACCCGCTGCGGTTCCTTGTTTCTCTCGAATAGCTATGGCCATGTCCCCGACGACGAAACTCCGTCTGATGCTCGTCCTGGGCGTCGTCATGATCGCGCTCACGACGTTCGTCGTGCTCTACGGCTTCAAGCGCACCGAAGAGCTCCGTTCCGAAGCGCACACCCAGGAGCTGATGCGACAGCCGCGGACCGCGTCCTACGGCAGCGTTCCGGTCGGCCTGGCCATCGGCATGGGCGGCAGCGTGATGCCCGCGGAGGGCCAGGCGCAATTCGATGACGGCCTCGTCGTCACGCTCGTGAACGTCGAGCGGCAGAAGTGCGCCGAGTGCGGTCCCGACGGCAACCTCGTGGCCACGTTCCTTCTCATGGGCGGCAATGTCGGCCAGGCCAACGGTCTGCAGGTGAAGCTCTCGCCCCTCTCGCCCCGTTGGAACGACCAGGGTTACCTGATGACGCTGCTCGACATCGATCCGAGGGGCTGCGTCTTCACGGTCGATCGCACGAAGTTGTAGGCCTTTTTTGCGCGAAAGGAGCGCGGAATGGAAGCAGGGGAGCGTACCCTGGACGAGTATCGGCATGCATATGCCGCCGCTTTCGATCGGAGCCGTTGCACCGGCCGCCCCGCGTATCTTCGGCGGGAACTGCGCCAGGGCTGGCGCGCCAAGCTGCCCGTCTACGTGCTTTGGTGCGAGGACTGCGGCATCCACACGGTGACGCACCCCGCGGGCTACGGCCGCATCCACTGCCGCGGCTGCCGCCGCCATGAGAAGGTTTTGACCTGGGTGCGGTTCCGCGACAAGCAGGCGCCGCTCATGCTCTACCTGCTCGCCGCCGCGCTGCTCGTTCTCTCGTGGCTCTTTGCCCGCTGACCCCTCGATGGGGTCTTTTTCGTAAAAAAAGATCCCCGGAAGGGGATCATGTGCGGGACCATGGCCGGGGACCGAGCAGGGCTCCGACCTCGTCGTGCGTGAGCGACCGCCGTTGCCGGAGCGCGGCGCGCAGCGCGTCGAACTTGTCCGGGCGCAAGGCAATGACGTCCTTCGCGCGGCGGAAGCCTTTGTTGAGGACGTCGCAGGCGAGAGGGGACGGCCTGTCCTTGTACATCGCGCCGACGTCGAGGGTCGACGCGGCGCGCGGCTCTTCCCAGAGCCAGGCCGCCATCGGGTCGCCGGCGGCGGCCAGCTCCTCGGCCCATAGCCTCGCGCGGTGCAGATCGCGGCCGGCGCCCCAGGCTTTGATGCTGCCGAAGGCCCTGCCTTCGCCGGCGATGCCCGCGAGCGCGATGACGATGCTGTCCCACCGGTCGGCGGGCGTCACGAGGGGCCTTCGGTCGAAACGCACCACGGCGTCGCCGTCCTTGTCGTCGAGGGTGACGGCGGTCAGCCGCGAGACGTTCGGAGATACCCAGGCCAGGATGGCGTGGCCGGCCTCATGGGCGGCGGTGCGTTCATCGGGCGGGACGTCGTGGCGCGGCCAGCCGGGGTCTTGGGGCGAAGGCAGTGCGCGCGCGCCTGCACGCACGGCGGCGAGCACGAAGATCGTCGCCGCGGCGGACGAAGCGAGGACCAGGACGATGACCATGCCTCTTGCTCCGGTTTCGGAAAGAACGCGCGTACCCTATCATGTCGGCCGGTTTTTTCAATCCCTCGGCCATGGCAACATGGCCGCCGGCTGCCATGGGGGAACGGGCTGGAATGGGCTTATATCGTGTCGTACAATATATCTTAGACGACACATGA
>DATJFD010000057.1:0-2917 GCA_035495855.1 Binatia bacterium | reverse complement strand
GCGGGCGCCATCTGGTTCGGGCTCGACATCGTCTCGCGCATCAGCTTCTTCGCGACGATCGGCCTGATCACCGCGATGCTCGCGATCTTCGCGTTGGGGGCGCCGCACGTGCGGCCGGACAATCTCCCGCTCGTCACCGGCCTCGACTGGTTCCTGCCGTACGGCGTCGTGCTGTTCTCGCTCTCCGGACTCCCGGCGATCCTCGAGATGGAGGACATCCTCAAGGGAGACCACAAGTATTACCGGGCCGCCGTCGTCGTCGGCACGGTCGCGGCCGCGCTGCTCACGACGGCCTTCGGCATCATCGTCTGGGGCGTGACCGGCGCGGCGACGACCAACGATTCGGTCACCGGCCTGCGCCTGGTGCTCGGGCCGGGCATCGCGACCGTCGGCACGGTCTTCGGCTTCATTTCCGTGACGACGGCCTTCCTCGCCGTGGCCACGAACCTCCAGTCGACCTTCCGCTACGACTACAAGACCGGCAAGCTCGCGAGCTGGCTGCTCACCGTGGGGCCGCCGTTCGGGGTCTTCCTGCTCGGGGCCAAGGATTTCGTCAGCATCATCAGTTTCAGCGGCGCGGTGTTCGGCGGCATCACCGCCGCGCTCGTGGCGCTGCTCTATATCGCGGTCACGCACAAGGAGGCGGTCAAGGAACGCCGGCTGGGCGCGCCGATCTGGCTGGCCTACACCAGCATCGCGGTCCTGTCGGCGGGCGCGCTCTACGAGGCCGGGACCACAGCAATACGCATCCTGGAGAAATGGCGATGAACGAAAACGGGCCCGGATGGGCCCGTTCTTTTTTGCCTGTTCAGAGCCGCCGGCGCTTCGCGAGCGCGACCGCGTTCTTGACGAGCATCGCGACGGTGACGGGGCCGACGCCGCCCGGCACGGGCGTGACGTGTCCCGCGACCTCGAGCACCGAGGCATCGGCGTCGCCGACGGTCTTGCCGTCGACCTTGTTCGTCCCCACGTCGATGACGATGGCGCCCGGCTTCACCATGACGCCGGTGAGCCAGCCCGGGATGCCCACCGCGACGATGACGAGATCGGCCTCGCGCGTCCTGCCGCCGGCGTCGTCCGGCTTCGCGTACGACGGCTCAAGGCCCGCGGACCGCAGCGTCACCTCGAGCGGCGCGTAGAATTCGGGGCTGTTGGCGACGACGAGCGCGCGTTTGCCGGCGAGCGGCTCGCCGGACGCCTTGGCCAGCGCGAGTATGCCCGCGGCGAGGCCCGGCACGATGGTCGGCGCGCCGTTCCGCAGCCGCGCGACGTTGTCGGGATGGAAGCCGTCGACGTCCTTCTCGGGGTCCATCGCGGCGACGACCGTGCCCGCGTCGAGATGCGGCGGCAGCGGCAGCTGGACGAGGATGGCGTCGATCTCCGTGCGGCGGTTGAAGTTCTCGATGGCGCGCAGGACCAGCGCGATGGGCGCGTCGGGCGCGAGGAAGACGCGTTCGAAGGCGATGCCGACCTCCCTGCAGGCCTTTTCCTTGAGGCTCACGTAGAGATGCGACGCCGGATCGTCGCCGACGAGCACCACGCCGAGCCCCGGCTTGAAGCCCAGGTCGGCGCATTCGCGCTTGGCCCGTTCGGTGATCTCCCGCGCGATCTTTTTTCCGTCGATGAGCTTGGCTTTCATCGGAGTGGAAAGTGGAGAGTGGAAAGTGGAGAGCAGTGTCCGGCACACTTTCCACTTTAAACTCCGCTACTTCAAGTCAGGGTAGATGGGCCGTCGCGCCGCGAGCTCCTGCACCGCGCGCGTGACGTCCGTCCTGGCCGCCGGATCGTCGGGGTTCTTGAGGACCCTTCCGATGAGCGCCGCGATGAGGCACATGTCGCCTTCGTCGCAGCCGCGCGTGGTGAGCGCCGGCGTGCCGAGCCGCAGGCCCGACGGGTCCATCGGCTTGCGCGGATCGAAGGGGATCATGTTCTTGTTGGTGCAGATGCCGACGGCATCGAGCGCGTTCTCGGCCTGCTTGCCGCCCAGCCCGAGCGGGGTGAGGTCGCAGAGCACGAGATGGTTGTCCGTGCCTCCCGTCACGATGCGCACGCCTTCCGCCGCGAGCGCCTCCGCCAGGGCGCGGGCGTTGTCGATGGTGCGGCGCTGGTAGTCGACGAACGACGGCTCGGCCGCTTCCTTGAGCGCGACCGCCTTGGCGGCGATGACGTGATCGAGCGGTCCGCCCTGCATGCCGGGGAACACGGCGGAGTCGATGCGCTGGGCGAGGTTCTTCTTGTCGCCAGGACGCAGCCGGTCCTCGACCTTCGAGAGGATCATCGCGCCGCGCGGGCCGCGGAGCGTCTTGTGCGTGGTGGAAGTGACGACGTCGGCGTGCGGCACCGGGTCAGGATGGAGCTTCGCCGCCACGAGGCCGGCGAAGTGCGCCATGTCGACCATGAGGTAGGCGCCGGCCTCGTCCGCGACGGCGCGGAAGGCCGCGAAGTCGAGGTGGCGCGAATAGGCCGTGAAGCCGGCGACGATGACCTTCGGCCGTTCCTTGAGCGCGATCTCGCGCACCTGGTCCATGTCGATGAGCTCCGTGTCCTTGCGCACGCCGTAGTGGAGCATCTTGTAGAAGCGGCCGGAGAAGTTCACGGAACTGCCGTGCGTGAGGTGCCCGCCATGCGCCAGGTCCATGGCGAGGACCTTGTCGCCGAGCTCGCAGAGCGCGAAGTAGGCTTCGGCGTTGGCGGTCGAGCCGGAGTGCGGCTGGACGTTGGCGTGCTCCGCGCCGAACAGCCGTTTGGCGCGTTCGATGGCCAGCGTCTCGATGACGTCGACGAAAGCGTTGCCCCCGTAATAGCGGCGGCCGGGATAGCCTTCGGAGTATTTGTTCGTGAGCGGCGTGCCCAGCGCTTCGAGCACGGCGGCGGAGACGATGTTCTCGGAAGCGATCATCTCCAGGCCGTCGCGCTG
>DATJFD010000056.1:0-43569 GCA_035495855.1 Binatia bacterium | reverse complement strand
ACCTGCGCCAGCGCCCGCACCGGATCCGGCTCCCGACCCCGCTCCGGCACCTGCGCCCGAACCCGCACCGATTCCATAAGGAAAAAGAAAAGCGGACCCGCAAGAGCGGATCCGCTTTTCTTTGGTAGCGAGGGCGGGGATCGAACCCGCGACCCAAGGCTTATGAGTCCTTTGCTCTACCACTGAGCTACCTCGCCATAGCTGCGTCGCCGCGGCTCTGCCGCCACAGCAGACCGAAGTGTAGAAAAAACCGTCCGCCTTTGCAACCCTGCGCTCCCGAAACCAAAGGTCCGCCGGGGAGCGGACCTGTCTGGCGTTCGGATCACGCGGTCGCCGCCACCCGCGGGTTGTCGATCACGATCTCCTTGATGAGCGTGCCGACATTGCAGCCGTAGCAGTCCTTGCAGACCACCATCCTGAGGGGGCGGCCGCCTTCCCATTCCACGTTGACCAGGAAGGAGATCTCCCCGTTGCGGAACTCATAGATCCGCTTGTGCAGGCGGGACTGGCAGAACCTGATCTCATCGGCGTTGTGCTTCTTTTTCCGCATAACTTCGCTGAATTTTTGGCTTATCCCCGGTAGTGAGGGCACCTTAGCACAGGGTTTCGCGCTTATCAAGCCCTCCGCCTTATTAAGGCCAGTTTTCCACCGTTTAAGCTCAGCGGGTAGTCTTGTCAGCCTTCGCCCTCCTTGGTACAGTCCGGTTGAACTATGTTTCTCGCAGTCCATGCAGCGGTCGGGGCCCTCGCGGGCAACGCCGTGAACAGTCCGGTCGCGGCCTTCTCCCTGGGCTTCATCTCCCACTTCTTCGCGGACATGGTGCCGCACGGGGATGAGCACATGTACGAGGGCTACAAGAGCGGCAACAAGGTGTTCCGCGCACTGCTCTACGTGTCGCTCGACGCCATCGCGACGGTCATCCTGATCGCCATCTTCTTCCTGAAGCAGGATTTCTTCTCGCCCCTCAACGTCGCCATGGGCATCGTCGGCGGCCTCCTGCCTGACGCGCTCGTCGGCCTTTTCGAGGTGATCAAGCCCAAGCGCCGCACCTGGTTCAACCGCAAGCTGTCCTGGTTCCACGGGTTCCACATGGCGAACCATCACTTCATCATCAAGCACGTGCGGCACGAGAAGGACATCCCTTTCCGCTACGGCCTGCTCATGCAGGGCGTCGTGCTGACGCTGCTCATCAAGATGGTGCTTTGAAAGTGGAGAGTTGAAAGTGGAGAGTGGAAAGATGGCGGCTAAGGGCCGTCTTTTTCTTTGCCCTGCCGCCCCTTGAACGAAGAGCCGAAATGCGCAAGGATGGTCGAAAGCCCGTTCTTTTGATGGCAGGGGAGGAACCCCGTGCGAAACGTGAAGACCAAGCTCCTCTATGGCGTGCTCGCCGTCGGGGGCATCGCCGTGCATCTTGCGACCGTCGGCGGCACCGCCGCGCTCGCGCACGCTCTCGGACCGTGGGCCTATCCCACGCACTTCGGCATCGGTTGCTTCCAGTTCGGCGCGGTCCTTTCGTTCCCGTGGTTCAGGAAGTACCTCGTGTTCAACGAGGAGCGGTTCTCGAAGGGCATCTGGCCCTGGATCCGCAAACGCGGCGCCTTCGCCTTCGTCATGGCGGCCTCGGTGCTCGTGAGCCCTTTCCTCGCCGCGGTCGTGATCCGCTTCCTGGCCCTGCCCGAACGCAAGGCCTGGCTGTACGGCTTCGTCTCGACCGCCACCGGCACGCTCATCTGGATCTCCATCTACCTCGGCGCGGTGACCTGGATCCGCTCGCTGCTGTCGTCCGCCTTCTGACCGGCCCCCGAAAAGGGCCGGATTTCTTTTAGAAAAAACTCACGTCTCGTGCTATCATGAAGGCATGGACATCCAGAAAAAATCGCGCCTTCTCCTGAGGGTCGGCCTGGGCCTTACGTTCGTCGGCATAGGCGTCTACATCTTCATGGACCCCCTGGCGTGGGGTTCGATCATGCAACCGTGGGCCATGAAGCTCGTCGGGCCCTGGCTCGTTCCCGCGATGTACGCGAACGGGGCCTTCGACGTCGCCGTCGGGCTGATGCTCATCGCCGGCCTCTGGACCTGGCTCGCGGCCGCCTTCGGCGCGCTGCACATCTTTTCGGTGCTCGTCGTCGCCGGCGTCTCCGCCATCACGGTGCGCGACATCGGCCTTCTCTGCGCCAGCCTGGCGCTCGCGCTGGATACGTTGCCGCCATCGATCCTCGCGAAACTTGCTCCGGCGGCGGTCTCCGTGCCCGCCGCGAAAGCGGGAATGGTCGAGACCAAGTGAGCCGTCCGTGGACGGTATGAACGGGCATCTTGCCGCGCCCGTCGTTTCGTGATAGGCTATCGATTGCAATCGATATGTTGAAGCTCGCCCGGCGGATTCTCGCCACCACTCTCATTGTCTCGGCCCTGCTTTTCAGCGTTTTCCACGCGGGGTTGTGGGGCGGTTTCGCGCACGCCGCGCACGGTTCGATGGGAGCGGCCGCGGATTGCATGTCGGCGGGCTGTCCTTCGGAAAGCCCTTCGGACTCGACCGACTGCGCTTCGCATTGTCTCGCCGCCGCCGGCACGGAGCGCGACGTCGTGCCGCCGCTCGCCGCCTTCTTCGTCCTGCTGACCGCGACCCTCGTCGTGTACGGGACGAAACGGGCCGCGGAGTTCGTCGCGGAACGCCGGGAGGAGTGGGCGGGCAAATTCATGGTGCATCAGCGTTTGGCGACCATCGTGTTGCGGAATTAGACCGGGCCCCGTGCTTCGGCACGGACGCGCTTTGCGCGTCATAGCCCGGTTTTTATATTCCGTGAACATGAAACTATGCACGTGAAGGTATGGGTGGCGAATTTGGGAAAGGAGAACGCCTCGTCCTTCGAAGATGTTGCGGCCGGTATCGAAGGCGTGACGGCTGTCGAAACGTGGAAGGGGAGGGCGGAGATGAACGTGGCGGACGACCATGCGAAGACGGCGCTTGCGGCTGCGCTCCGGAACGCGGGCTTCGAGCTCGAGGACGAAGGGGAAGGTCCGGCCGCGAAGGAGACGGAGGAGCGCGGCGACGTCCGGCACCTGCTCGTCGACGGGATGACCTGCCACAGCTGCGAGGTCACCATCGAAAGGAAGTTCAGGAAGTTCGACGGCATCACGTCGGTGAGCGCGAACGCCGCGCGCGGCGTCGTGTCGATCACGTGCAAGGACGGCTGCGAGCCGGACCTGCGGCACTTGCGTCACGCGATCAAGGGCCACGGCTATGACGTGCGCGGTTTCGCGACGCCGGAACAGCTCGCGGTCAAGGACCGGCCGTCGCTCCTGCGGATGCTTGGCCTGTTCGGCGCGGTGCTCCTCGCGGGGTCGCTCCTCGCCAAGCTCGGCCTCGGGGCGAAAGGGTTCGCCATCGGCGGCAAGACGGGGTTCCTCGGCGCGGTCATGATCGGCCTCGTCGCCGGCGCGTCGTCCTGCGTCGCGGTATCCGGCGGGCTCCTGCTCTCCTGCGCGGCGAAGTTCCGGGAGAAGTACGGCGGCGAGACCTGGGGAGAGAAGTCGCGGCCCGTCCTGCTGTTCACGTTCGGCCGCGTGGCCTCCTACGCGGTCCTCGGCGGCGTCATCGGCGTCGTCGGCAAGGCCTTCACGCCTTCGCCGCCCATGAACGGCGTCATCACCGTCTTCGCGGCGGTCGTCATGATCGTGCTCGGCCTCGACATGCTGAAGCTCGCCCCGCCGTGGCTCAAGGACCTCATGCCCGGGATGCCGAAGTCGCTGTCGCATCGCATCATGGACGAGGAGGGGAGACAGCACTGGGCCGCGCCGTTCTTCCTCGGCGGCGGCACGTTCTTCCTGCCGTGCGGGTTCACGCAGGCGCTCCAGCTCTACGCGCTCACGACCGGCAGCTTCGCCACGGGCGCGATGGCGCTCGGCGGCTTCGCCCTCGGCACCGCGCCGGCGCTGCTGGCGCTCGGCATGGCGTCGAGCTCGCTCAAGGGGAAGGCGGGCGCGCTCTTCACGCAGTTCTCTGCCGCTGCGGTCATCATGATCGGCCTCTGGAACGTCCAGAACGGGTTCACCGTCGCGGGACATCCGCTGTCGCTCCCCGATCTCGGACCGGGCAGGAACGCCGTCGCGGCGCAACGGCCCGCGGCCGATCTTCCGCCCGTGGTCCAGGGCAAACAGGTCATCAAGATGGACGTCGGGGGTCCGGGCGGCGCGTATGATCCGGACGTGCTGACCGTGAAGGCCGGCATCCCCGTGCGCTGGGAGGTGAACGGCATCAACGTCGCCGGCTGTATCTCGGTGCTCCAGTCGCGCAGCCTCGGCTTCAGCAAGCTGCTCCAGTCCGGGCTTAACGTCATCGAATTCGATCCTCCGAAACCCGGCTCGTACGTCTTCAGCTGTTCCATGGGCATGTTCCGCGGAACGATGAACGTCGTGCCTTGATCTTCCTATGACCACGACCACCATCAAGATCGACGGGATGCATTGCGCATCCTGCAAAGCCCTCATCGAGGACGTCGCCGGCGAGACGCCCGGCGTGAAGTCCTGCGTCGTCGACATCGGCAAGGGCCAAGGCGTCATCGAACACGACGAACGTTTCGTCCTTAGCGACCTGGTCAAGGAGATCGAGGGTCTCGGCGACTACAAGGTCACCGTCGTATGAGCGATGAACGACCTGACGTCACCGCCGATCTGCTGCCGCCCGAAACGGCGGTCGAACTCAAGCCCTCGAAGACCGCGACCGCGTTCACGTACCGCATGCGGAGCGACATCGAAGCCGAAGGCACGGTCGTGACGGGGCCGGACGGCCTGCCGCGGTTCGACGGCAAGGTCCGCGCCTCGCGCTCCGGCTCGTTCGAGTTCCCTGAAGGCGCCAAGGACGCGGAGGCGCTCGCCGCCATGCTGCAGAAGGCGCTGCCGATCGGCGCGCTGCTCGAGCGGACCGCCGTTCCCGATCGTCCGTCCGTTCCGGCCGCGAACGCGGCGCCGGCGGCGGTGAGCGAGCCCAAGGCCGTCGCCCGCGGCGAGGTGCGAGCCACCTTCGCCATCTACGGCATGCATTGCGCGAGCTGCGCCGGGCTCATCGAGCGCAAAGTGAAGAAGCTCCCCGGCGTGAAGGAAGCCAATGTCAATTTCGGCGCGGAGAAGGCCCGCGTGATCTTCGACGCGTCCTCCGTGGACGAGGAGCGGATCAGGGCGGCGGTCAAGGCGGCCGGCTACCGAGCCGAGATCGCCGACCGCAAAGACCAGGAAACGGAGCGCAAGAAGCGGGCGGAGGAGACCCGCGCGTACCGGAACAAGTTCCTCGTCGGTCTCTTCTTCAGCATCCCGCTCGCGTACTTCATGCTGCTCGATTTCTTCTCCTGGATGCCGTTCAGGGAGGCCGTCTTGCCGCGCATGGGCTTCGTCTCGCTCATGCTCGCGCTGCCGGTGCAGTTCATCCTCGGCGCCGGCTTCTACAAGGGCATGTGGTCGAGCCTGAAGATGCGGACGTCCAACATGGACAGCCTCATCGCCATCGGCACGAGCACGGCGTTCTTCTACAGCCTGTACGAGTTCGTCCGCTACGTCGCCGCGAGCGGCACGGTCTGGGCGCCGATGGGCGCGAAGATCCCCGACCTCTACTTCGAGATCGGCGTCTTCCTCGTGACCTTCGTGCTCATGGGCAAGTGGCTCGAGGCAAAGGCGAAGGGGAGGACCAGCGCCGCCATCGAGAAGCTCATGGGCCTGCAAGCGAAGACCGCGCGCGTGGTCCGCGGCGGCGCGACGCTCGATGTCCCGATCGATCGGGTGATCGAAGGCGATATCGTCGTCGTTCGTCCGGGCGAGAAGGTCCCGGTCGACGGCGTCGTCACCAAGGGCTTCTCCTCGGTCGACGAGGCCATGCTCACCGGAGAGAGCATCCCCGTGGAGAAGAAGGAGGGCGACCAGGTGATCGGTTCGACCATCAATAAGAACGGCAGCTTCGAGTTCCGGGCGACCAAGGTCGGCTCGGAGACGGCGCTCGCGCAGATCATCAGGCTCATCGAGGACGCGCAGGGCTCCAAGGCGCCGATCCAGGCCGTGGCCGACCGCATCTCCGCCTGGTTCGTGCCGGCGGTCATCGGCATCGCCGCGGCGACGTTCGCCGTCTGGTACTTCATCCTCGGCGCGCCGCTCACGTTCGCGCTGCTCGCCTTCGTGTCGGTCATCGTCATCGCCTGTCCCTGCGCCCTCGGCCTGGGCACGCCGACGGCGGTGATGGTCGGCACCGGCAAGGGAGCCGAGCACGGCATCCTCATCAAGGGCGGCGAGCCGCTCGAGGCCGCGTCGAAGGTGCAGGCGGTCGTCTTCGACAAGACCGGCACGCTCACGAAGGGCAAGCCCGAGGTCACCGACGTCGTGTCGCTGTCGGAGCTCGACGAGGACGACGTCATCTCCATCGCGGGCAGCCTCGAACGCTCGTCGGAACACCCGCTGGCGGAAAGCATCTACGCCTATGCCGTCGAGGAGAACGCGCCGATGTCGGAGCCTGAAGGTTTCCGGGCGATCCCCGGGCACGGCGTCGCCGGCGCCATCGGCGGCGAGGAGTTCTACCTCGGCAACCGCAAGCTCATGGCCAGCATCGGCCATGACGTGTCGCGCGTCGAACGGAAGCTCCAGCGCCTCGAGGAGGCGGGGAAGACCGCGATGATGCTCGCCACCAAGGAACGGATCGTCGGCATCGTGGCGGCGGCGGACACGCTCAAGGGAACGACGCTCGAGGCGGTACGGACGCTGCAGAAGATGGGCATCGCTGTCTGGATGATCACGGGCGACAACAAGCGCACGGCCGACGCCATCGCGAAGCAGGTGGGCATCACGAACGTGCTCGCCGAAGTGCTGCCGCAGGACAAGGCGCACGAAGTCCGCAAGCTCCAGGAGAGCGGACTCAAGGTCGCCATGGTCGGCGACGGCATCAACGACAGCCCCGCGCTGGCGCAGGCCGACATCGGCATCGCCATGGGCGGCGGCACGGACGTCGCCATGGAGACCGGCGGCATCGTCATCATCAAGAACGACCTGCGCGACGTGGTGAACGCCATCCGGCTGAGCCGGAAGACGATGGCCAAGGTCCGGCAGAACATGTTCTTCTCGATGTTCTACAACGTCATCGGCATCCCCGTGGCCGCGCGCGTCTTCGCGCCGCTCGGCATCGTCCTGCGGCCGGAGCTCGCGGGTCTCGCCATGGTCTTCAGTTCCGTTTCGGTCATCAGCAACTCGCTGCTGCTCAAGCGGTTCAGGCCGAACAAGAGGAACCTGCTTTCGGACGTCGCGCCCGTCCTCATGACCGCGGCCTTCACGGCGATGTTCGCCGCGTTCGCGAAGATCAGTGCCGGAGCCTGACCGGCCCTCGGCGACCGGCCGCAAAAACAGAGCCGCCCCATCCAAGGATGGAGCGGCTCTGTTTGGTGCCGGAGTACGGACTTTTCACGGCTCGCCACCGAATGTGGCGGGCCTTGCACAGGGTCAGCCGCGGAGTGAAGACATTCACTCCGCCGGCACTCGGCTCTCACGCGCTCGACGGCGCACTTGGCCTCGTTGCTGACCCGTTCGAGTCCCGCCTGGCAACCAAAGAAAAACCCCGCCAAATGGCGGGGCCTTTCTTTGGTGCCGGAGGAGGGACTCGAACCCTCATGACCTTGCGGTCGCACGATTTTGAGTCGTGTGCGTCTGCCATTTCGCCACTCCGGCTGGTCGATTTTCCGCTTATTCATGCGAATAATAGCCCCGCACCCGCACCTTGTCAAAGTCGCGCCGGGTAAGGTAAAGTGCCTGTGTTATGGCCTCCATCATCGCGGTCGTCAACCAGAAGGGCGGCGTCGGCAAGACCACGACGGCCGTGAACCTCGGCTCGTACTTGGCCGCGCACGGCAAGTTCGTGCTGCTGGTCGACCTCGACCCGCAGGCCAACGCGACCTCCGGCCTCGGCATCGACCATCGTTCGCTCGAGAAGGGCGTGTACGAAGCGATCCTCGGCGCGCATCCCATCCGCGACATCGTGGTGCAGAGCGAGGTCGAGGGACTCCGCGTCGCCCCGGCGACCGCCTCGCTCGCCGGCGCCGCCGTCGAGCTCGTCGACATGGAACGCCGCGAGCACCGCCTCGCCGAGGCCCTCATGGAGGTCCGCACCGGCTACGACTACATCATCATCGACTGTCCGCCGTCGCTCGGCCTCCTGACCATCAACGGCCTCGTCGCCGCCGAGCGCGTGCTCATCCCGGTCCAGGCGGAATACTACGCGCTCGAAGGCCTGAGCCAGCTGCTCGGCACGATCGACCTGGTCAAAGGCAGCCTGCATCCGAACCTCGAGGTCATGGGCGCGGTCCTGACCATGTTCGACGGCCGCAACAAGCTGTCCGCCGACGTCATGGCCGAGCTGCAGAAGTTCTTCCCCAAGAAGATCTTCCAGTCCGTCATCCCCAGGAACGTCCGCCTCGCCGAGGCCCCCAGCTTCGGCAAGCCGATCTCGCAGTACGACGCCTGGTCGAAGGGCGCCCGCGCCTACGAGAGCCTCGCGAAGGAGATCATCGAACTCGAAACCGCGTTGTGAGTATGTCGAAGAAGCTTTCCGGCCTCGGCAGGGGACTTGGCGCGCTCATCCCGCAGCGGCCCGCGTCCGCTCCCGCATCGGCGCAGCCGCAGGCGGCCACCGCCGTCCGCGAGGACGACGGCGTCGTGCGCGGCACGGGCGTCCTGAACGTTCCCATTTCCGCCATCAGCGCCAACCCCGAGCAGCCCCGCGCCGTGTTCCGGCACCAGGAGCTCGAGGACCTCATGAATTCCATCCGCGAGCACGGCATCATCCAGCCGCTCACGGTCTCCGCCCGTCCCGGCGGCGGCTATGAGCTCATCGCCGGCGAGCGCCGCTTCCGCGCGGCCAAGATGCTCGGCCTGTCCACGGTACCGGTCACCGTCCGCAACAACGCCGACTCCAAGGACAAGCTCGTCCTGGCCCTCATCGAGAACATCCAGCGCGAGGACCTCAACCCGATGGAAGAGGCGCGCGCCTACGACCGCCTGATGGGGGAGTTCGGCCTGACGCAGGAGATCGTGGCGCAGAAGGTCGGCAAGGCCCGCTCTACGGTCGCGAACATGCTCCGGCTCCTGGGCCTGCCCGAGGAGATCCGCGACGCCATCGCCGCCGGCGTGGTGCCGGCCGGCAGCGCGCGCGCCATGCTCGCGCTTCCCGACGATGCCAGCCGCATCGCCTTCTTCCGCAAGCTCGTGGCCGGCCACCTTTCCACGCGCGACGTCGAGGCCGGCGTGCGCCGCGAGAACGGCGTCGCCGCGAAGAAGGACCCCGCCATCCTCGGCGCGGAGGAAACCCTCCGCAACGCGCTCGGCACGCGCGTCGAGATCAAGAAGCGCGGCGGCAAGGGGGCCTTCATCGTGTCGTTCTACTCCGACGAGGAGTACGGCGAACTGCTGCGCAGGCTTTCCCAGTGATATCCCGACATCAAAAACCCCGCCGCAAGGCGGGGTTTTCGGTCTCATTCTCCCTTTGATTGTTTTTTGGGCCGCTTCTTCGACGTGGGCTTCGGCGGTTCCGGCGCCGCTTTCTTCCCGCCGGCCGAAGAACCGCCCTTGGCGGGCGCGCCGTCCTCCGGCGCCAGGTCCTTGATCCACTGGTTGAGCTTCGTCTTGGTGAGCGAGCGGATGTGCGAGCGCGCATGGCCCGTCTTCACGAACGACGTCCAGTCCGGGTTCGGGCTCTTCCGGTTCTTGTCGACGATGATCTCGCAGAAGTCGCCCGACGACAGTTTGGAATCGAGGCTCACGATCTGGTCGTTGACCCTCGCGCCCACGCAGGTGTTGCCGATGTGCGTGTGGATGGCGTAGGCGAAGTCCACGGGAGTCGCGCCCTCCGGCAGGTCGATGACGTCGCCCTTCGGCGTGAACACGAAGATGCGGTTCTGGAAGACGTCGATCTTCATCGACTCGAGCGACTCGATGTACGCGGCCTTGTCCTTTACGTGGCGCGAATGCTCGGCGAGCTCGCGCACCCACTGCAGCTGGTCGGCGTCGATGAGCGACGGGCGCTTGCCCTCCTCGTCGTAGTGCCAGTGCGCCGCGATGCCGCGCTCCGCGGCGTCGTGCATGTCCTGCGTGCGGATCTGGAACTCGACGATCTCGCCGGACTCGCAGAAGACGGTCGTGTGGAGCGACTGGTAGCCGTTCGGCTTGGGCTGCGAGATGTAGTCCTTGATGCGGCCCTTGAGCGGCTTCCAGCGCTGGTGGATGATGCCGAGCGTCGCATAGCAGTCGCCGACGTTCGGCACGATGATGCGCAGCGCCACGAGGTCGTGGATCTGCACGATGTCGCGCTCGTGCTTGAGGAGCTTCTGGTACAGGCTGTAGAGATGCTTCACGCGGCCCTGGATGTCGATGAAGGGGACGTTGGCCTTCGCAAGGTCGTGTTTCACGATCTCGCGTACCCGGTCGATGTAGCTCTTCTTCACGGAGATGGTCGAGGCAGCGAGGCTCTTCACCCATTCGTACTCCTTGGGCATGGCGTGCCGGAAGGACAGGTCCTCAAGGCGCGTGCGCATCTCGTTCATGCCGAGCCGGTTCGCGATGGGCGCGTAGATCTCGAGCGACTCGAGCGCGATGCGGAGCCGTTTGTTCGGCGGCAGCGCGTCGAGCGTCTCGAGGTTGTGGATGCGGTCGGCGAACTTCACCAGGATGACGCGGACGTCCGAGGCCATCGCCAGGAACATCTTGCGCAGGTTCTCGATGTACCGGTCGATGCCGCGGTATTTGATCTTGCCGAGCTTGGTGATGCCCGCCACGATGCCCGCGACGTCGTCCCCGAAGTTCTTGCGGATGTCGCCGAGCGTCACGCTGGTGTCCTCCGGCACGTCGTGCAGGAGCCCGGCGATGATGATAGGCGTGGGCAGGCGCATCTCCGCCAGGATCTCCGCGGCCTTCACGGGGTGGATGATGTAGGGCTCGCCGGACGATCGCAATTGCCCGCGGTGCGCGTTGTCGGCGAACTCGAAGGCCAGCCGGACCATGTCGGTGTCGGCCTTGGGGTTGTACTTGCGGATGCTCGCGAGCAGGTTGTCTATCCGGGCTTCCATAGCACCATAGTACACTACTTTTCCCGGCGATTTTGGCAAGGCGGAAAGAACCGAGCGGCCGAAGAAAAACCGGCCAAGCGGCCGGTCTTTCGTCTCTGGACTCTCGACTTTCGACTCTAAGCTGCCTTCTCCACCTGCCGCTCGAAGTCGCATTCCTTGTTCGAGCACCGGACCATGTCGGCTTTGGCGAAGACGACCAGGCTCGAGCATTTGGGGCAGATCTCGCCGTTCGGGCGCGACCACAGCGCGAACGTGCAGGCCGGGTAGCGCGAGCAGGCGTAGAACGTCTTGCCGCGGCGGGTCTTCTTCTCGATGATGTCGCCTTCGCGGCAGGAAGGGCACTTCACGCCGACCTTCTTCTGCAGCGGCTTCACGGTCTTGCATTCGGGGTAGCGCGAGCAGCTGAGGAACTCGCCGAACCTCCCGCGTTTCACCATCATGGGCGCGCCGCAGGTCGCGCACTTCTCGTCGATGGGCGCCGCGCCGCCGGGCGGCTCGGAACCGGGGATCGGCTTGGTGTTGCGGCATTCGGGGAACCCGGTGCAGGCCATGAACTTCCCGAAGCGGCCGAACTTGATGATCATCGGCTTGCCGCATTTCTCGCAGACCTCGTCGGTGGTCTCGGTGAGCGCCTTCTTCGAGACCTCTTTGTCCTTCTCGGTGAGGTTCTTCTTGAAGGGGCCGTAGAAGTCGCGGATGACCGGCACCCACTGCTTGCCGCCCTCCGCGATGGCGTCGAGGTTCTCTTCCATGCTCGCGGTGAAGCCGGTGTCGACGATGTCGGGGAAATGGGCCACGAGCAGGTCGTTGACGTGCCCGGCGAGCTCGGTCGGCTTGAGCTTGCGGCCGTCCTTCTCGACGTAGCCGCGCTCGACGACGGTGCTGATGGTCGGCGCGTAGGTCGACGGGCGGCCGATGCCGTTCTCTTCGAGCATCTTCACGAGCGAAGCTTCCGTGTAGCGGGGCGGCGGCTCGGTGAAGTGCTGCTTCGGCGTGACGGACTCCGCGGCGAGCGCGTCCTTCTCGTTCAGCTCCGGCAGGAGCGTCTCCTTCGTGTCGGTGTCGTACACCTCGAGGAAGCCCTTCTTCACGATGGTCGAGCCCGTGGCGCGGAACGTGTAGCGCGGGCCGTTGCCGGTCGCGTCCACGTTGATGGTGACGGTCATCATCTCCGCGTCGGCCATCTGCGAAGCGACCGCGCGCTGCCAGATGAGGGTGTAGAGCTTGAACTGGCGGTCGTCGAGGAACTTCGCCACCTCCGCGGGGTCGCGGAAGACGCTCGTCGGGCGGACGGCCTCGTGCGCTTCCTGCGCGCCCTTGGACTTGGTCTTGTAGCGGCGCGGTTCCTCGGGCAGCGCGTCCTTGCCGGCGTGCTTGCCGAGCCATTCGCGCGCTTCCGACAGGAACTTCTCGGACAGGTTGACCGAGTCCGTGCGCATGTAGGTGATGAGACCGGTGGAACCGGCCTCGCCGAGGTCCACGCCTTCGTACAGCTGCTGCGCGATCATCATGGTCTGCTTCGCGGAGTAGCCGAGGCGGTTGTTGGCCTCCTGCTGCAGCGTCGAGGTGGTGAACGGGGGGAGCGGGCTGCGGTGGACGGTCTTCCGTTCGGCCGATTCCACGACCCACTTCGCGCCCTCGAGGTCCTTCACGACCTTGTCGGCGTCGTCCTGCTTGGCGAGGGCGAACTTGTCGAGCGTCTCGCCGTCGCGCTTCACGAGGCGCGACAGGAAGGCGGCGTCGCCGGGGTCCTTCGCGAGCATGGCTTCGATGGACCAGTATTCCTGGGGCACGAACTTCTCGATCTCGCGCTCTCGCTCGACGATGAGGCGCACGATGACGGACTGCACGCGCCCGGCCGAGAGGCCGCGGGCGACCTTGCGCCACAGGAAAGGGGAGAGTTCGTAGCCGACGAGGCGGTCGAGCACGCGGCGCGCCTGCTGCGCGTCCACGAGCCTGGTGTCGAGCTCGCGCGGGTGCTCGAGGGCGGCCTTGATGGCCTCCTCGGTGATCTCATGGAAGGTGATGCGCTTGACCTTGCTCGCGTCGAGGTCGAGGAGCTCGAGCAGGTGCCAGGAAATGGCCTCCCCTTCGCGGTCTTCGTCCGACGCGAAGTAGACGGCGTCGGCCTTGGCGGCCGCCTTCTTGATCTCGCTGACGATCTTCTTGGATTTCAGCGGGACGATGTATTTGGGCGTGAAGTCGTGCTCGACGTCGACGCCGATGTCGTTCTTGGGAAGGTCGCGGACGTGCCCGAACGAGGAGAGGACGATGAAGTCCTTTCCCAGGAACTTGGCGATCGTCTTCGCCTTGGTCGGCGACTCGACGATGACGAGCGAACGTCCGCCCTTACCGCCCTTCGCGGGCGCGTCGGTTTTCTTCTTGGTCGTGCGAGGCATGTGGTCTTGAAGCAAAGTGTTCACAGCGTAGCCGCCGTACGGAGCGGCTGTCAATTCTTGAGGTACGCGCCGCGCTCTTCCGCGACCGCTCCGGCGAGCGTCAGCGAGGTCAGCGCGGCGAGCGCGGAGCGCACGTCGAGGCCCGTCGCGGCGACGATCCCGTCGGCGCCGAGCGGCCCTTCCGCGAGCGCGCGGAGCACCGTTCTTTCGGCCTCCGTGCGCGCCGCCCGCGCCTTTCGTTCCTCCGCGCCGAGCCCGTAATACGAGAGCAGTTCATCGGCGCAGGTCACGAGCGCGGCCCCGCGGCGGATGAAGCCGTTCGCGCCCGCCGAGAGCGGCGAGAAGATCGGCCCCGGCACCGCGAAGACGTCGCGGCCGTCCTCGAGCGCCAGATAAGCGGTGATGAGCGAGCCGGACTTCGCGGCCGCCTCGATGACGAGCGTGCCGCGCGACATGCCCGCGATGATGCGGTTCCGCAGCGGGAAGGCGATCTTCGACGGCGCGGAGCCGGGCGGCCGCTCCGAGACGAGCGCGCCGCCTGACGCGACGATGCGCTCGGCGAGCGCGGCGTTCGTCCTCGGGCCCACGCTCGGCGCGTCCACGCCGCCGGCGAGCACCGCGACGGTCGTCCCGCCCGAGCGCAGCGCCGCCTCGTGGGCGGCAGCGTCGATGCCGAGGGCGAGCCCGCTCACGATGGCCGCGCCCGCGGCGGCCGCGGGACCGACGATCGTCCTGGTCGCCGCGGAACCGTACGCCGTCATCTTGCGCGTGCCGACGACGGCGACGGGCAGCGGATGGCGGAGCGCGGCGATGTTCCCGCGCACGTACAGGACGGGCGGCGCGTGATGGATCTCGCGCAGCAGGGGAGGGTACCGCTCGTCATCCAGGGGGATGGCGGCGATGTCCTCCGTAGCCTTATGGTCGCGTCTGGCGTCCATGGGGCCGGACTATAGACGCGCCCCCGCCGCCCTGTCAAGCGCGGCCGCTCTTCTATATATAAAGAGGGCCCCGGAAGGCCCCCTTCATTCGCCTTATTTTCCGTAGGTCGTGGCCGCCTTTTCGATGCCTTCGGCGATGAACGTCTCGATGGCCTTCGCGGCCGTGTCGATGGCGCCTGCGATCGCCTGTTCTTCTTCTTCGTTGAACCGTTCGAGCACGTAGTCCTCGGCCGGGACCGTGGCCGCCCGCTCGGTGCCGATGCCGATCCTGATGCGCGGCACGTCCTGCGTCCCGAGTCGCTCGAGCACCGACTTCACTCCGTTGTGCCCTCCCGCTGAGCCTCCCGGCCTGATGCGGACGTTGCCGAGCGGGATGTCGAGCTCGTCATAGACCAGCACGACGTCCTTCGGCTCGATGTGCCAGAACTGCACCGCCTGGATCACCGCGTCGCCCGACAGGTTCATGAACGTCTGCGGCAGGAGCAGCGCGATCTTCTCTTCGCTGACGCGGCCTTCCGAAAGTTCCGCGCTGAACTTGCCTTTCCAGCCGTCGAGCTCCTCGATGTGCAGCGTGTGGAAGGCGCGCACCGCGCGGAACCCGGCGTTATGCCGCGTCCGTTCGTACTTCGGCCCCGGATTGCCCAACCCGACGATGAGCTTCATAACTTTGCGCTCTTGGCTCCGTGCCCCGTGCTTTCTTAGTCGATCTCGCGCGCCAACACCCGCAAAGGCGTCCCCTCGAAGCCGAACTCCTCGCGGATGCGGTTCTCGATGAAGCTCAGGAAGCCCTTGTTCAGCGTCTCCTTGTCGTGGACCACGACCATGAACTCCGGCGGCTTCGTGCCGGTCTGCGTGATGCCGTAGACCTTCGGCCGGTTGCCCTTCTTGCCGAAACGGTCGCCGCCCTTCGCGAAGTACGCGTGGTGCTGCTTCTTCAGCTTCTCCACGAAGGTGTCGATCTCCGCCTGGTCGATGGTGCGGTCGCGCTGCGCGGCGAGCTCGGCGGCGAGCCCGAGCAGGCGGCCGACCTTGGCGCCGTTCTTCGCCGAGATGAACGTCACCGGCGCCCAGGCGAAGAAGGGGAGTTGGCCGAGCACGTACTGCACGTAGTCGTCGGTCTTGCCCAGCTTCTTCTCCTCCGCCAGGTCCCATTTGTTCACGACGATGAGCACGGCGGTCTTGTATTCCTCCGCGAGGCCCGCGAGCTTCTTCTCCTGGAGCTCCACGCCAGCCTCCGCGTCGATGAGCAGGAACATCACGTCCGCGCGCTTCAGTTCCTCGAGCGTCATGTGCACGCCGATCTTCTCGATGCCCGGCGCGACCTTGGCCTTCTTGCGGATGCCGACGGTGTCGATGAGCAGCAGGTTCTTCTTCGCGCCCTTGTCGTCCTCCCAGGAGAGCAGCGTATCCTGCGGCTCCTTGGTGGTGTGCGGCACCTCGCTCACGATGACGCGGTCCTCGCCGGCGAGCGCGTTCAGGAGCGACGACTTGCCGACGTTCGGCCGGCCGATGATGGCTACGCGCACGTCGATCTCCGGCAGTTCGATCGCGTCGCGCTTCTCGTCATGGAGGATCTCCAGCACCTTGTCGAGCATGTCGCCAACGCCCGTGCCGTTCGCGGCGGAGAGCGCCATTGGCGCGCCGAAGCCGAGCTTCAGCCATTCGGGGTCGTCGGCGTTCCTGCGCTTGCCGGGGTTGTCCGCCTTGTTGGCGACGAGCAGCACGCGCTTCTTCGATTTCTGCAGATGCCTGGCGAAGGCGCGGTCCTGCGGGTTCAGTCCCGAGACCGCGTCGACCACGAACACGATCATGTCCGCCTTGGTCATGGCGAGCTTCGCTTGCCGCGTCAGGCTCTCCGCGGTCGCGTCCTTCGACGTGAGGTCGAGCCCGGCGGTGTCGATGACCGTCAGGATCTTGTCGCGCCAGTGGCAATGCCCGAAATTGATGTCGTGCGTCGTTCCCGGCACCGGCGACGTGATCGCCTTCCTCGTCTCGAGGAGACGGTTGAAGAGCGTGGATTTTCCTACGTTGGTCCGGCCGACGATGGCGACGGCGGGCGTGGCGAGATGGCGTTGGTCCATAAAGATTGGTTCACGGGTCCGCAGACCCTCCTTAGCCTCCGTTCAGCGCGTTCTTGCCGATGATGACGACGAAATCGATGCCCGCGCGATCGACGTCCGCGAGCGTGCTCGGCACCTTCCTGGCGACCTTGGCGTTCAGCGCGGATTTGAGCTTCTCAAGCTGCTCGTCTTTCTTCCCTTTGGTGAGGTCGTAGACCACCGACTCCGGATACCCGAACGAGTCCGCGTTGCCGATCTTCACGATCTGGAAGCCGGCGTTCGAGAGCGTCGTCGCGGTGATGCGCGCCTGCCCGCTCTTGCCGGTGCCGTTCTGGATCTCCACGCGCGCCTTCTCGGCGGGCGTCTGCGCGGACGGCGGCGGCGGGACGGGGGACGACGTGTCGGGCTTCGCGAGGTCGAAGACGTTCGCCGCGATCTCGCGCAGGCCGTTCCAGTCGTCGTTCTTCGGCACCAGCACGTACGCGCCGCCAAGGTTCGCGTCCGTGAGCGGCGAATCGGGGCCGTTGTCGATGATCTTGTGCATGATGTCGAGCCGGTCGACCTTCTGCGCCATCTTCGCGAGCCGCAGGATCTCGCCGAGCTGAAGGTTCGTCGAGATGTTCGACTGCAGCGCGGCCATGGTGTTCGCGATGGTCGCCGGGTTCTTGAACGTGTCCGCGGACAGCAGCTTGTCCTTGAGCGCGGTGATCACCTTCTGCTGCCGCTGGGCGCGCGCGAAGTCCGAGCCCTCGCCGTTCGTGCCGTGGCGCGAGCGGGCGAACTTGAGCGCCTCCTCGCCCGAAAGGTGCTGCCAGCCCTTCTTGAACGACACCATCTGGATGCCGTAGTTCCGCGTAGGATAAGTGTAGTCCGTGAAGTTCCTCTCGACGTAGACGTCAATGCCGCCGACGGAATCGATGACGCTCTTGAACCCCTCGAAGTCGATGCGGACGAAGTAGGGGATGTCGACGCCGAGCAATCCCTCGATGGTCGTGCGCGAGAAGTCCGCGCCGCGGCCCGACTGCTGGAGCTCCCCGAACGCGTTCGCCGAATTGATCTTGCGCCAGCCGAACTTCGGCAGCGGCACGATGAGGTCGCGGGGGATGGAGAGCAGCGCCACCTTGTTGGTCCCGGGCTTCACGCTCGCGACCATGATGGTATCGGTCAGGAACGGCCCCTCATGACCTTCGCCGCCCATGCCGAGCAGCAGGATGTTGATGCGGTCGTTCTGCTCGCCCGCGAGCTTGCGGTCGGGGCTGCTCATGAGATGCCGCATCTGCCCGATGATCGGGATGTTGTCGAGCTCGTCGAACGAGAAGGTCGAGGACTGCGAGAGCGTCATCCTGCCGTACACGAAGGAGGAGACGAAGATGGCGAACGTCAGGAGCGGCGATAAAAAAAACTTCACCGGGGAGGCACCGGTGCGGGGTTCGGCCGTGACGTGCTTGTCGGCGGACAGGAGGTTCACTTTCACACGTTTGGGTGTCCGGGGCGACGCGTAAGAGCTGTCGTGCCCCTTCATGATACGGATTTGGCCTGAAAACGCAACCCGTCTGGGGATGGTTCCTGAGCTTAAGGACCGAAGGCTTGGCAAGACCGTTCCGGCGTGCTATCTTGGCTGTACTGTGCGCGAAAGTCGCCTTATTCTCCTCGCGCCGGACCTTTCCGGAACCACGGACGTTTAGCTCAGCTGGTTAGAGCGCTGTCCTCACACGACAGAGGTCGGTGGTTCGATCCCACCAACGTCCACCACCCCGCATGCCCGAGCACGCTCGAGCCTGAGGGAAGGTCCTGATCCCTTTGCCACTCCCATCATGTCAGACGAAATGCCGTCCTCGGGCTTACCGCAGCAGGAGCCGTCGGAGGCCCGCAAACCGACGCTGCTCTCCCGCACCCTCGATTTCGCCGGAGAGCTTCTTCATGTCGTGATCATCTCGCTCGCGATCATCGTTCCGGTCAGGTACTTCCTCATCCAGCCCTTCTACGTGAAGGGCGCCTCGATGGAGCCGAACTTCTACGATCACGAGTACCTCATCATCGACGAGCTCGGCTACCGCCTGCACGAGCCGGAGCGCGGCCAGATCGTCGTCTTCCGCTACCCGAACGACCCCCGCCAGTACTTCATCAAGCGGATCGTCGGCCTGCCGGGCGAGCGCGTGAAGGTCACGGGCGGACAGGTCTGGATCTACAACACGCAATACCCCGACGGGAAGGTCCTCGATGAGAAGTCGTACCTCGGACCCATCTACACGGGAGGGGAGCGCGACGTGCAGCTCACCGCCGACGAGTACTTCCTGATGGGAGACAACCGCGGAGCGAGCCTCGACTCCCGCTCGTTCGGCCCCGTACCCCGTTCGTTCATCGTCGGCCGGGTCTGGTTCCGGGGCTGGCCGCCAGAGAAGATGAAGGTCTTCTCGGAGAGCCCGGAGGCCCTAAAATAAGTTGAAATTCCGCGAACGTTAGCCATTTCTCGCAAACCGTATGACGACCAAAACCAAGAAAGCCACTGCCGCCAAGCCGAAGGCCGCTGCCGCCAAGAAGCCGAGGCCGCAGAAGACCTCCGCTCCGGCCGGCGACCCGGCCGCCCAGGCACCGAAGCCGACCGGCGGTCGCGCCACCCCCCAGACGCTGCGCGGCATGCGGGACATCGTCCCCAGCGAGCAGCGCTATTGGCGCCACATATATAGGAAGGTCGAGGAGCTCACCGCCGCCTACGGCTACGAGCGCCTGGACACCCCCATCCTTGAAGAGACCTCGCTGTTCGTCCGCTCCGCCGGCAAGCAGAGCGACGTCGTCGAGAAAGAGATGTTCTCCTTCCTCGACAAGGGCAACGACAACGTCTCGCTGCGCCCCGAAGGCACCGCGCCGCTGGTCCGCGCCTACGTGAACCACGGCATGGTCAACCTGCCGCAGCCGGTGAAGCTCTACTACTGGGGCCCGATGTTCCGGTATGAGCGTCCGCAGCACGGCCGCTTCCGCCAGCACCACCAGTTCGGCGTGGAGGTCTTCGGCGATCCGAGCCCGGTGCAGGACTGCGAGGTCATCCTGCTCGCGTACCTGTTCTACAAGGAGCTCGGCATCAAGACCGCCATCCACATCAACAGCCTCGGCTGCAACCAGTGCCGGCAGGGCTACCAGTCGGAGCTCTCCGCGTACTACCGCACCAAGCGCAGCCAGCTGTGCGAGGACTGCAAGCGCCGGCTCGCCAAGAACCCGCTGCGCCTGCTCGACTGCAAGGAAGCGTCCTGCCAGCCGATCAAGGAAGCCGCGCCGCACATCGTCGATTTCCTCGATGAGGAGTGCAAGAACCACCTGATGCGCGTGCTCGAGTACCTGGACGACCTGCAGGTTCCCTACGTCCTCGATCCGCACCTCGTGCGCGGCTTCGATTACTACAACCGCACGGTGTTCGAGATCATGCTCGCGGACGAGAGCCCCGAAGCCGGCCAGACCGCGCTCGGCGGGGGAGGCCGCTACGACAACCTCGTGGAACAGCTCGGCGGCCGCCCGACGCCCGCCTGCGGTTTCGGCATCGGCGTGGAGCGCGTCATCCTCCAGTTGAAGGCCCAGCAGATCGAACCCAAGGACGAGCGCCGCCCGGACGTGTTCCTGGCGCAGCTCGGCGACCAAGCCCGCCGCAAGGCGTTCATGCTGTTCGAGGAACTGCGCGCCGCCGGCGTGCAGGCCGCCGCGAACTTCTCGAAGGGCGCCCTCAAAGGCCAGCTCGAGATCGCCAACCGCCTCGGCGCCAAGTACACGGTCATCCTCGGCCAGAAGGAGGTCCTCGACGGGACCATCCTCATCCGCGACATGGAATCCGGCATGCAGGAGATCGTCCTCTACGATAAGGCCGGACAGGAGATCAAGAAGAAGCTCGGAAAAGTCTGATTTTCGGCCTGTTTTGGCCGCTTTTCAGGCATTTGACGCTCCACGCTGCGTCCGGTACCATTATCGGTGGAGGAACATCCCGTGCCTCAGGGCACAAGAAAGAGAGGTGACTATTTGTGGCTGAAGTGAAACGGAAAAAGGGAGAGAGCTTTGAAAGTCTGTTGCGCCGGTTCAGCCGGAAGGTCCAGGACAGCGGCAAGCTTCTGCAGGCCAAGAAGATCCGGTACTACGCGCGGCCGAAGAGCAAGACCGCGCAGCGAGAAGCGGCCCTCCGTCGGGAGTACCTCAAGGCGAAACGCGAATTCCTGATCAAGACAGGTCAGGCGACCGAAGAGGATTTCCGGCCGAAGAGGTCGGGTCGTCGTTAGACGACCGGCAGTCGTAGCGCGCGGCGTGCTTCCGCGCAACCACGATGACCACTCGAGAGCGCATCGAACAAGACTTCACCAAGGAGCTCAAAGCGCGAAACGCATCCGCCGTGTCAACGCTGCGGATGCTTCGCGCTGCGCTCAAGAACGCGGAGATCGAGAAGATGAGGCCGCTCGAGGAAGCCGAGGTCATCGACGTCATCGGCAAGGAGGCCAAGAAGCTCAAGGACGGACTGGACTCGTATGTGGCCGGCGGCAGGGAAGACCTGGCCGCGCAGGCGCGCCAGGAGCTCGAACTGCTCAAGGCCTACCTCCCCGAACAGCTCGATGACGAAGGCCTGAAAGCGATCGTGCGACAGAAGATGGCGGCCATGGGCCCGCTGACCGACAAGGATTTCGGGAGGCTCATGAAGGAAGTGATGGAAGAGGCCAAAGGAAGGGCCGAGGGCGGCAAGGTGAGCAAGGCCGTGAAAGAGGCGCTCGCCGAAGCCAAGTCCTGAACCGTTCTCACAAGAAAAGAAACCCGCTTCGATCCTTACCCTTCTCCCATGCTTGGAAGGAGTGCGAACCGAAAGAACGGGCAGCCCGGATGGCTGCATGAAAGAAAGACCGCGCTCAAGGCGTTCGCGGTTTTTCTTTTTGCCGCCATCCTCTGGGCCGGGCACGCGCACGTCACGCACGCGGTCGAGATCGGCCTGAACTTCGCGTCCTCGACCGGCCTCTCGACCGTCGACATCCGCACCTACGTCGGCCGCATCCTCCGTTACTTCATGGGCCTGCTCGGCATCATCGCCGTCTCGCTCATGATCTACGCCGGCTACCTCTGGATGACCTCGGCCGGGAATCCCGAGAAGATCGACAAGGCCAAGAAGATCATGACCAACGCGGTCATCGGCCTCGTCATCATCGTGTCCGCCTACGCCATCGTCGATTTCCTGCTCCGCGCCGTCGGCGCGCTCCCGCCGGTCGGCGGATCGAGCGGTCCGAACACGCGGCTCACGGCGCTCTTCTCCGGCAATCGCGGCAACGACGCGCTCGGCAACGGCATCATCGATTATCACTATCCGGAACCCGGCCAGTCCGACGTGCCGCGCAACACCAAGGTCGCCATCACCTTCAAGAAGCCGCTCGTCCGCTCGACGGTCATCAAGCATTACGACGACAACGACACCTTCACCGTCGCGGACGATCGCCTGTGCGTGGGCGATCCGCCCTGCCCGAGCGACCCGCTCGTTTCATCGCTCTCCAATCCGGTCTTCGAGCTGAACACCGCCAACATCAAGCTCATCCCCGCCGAAGGTCTCGCCCCGGCGGGCAGCGGCACGCTCGACGAACAGTTCAATAACCGCTATCCGGACGCCGCCGCGATCGTCAGTCCCGCGCCGACCGCCAAGCTCACGACCGTTACCGAGCCGATCGACCCGCTGCAGTATCAGACGCTCGTCTTCAAGCCGGTCACGGCCATCGGCAGCCCCTCCACGAACATGAACTACCGCGTGGCGCTGCGCGGGGGAGACAACGGCATCAAGGTCTGGGCGGCTCCTCCGGCCGGCGGTGAACCGACCGCGGAAGTCGGCTTCGGCCGCACCTTCGCGGACGGCGGTTACTACTGGACCTTCACGACGGGCACGCTGCTCGATACCACGCCGCCCCGCATCGTGGCGCTCGTGCCGTTCACGACGCCGGTCCCGGGCACGCCTCCCGGTTCGATCCTCGATCGCAACCAGCTGCTCCAGATCTATTTCGACGAGGCGGTCGATCCGACCACCGCGAGCGGCGTCATCGGCACCGGCGGCGGCTTCTCCAACGTCGAAGTGAAGGCGCAATGCCAGACGGGGACGTACAGCGCTGCTCCGGGCGCGGCCGCCGACCCGACCAAGTGCGTGTTCAACACCGGCGCCATCGGCACGGTCGACGGTTCGCTGGCCCTCGGCAACCGTTATCGGACCGCCGAGTTCACGCCCAGCACCGCCTGCGAAGGCGTGTCCGAGAATTCCTGCGGAGAGCAGGTCTATTGCCTGCCGAAGAACGTCGACCTGACGGTCCGCACGCTCGCCGCCACCATCGGCAGCCAGCCTCCGGCGGCCGTGCAGGACAACGGTGTGGAGGACATGGTCGGAAATTCTCTCGACGGCAACAACGACGGGACGGCCCAGGGTCCGCAGGCGCCGGCGCAGCCGGGCGGCAGGGCCCTCGATTACTACCGCAACGATCCCCCGACGGACCTGGCCGTGCTTTCGACCGTCAGCGACACCGCGCGCTGGGCCTACAAGGTCGGTTCCAACATCGATCTCGTCGTCCCCAAGGTCACGGGGCTCGATCCCAACACGCCGCCGCCCGAATCGCTCGATTACTCCGCCGGCGGTCCTTCGAACGTCCCTCCGTCGCTCCAGCCTTCGCTCACCTGGAGCAAGACGATGAGCATCGGGTCGATGCGCAGCGGCGGGTTCGACGAGCTCTCCGGCACCTACACCTCGCCGACCTCCACGCTGGTACTGCGGTCCAAGGAATGCGCCAAGAACGCCGCGGCCGCCTGCCCCGGGCCGCCGGCCTCGACCTGCGCATGCACGGAGATCGACCCGCCGGGTTTCTTCATCGACGCCGGCTTGCCGTTCGAGGATCCGCCCGGATCGGGCACCTACGTGACCAAGACCAAGTTCGTCCATCCGTTCAGGGCGTTTTATTCGGCGAACGATCTCGGATATACTGAAACGGATATCCAGCTTTATCCGGATAATATCCCGGTGTACGCCCCGATCGCGCGGGCGCAGATGAGGGACACGAAGCAGAACTGTTTCTGGCCGAGCGTCTATAAGCCGGCGCCCGCGGCATCCGAATGCACTCTGGGGCCGGGACAATTGTCCTGCTGCCAGAGGACCGGCACGGCGGACAGCGCGCTCGTCACCGATTGCGCCCCGTAAAAGCCTCCCACCGCCATGCGACCCAAGAACATCTCGACCTGGATAAGGAACGCTGCGGCGGCATGTGCCGTCGCGTTCCTGTATGCTCCGGCGGCCGCCTTCGCGCAGGGGACCGGCGGCCCTGATCTTGGCTTGGGTTACGCGACGGCGATCGGCCTGACCACGACCGACATCCGGACGACGATCGGCCGCATCATCAGCTACTTCCTCGGCTTCCTCGGCATCATCGCCGTCTGCATCATGCTGTATGCCGGCTTCCTTTGGATGACCGCCGGCGGCAGCGAGGAGAAGGTCTCGACCGCGAAGCGCTGGATGATCAACGGCACCATCGGTCTCGTGATCATCATGTCGGCGTTCGCCATCACGCAGTTCATCTTCCGCGCGGTCCAAGAGGCAGCGGGTCCCGGAGGGGGCGGCTGCCCGCCCGGACTGACCTGCACGGGACCGGGAGGTTTCGGCGGGGGAGGCCCCGGCGGAGGGTTCCGCGTCCAGGGCACCACGCCTGCGGGCGCGGGGCCGAGCAACGGCGGCTGGCCGAAGAATTACGGCATCACCGTGAACTTTTCGGCCGCGGTCGCGGACGGCAGCGTCACGCCGAGTTCGTTCATCGTGCGCAAGTGCAATGCCCGGCTGAACGGCAGCGGCGATCCCCAGCCTTTCAGCAACGGCGCCTGCGGCGCGGCCTATGCCGGCACGCTCGCGGTCGACAACAACCGCGTCCTCTTCAAGCCGAACGCGTCGGCCGAGACCGACCCGACCGATTTCGACCATGATTTCTGGTACAAGGTCAGCGTCACGAACGCCATCCATGACATGCTCAGCCGGCCGCTGCTCTGCCCCTTCGAGACGGCCGACATCTCCTCGCTGAGCGGCACCGACGACTATTGCGACCGCGCCGTCTCGTTCAATGATGTGCGCGACGTGCAGCCGCCGACCGTGACCGTCGGGGCGCCCGTGTCGCCGCCGGCCTATTGCGCGTCCGCGCTCATCCGCAAGGCGCAGGTCACCGCGACCGGCCATGACGACTTCCTCGTCGCCGGCATCGATTTCCTGCTCGATGGCGGCGCTGCGAACCTCGTCGATGCCGCGGGCGATCCGCTCTCGAGCGCGACCAACGCGGGGATGGCGAATCCCTTCACCGCCGATACCGTCTACGTCGACCTCGATCCGCTCTCGCCCGGCGCGCACACGCTCCGCGCCATCGCGCGCGACGGCGTGCCGCAATCGAGCGCGCCGGCGGAAAGTCCCTTCACCGTGAACCCGCCCCACTGCTGCAACAACACGTTGGACGCGGCGGACGGCGAGACGGGGATCGACTGCGGCGGGGCCTGCGGCGCCTGCAACGGTTCGAGCTGCACGACCGGCGCCGATTGCGCCTCCGGCTTCTGCGATCCCGCGACCCATCAGTGTGCGGAGAGGCCGTTCATCCAATCCGTGAGCCCCGGCAGCGGCGGCGTCGGCACGCTCATCACGCTGACGGGCACGGGCTTCGGCGCCGCGCCCGGCACCGTGACCTTCCTCGGCACCGCTCCCGACAGCGATGACGTCGTCGCGGTCGCCTGCGCGCCCCAAGCCTGGACCGACACGCAGGTCACGGTCGCCGTTCCCGCCGGCTCCGTCACGGGTCCGCTCAAACTGACCACGGCAGGCGGTCCGTCCGACATCACGAACGACGGCTTCGGCCCCGTCCTCAGCGACTTCTCGGTCAGTGGCCCCACGCATCCCGGCATCTGCTATCTCGATCCGTCCACCGGCGCGCCCGGCTCGAAGTTCGCCGTCAACGGCGCCGGCTTCGGCGCGACGGTCGGCACGAGCACCGCCACGATGGGCACGACCTCCGCGACGGTCGCGACCTGCGGGGCGGGGGAGACGGACTGCGGCTGGAGCGACTCCAAGGTCTGGCTCATCGCGCCGCCGATCGCCGAGAACGTGTATCCGACGCATCTCACCATCAACGGCACGAACACCAACGACAGCAACTTCCTGCTCCGCAATTCGACGTCCAGCAGCGGTCCCCACGTGACCGCCGTCATTCCCGAATCCGGTCCCGTGGGTTCCTACGTCACCATCCAGGGCTCCGGTTTCGGTTCGCTCAAGGGCACGGTCAAACTGAAATTCGGCGCCGACACGGCGATCACCGATGACCCGGCCTGCGACAACAACTGGCACGACAATTACATCATCATCAAGGTGCCGCCCGCCTATCAGGATTCGACCCCGGTGAACGTTTCGGCTGGGGGCGTCGCGCACAAGGTGCAGGTCGTGACGGCGCCGCCTGCCCGCAACAGCAACGATGACGTGCTGTTCAAGATCACCAACGAGGCGCCGCGCCCCGGCATCTGTTCGATCACGCCGGACAACGGTCCTGCGGGCAACATGGTCGTTCTCGAAGGCGAAGGCTTCGGCGCCGGCCCCGGCAACCCGACGGCCGACCCCCGTTTCGCGGTGCAGTTCTTCAAGACCCAGGCGAAGCATTGCCTCAAGCCGCCGTTCTCGGCCTGCACCAACGTCGGCGCCGTCTGCAGCAACCCCGCCGAGGGCATCTGCATCGTGAACAGCGTCCCTTCGTCGGGTTACCCGAGCTGGTCCGGCAACTCGGTCACGAGCCTCGTCGCCGCCACGTCGGTGACCGGCCCGGTCTATCTCATTTCCAACAACCAGCTCTCCAGCAACGCCGTTCCCTTCACCGTGCAGGACTGCAACCAGGCGGGAGGCGTATGCCCCGGCGGCGAAACCTGCTGCGCCAACGGTTCCTGCCAGGCGAGTTGCCTGCCCGTGGCAAGGAACAGCGCCTACTCGTGGCGCTTCAGCACGAACGTCCTGCCGGTGCTCCCGCGCGTCGTCGAGCGCGCCGTCTGCAGCGCGACCTCCATCCCGCCGGTCCCGCAGAGCCCCTCTCCTTATAAGGACAGCACGGACGCGTGCAAGAACGCGATGCTGTTCTTCGAGTTCAATCGCGTGCTCGACACCGCTTCGTTCGATAACAATTCCGTGAAGGTCGAGGAGTGCGGCACCGGCGCTTCGCCGGTCTGCACGGCGACGGTCCCGCTCAATCCTTTCTCGAGCCCGGGCACGTTCGCGAGCTGCGACAGCCTCGATCCCACGCAATGCAAGACCTTCGAGACCAGGCCGGCGAACGCCTATAACGGCGGCACGCATTACTTCAAGAGGAACACCTGGTACCGCGTCACCCTCGTTTCGTCCCCGGGCGGCGTCGGCCTCAAGGAGACCGGCGCGGCCGGCCGCTACCTCGACGGCGATGATGACGGCAGCCAGGGCGGCAATTACGTCTACGATTTCCGCGTGCGCGACAGCGACGATCCGTGCCAGGTCTCGAACGTGTATGTCGACGCCCCGGTCGCGACCATCCAGCAGGACCAGGATCCCGTGAACTTCAACGCGGGACTGTGGGGCGGCAACTGCAACCGGCTGCAGTGCGGACCTACCGAGCCGTACGCGATCGGCTGGTCGAAGATCGGTCCGTACCTGAGCCTGATGGCGCCGCTCAACGCCGCCTGCACGCAGCCGACCAAGGGCGTCCAGGAGACGTCTCCCGGCAGCCCCACGCCGCTCACCGCTTCCGTGACCCCGCTCAACGCCCCGCCGCCCGGTGGCACCCCGACCGGTCCCGTGAAGGAAGGTCATTCCGACATCACCGTGAAGTTCGCCGACCCCCGCGTCATCGACGTGACGCCGAAGGCGGATTGCACCCAGGCCTGCATCAACGCGGATGTCATGGCCACCTTCAACGTACCGATGGACCCCACGACGTTCACCGGCAGCACCGTGGTCATCAAGCGCTGCCGCAACGCCTCGTGCACCGCGCCGTTCGCGCCTGACCTCGGCGGTCCCACGCCGTCCGTGCAGGCGATCCCCGACGACGGCCTCGCGCCTGACCTCGTCACGGTGCTCCATAAGCACGTCACCATCGTCATGACCGGCGGCGACTTCCTGCCCGGCACCTTCTACCGCGTGAGCATCGAAGGAGGGCCGACCGGCGTGAAGAGCCGCAGCGGCGTGCAACTCGCCGGCCTCAATGACGGCTCGTGGTACACCTGGAAGTTCCGGACCAAGGACGATCCCACCGCCTGTTCCGTGGCGCGCACGCAGCTGACCCCGGGCCGCGCCATCATGCAGTACGTCGGCGACCGCAAGAGCTTCACCGCGGTGCCGTTCGGTTCTCCCGACGAGTGCAGCACGACCGGCCAGCAGCTCCGCGCGACGTCGTACAGCTGGATCTGGGATTTCGACGCGCCGACCCCCAATCGCGTGCTGCGCGGCTACTTCAGCGGCTCGACCAGTCTTCCTATCTATAATCATGCCGCCCCGGGCGATCTCGTGGACGCCAAGCCCGTGCCGAAGAACGGCTGCAACGGCCAGTGCCTCCTGACCGGTTCGCAGAACACCGTGCCGCAGTGTGGCAACGGGGCGATCGACTCGCAGTGGGAGGAATGCGACGACGGCAATAACGTCAATAACGACGCCTGCAGCAATAACTGTCTCCTGAACGGCACCCAGGCGCCTACCTGCGGCAACCATACGCTCGACGCCGGAGAATCCTGCGAAATGATCTCCGACGGCGCCGGCGGCTTCATTTGGCCGAACGGCTGCAAGCAGCCGGGCACGGTGGTCGAAGGCTTCTTCGACAATATCGGCTGCGTCTTCACGGGCTCTTCCACGGCCGCGGGTTCGGTCTGCGGCGACGGTTTCCAGAGCGACGGCGAGGCCTGCGATGACGGCAACGCCGGCAACGGCGACGGCTGCAGCTCCAACTGCCTCAAAGAGGGGACCCTGCGCAGCTGTCTCGACGTTGGTCCCGGCGAAGCTTGCGTCAACTTCTGCGGCAACGGGCGCGTCGAGCCCGGCGAGGATCCCGCTTGCGAACCCGCGCCGGGAGCCGCGGGCTGCAGCGCGCAGACCTGCCTGAAGCAGGGCACGGCTCCTTGCACCGGCGGCTCGCATTGCTGCGGCAACGGCGTCGATGACGTCGCTTTCGGCGAGGATCCCGGCTGCGACACGGACCCGCAGCGCGCCGAGTTCTGCACCGACCGCTGCCTCTACAAGGGATCGTCCGCCTTCTACACGGCTCCCTCGTTCTGCAGCGACGGCATCGTCGGCAAGGGCGAGAAGGACGTCTGCGAACCGTCCAACTACACGGGCGCCGATCACCCTAAGACCGATCCGTACCAGGCGGTGAGCGCCGAGCCCCAGGCCGGGTTCGATCCCGCCACCCCGGCCGGCAGCATCACGAACGTGAAGGCCACCGTCACCGGCGTGCCCGATGCCGACGCCGGCCGCTCCAACGTGACGCTCGCCTGCAACTGCAAGAACGAACCCCCGAGCTCGCAGGATTCCTACTGCTACAACCTGAACCCGGGCCTGAACCTCGCTTGCGCGGACAGCGGCTGTTGCACGCCCAGGCCGACGGTGACCTACGTCCAGCCGACGGTGTTCAATTCCTGCCGCAACCCGCAGATCGCATTGACGTTCGACGCGGTGATGAACGGCGGGTCCATCTCGCAGCACATGCTCGTCGGCTACAACAACGGCACCGCGCCGTGCCCCGCCGGCAGCACCGAGCTGTCGTACGCGGGCGGCGTGCTCCGGCCCGCCGGCTTCTGGCAGCGGCTCTGGAACGGCGTCCTGGCCTTCTTCCGCGACTTCGTGTTGCGGCCTGTCTTCGGCAGCCCGCCGTCCGCGCCTTCGCCCGCGGAGCAGGCTGAACGTTACTGCAGCGTCACCGGTTCCATCACCACGGTCGAGGAGGGCCCCGCGCTCAGCCGCCATTCGAAGACCTACTTCAACGTCGTCAGGGCGCTCCCGGCGAACAAGTACGTCCGCATTCAGCTCGACGCGGGCGTGAAGTCGGCCGCCGGCGTGCCGCTCAGCACCCCGTACCGCGCCTACTTCGGCACGGGCCCGACCATCTGCACGATCGACAAGGTCGACGTCAGCCCGCCGTCCGTCCTGCTTTCGACGAAGAGCGACCGCCAGACGGTCAGCGCCGCCGGCATTTCCGCCAGCGGGCAGGCCATCGTGCCGACGCTCGACTACAACTGGGAATGGGATTGGACGCTCCCCGGCGTCCCGGCGCCGCCGACCATCCCGCCCGCTATCGTCATCGAACCCCGCCAGTCGAACATCACGCAGTGCGCGCTCGGCGCCGTCTGCACGTCCGGCGGCGGCTGCCCCTGCACCATCAGCGGTTCGACCTGCACCGTGGCGAACGGTTCCGCGACCTGCAACGTGACGGCCACCGCGACGCTCGGCTTCGCCGACATCCGCGTCCGCGGCGCCGACCCGGCCGACGTTCCGGCCGGCGTGCAGCCGCACAATTCGTCGAGCGCCGAACCGGTCGAGGCCGTCGCCCACCTCATCAACCCCAACGGTACGGCGTTCAGCATCGCCTGCACCCTCGGCGCCACCTGCACGTCCGGCGGCGGCTGTCCCTGCACCGTCAGCGCGACGAGCTGCACCGTGCCGAACGGCCAGATCACCTGCAACGCGACGTCTCCCGGCATCAGCTCGATCACGACGAGCGGCAACGGCCACGCGACCGTGCTGCTCTGCCAGAAACCCTGGCCGCACTATCAGACCTGCGCCGGCGGCATCCTTGATATCCCCTGGGTGGCCGGCACCAACAACGGTACGTGCACGGCGGACACTTGGTTCCCTTTCTACGACGAGCTCACCAACGTGGAGTTCTACTATTGCCGCGATCCCGGCTCGGCACCCGCCGCGGGAGCTCCGTCGGCCATGGCGGCGCCTCATGACACGGTGGCCGATGCGGGCGCTCCCAAAAAGCGGACAACGCGGCTCCTTGCGGCCGACGTCGGCGCGCTGCCCTGCCTCAAGGAAGGCCCGGCACTCGTGTTGAACCCCGGCCAGGACATCCTCCGCGAATACCTGTTCACCTACGAGACCAACCCGGCCAAGTGCCCCGGCGGTCCTGACCCGTCGACGGGCAAGTGGATCAACGACGCCGTCGGTATCCGGTTCTCCACCAACCTGACGCACAAGAGCATCAGCGACTGGTACGCGGGCAAGGGTTTCCGCGGCGCGCCTCTCAAGACCAAGGTCAACGGCTACGAAGCGCTGCAGGAAGGCCGCACGATGTACGTCAACACGGCCTCCAAACAAGGGACCGGCAGCCTGTTCACGAACGTCGACGTGCTCTCGTACAGCGATGGCGCGCAGCCCGAGACGGTAGGGATCTTCAACCAGGTCCTCGGCTTCGTGAACTTCAACCGCAACGCCGAGCTCACCAACTTCGGCATCTGCCGCAAGGGCGAACTGCGTTCCTTCGCGGTGGTGAAGTGCAACACCAATAACGACTGCCAGCTCAACGCCGCGGGCCTGCCGGTGCCCGGCCGCGAGGGTTACAGCTGCGACGCCGCCAGCGGCGACTGCCAGGTGCGGCGCTGCGCGGGCGGCGACAACGCGGGCAAGGACTGCCGGAACGACACCGAGTGCGCGGCGGGCGGCGGTACCTGCGGCACGCCGACGGCCACGCCCTGGGCCGGCGTCTCGATCGCCTGCGACGCGGACGTGGATTGCCAGGTGGACGCCGCCGGCGCCCCTATCCCGGGCCGCGGCCTCTATAAGTGCGACGTGCCGAAGTCGAAGATCGTGCGCGACGTCGCCCGGTGGTCGGCCCTCCAGTCGATCCGTTCGCAGCTCATCGCCAAGAAGAACGCCACCGGGAAGTTCCCGACCCTCGACGCCGGTACGTTCCTGCGCGCGCAGACGAACAGCAGGTGGCCTTCCTGGTCGGCGGCGCTCGGCAATCCGCTCGGCGTGACGCTGCCCACCGATCCGCTCAACAGGCACGGCGTCTGCGGCGACCCGAACTACGACCGCGCGACCTGCTGGAACGACAAGAGCCGGCTGTACATGTGTCCGTTCGATTCGCACGTGTTCGAGTATCGCAGCATCGGCGGCGAGGACTTCCAGCTGCGCAACGACTTCGAATATAAGAACGTCAACGGCTTCGCCGATACCTGGTCCGGCGGCACCTGTCTGGAGCACAACACCACGCTCGGCGATTGCACCGGCGACGCGTCGGGCCAGTGCGCCGGCACCTGCAGCGACAGCGCGGTCAACAGCGGCTCCAGCTGCATGGGCGACGGCGACTGCTCCGGAGGCACGTGCCTCTTCTCGGGCGGCAAGTGCAACTACCGCGAAGGCAAGATCTTCATCGGCCACGGTTCCAATCCTTTCACCGGCCAGATGTGCTCCGGCGCGACCGTCGGCGTGGGCGGCGTCTGCGGCGACGGCATCCTCAAGAGCCAGGGCGCCTGTTCGGGCGGCCATTGCACGGGCAATCCCGCCTCGACCTGCCTGACCAACAGTGATTGCACGGAAGACTGCGAAGTCGGACAGACGCGCGGCGTGTCCTGCGACGCCGATCCGACGGGTTCGACCCGCGCCGGCAGCGCGCGCCAGGTGTGCAACAACATCTGCCACTGGGTCGACCTCGGCAAATGCAGCGCGAACGCCACCAATCCGGGCGTCGATTGCCGCGTGAACAGCGAGTGCCTGGGCGCCGGCGCCTTCTGCGTCCTTAACTACGCCACGACCTGCGTGAACTGTGGCAGGTGCGTCGGCGGGACCAGCAACGGCAACAACTGCTCGACCAACGGCGATTGTCCGGGCGCGCCCGCGGGGGTCTGCACGACCGCCTGCGTCGGCGGCCAGTGCGGCGACGGCGTCCGCCAGAACCCTCCCGAGACCTGCGATGACGGCCCGCTCAACGGGACCTACGGGCACTGCAACGCCAACTGCAACGGCTACGCGAACTCCTGCGGCGACGGCAAGAAGCAGCCGAACGAATCCTGCGATTGCAAGGAGAAGAACGGCCAGTACGCCTTCAACGGCATCCTTTCCACCGCTCCTGAACCGGGCGTCGGCGGTTCGCCCGCCTGCGCGACGTCGGGCATCAGCGCGCCGACCTGTTCCTGGGACTGCCAGGCGGCAGGGCCCCGCTGCGGCGACGGCGTCATCAATGCCGGCGAGAAATGCGACGGCGGCTTCGAGGAGTTCAAGGGCTACTGCAACGACAACGACGACCCGAACCAGACGACCGGCTGCGACAACGCGGGCCAGTGCCCCGACCTCGGCACCTGCAGCGCCGCCCATTGCACGAACGCGCCGGGCAAATCGTGCGCGACCAACGACGATTGCGTGAAGGTCTGCGGCCACTTCTGTCCCACGCCCGAACAGAAGCAGCGCCGCGAGTGCACGCCGAACATCGCTTCCAGCGCCGCTGACGACGCGACCGCCTGCACGTGGGGCGTCTGGTCCTGTACGGCTCCGGGTTCCTGCGGCAACGGCAAGAAGGAGACGGGCGAGGAGTGCGACGACGGCAACACGACGAACACCGACTCCTGCGTCATCGATCCCGGCAAGAGCTACATGTGCCGTACGGCCCGCTGCGGGGACGGGTATATCAATCCCGGAACGGGCGAGGAGTGCGACGACGGCACGAGCAACGGGCGGCCCTGCGTGCCGGAGTACGGCCTCAGCTGCACGTATTGCTCGGGCGCCTGCCGCACGCTCACCCTCTCCGGCGGCTTCTGCGGCGACGGCCTGATCCAGGACAGCACCTGGAACCCGCCCCCCGGCCCTTCGCAGGTCGAAGAATGCGACGGTTCCACGGGGCTCGGCAGCGACTGGGTCTGCGTCGGCAAGGCTCAGCAGTTCAAGTCCTACGGCAAGTACATGGGCCAGGCGCTCTGCAGCCCCTCCAACTGCCACCGCGGCTGCAGTTCCGCGGACGCCGGGCCGTGCGCGAACCTGGTCGGGACCAACACCGACGGCGACACCTGCGGCGCGGGCACCGGTCCCGGCTGCCAGACGCCGGGCTCCGGCAAGCTCCTCTATGACGTCTGCGATCCGGACAAGGACAACGACGGCGTCCCCGGCGACCTCGATTGCGACGACAAGAACAAGAACATCCACGGCGCGTACCACTACGAGTGGGACGACGATACCGGCCACCATGCCTACACCATCCCGGCCGCGACCGAGCAGTGCAACGACATCGACGAGGACTGCAACGGCATCAAGGAGCAGCATCTCGTCGCGAACGGCAAGGTCATCGACGTGCAGACCGGCGGAGGGCTCGCCGGCGGCAAGATCGAGGTCGATTGCGGTTCGACCAAGATCACCGAAACGAGCACGTTCTCGCCGACCGGCGCATGGAGCATCGATTACTGGTTCGACAGCGCCATGTGCACCGGCTCGACGCAATGGAAGATCAAGCTGGTCAGTCCTGATCCGCTCTGTCCCGCCACGAACGAGCAGGCGTATTCCTACAGCATCAATTCATGCCTCACGGCGAGCAACGTCGACTTCGAGGTCACTAAGAAGCCGCCCGATGGCACGGTCCGCGCCACTATCACATGGTCCTCGGACGTCGACCTTGACTTCCATGCATACGCGAGCAGCGGCGTGCACCTCTATTACGGGTCCGGCGGAGCGGGCACCGGCTACACGGCCAGCGTCAACGACGGCGGCAGCCTCTATACCCTCGACGTCGACGACCAGGGCAGCTCGACGGGTTATTACAACCCGGGCGGCATCGAGACGATCACGATTCCACGCAAGGCGGGCGTCACTTACGACTTCGCCATCCAGGATTACGCGCATCGCAGCGGCGGCGGCAACTTCGGAACCTACGGCCTGAAGATGCGCGTCTACTATGACAACTGCAACACGTACAGGCCGGAGGATTTCGGCTCAATGAGCTTCCTGAACGCTCCCGATAAGGCCAGGGTCGGCTACATCCGCGCTGCGGACGTATCGCTGCCGGCTTCGGGAGGCGGAGGGTGCGGCAACAGATATGCCTATTGCTGCTATCCCGGCACCAACCCTGGACCGTGTCCGTTCGTCTGTTCCACGCTGGGCGGCCATGATGCGGATGACGCGACTTGGAGTGAACACGATTGCCGGCCGGCTGAATAACCTCGCTTGCTTATGGACGGCTACGAAGAGCAGGACAATACCAGAAGGAACGTCATTATCGGCGTCATCGTCGGCGTTGTGCTCCTTGCGCTCGTGATCGGCGGCGTCGTTATCATACGGCGTCGGGCTTCCGGGCCGCTCGGCGAAGGGCCCGGCGCGACGGGCGGCGTTCCCTCCGGTGGGCTCGGCGGCACGAACGCGAACGTCAACGGTGGGGCAGCAGGAACGAAAGGGGGGCAGGCCTCCGCCCCTGAGACCGAGGTCGTGCCTATGCTCACGAATGGCCCGCTGGAGTCGGCCCCGCTCGAGGCAGGGCTGCCCCAGCAAGCGACGTCGCTCGATCCGACCACGAACCGTCTGCTGTCCGACAGCGAGAAAGCCCAGCTTGGCTACCCCCTTGAATGGACCGTGCGGTTGCGCGCGGTGCGTCCGAAGGGAGGCGGCGATACGTATCCCGAATATACGGTGGAGAGCAAGGGAACCGACACCGACGGGGACGGGTTGTCGGCGCAGCAGGAACGCGATGCAGGCACGGACCCCACCAAGGCCGATACCGACGGCGACGGGCTGTCCGATGGCGACGAGCTTGCACGCGGCCTTGATCCGACCAAAGCCGATTCCGATGGCGACGGCGTGAATGACAAGCAGGAGGTCCTGAACAAGACGGCTCCTCCTCCGCCTCTGCCGCCTCCTCCGGCACCGGCGCCGTCGCCCGCGCCGTCGCCCGCAACCTCCGAATAAGAAGAGACCCCGCCAAGTGCGGGGTCTTCGTTTTTAAGCTTATCCTCAGCCTGGAGAGCCTCACCGGGATATGGTATACTGACTTTGTTGAGAATTGCGCGTGAATAAGCCCAATTCGGTCATCCACAGCGGCTATGTTCGACGATAAAAAGGAGCCCGTAGACATCTTCGCGGACGTCGAGAAACCCGGGGCGCCCAAGTCCGCGGCCGCGCCCGCGCCAGTGCGTGAAACGATCGTGAGACGCGGGCCTTCGAAGATGCTCCTCGTCATCATCGTCGCAGCGCTCGCCGCGCTGGGTGGAGGCGGCTATTTCCTGTTCTCCCGCAGCAAGGCTCCCGCGGCGCCGCCGGCCGCACCCGTGCCGGTACCCGTTCCGACCCCCGTGCCGGTGCCCGTCCCCGAACCGGTCCCTACGCCCGTGCCGATCCCCGTCCCTGAACCGACCCCCGTCCCGCCGCCGCAGCCCACGCAGCCCGTCTCGCCTCCCGAGCCGGCGCAGCAGCCGCTCGACTCCGACGGCGACGGCCTCAGCGACGCGGAGGAAGCGCAGCTCGGCACCAACCCGCAATCCGCCGACACCGATAACGACGGTCTCACCGACCGCGAGGAAGTCAAGGTCTACGGCACCGATCCCAAGAACCCCGACACCGACGGCGACGGCTTCCTCGACGGCCAGGAGGTCCGCGGCGGCTACAACCCGAAGGGTCCCGGCAAGCTCTTCAACGTCCCGACCCAATAGTACGGCGTCCGTTCGCGGCGTCGCACCTTTCCCGCCATGGCAGAGAACCCGAACGAACTGAAGAAACCGGCTGGCACGCCGGCCCCCGCGGCCGACGAGCCGGTGATTCACGTTATCCCCGAGAAGTTCTACGGCGCGGCGCTGAGGAAGAAGATCCCCAAGAACCCGCCGCCGCAGGCCATGCCTCCGGGCCAGCAGCCTGCTCCGCCCGCGGCGAAGAAGGGCGGTCCTGTCATCGCCATCATCGCCATCGCCGCGGTGCTCCTCATCGGCGGGGGAGCGGCCGCGTATTTCTTCGTGTTCAAGAAACCTGCGCCGCCCGTGAACGTCGCGCCTCCGCCGCCTCCCGCTCCCGTCTGCGGCGACAAGAAGTGCGAGGCTCCTCTCGAGACCCCGCAGAACTGTTCCGCCGATTGCGGACCGCCGCCGCCCGTCTGCGGCGATAAGAAGTGCGAAGCGCCGGGCGAGACCCCGCAGAACTGTTCCGCCGACTGCGGACCGCCGCCGCCCGTCTGCGGGGACAACAAGTGCGAAGGGACCGAGACCTTCGATTCCTGCCCCGCGGACTGCAAGCCGCCGGAGCCCACGCCGGGCCTCGACTCAGATTCGGACGGCCTCACCGACGAAGAAGAGAAGACCGTCTTCAACACCAATCCGACGGACGTCAACACCGACAAGGACAGTTACGTCGACCTCAACGAAGTGTTGAACCTCTTCGATCCCGCGACGCCGGCGCCGTCGCAGCTCAAGGACAATCCCGGCATCGCCGTCTACTCGAACGCCGCGGAGAACTACGTCATCTTCCGTCCGGCCGCCTGGAAGGTCCGTGAAGGGACGGACGCGACCAAGAGCGAGATCTTCTTCGATGCCGCCACCGGCGAGTTCATCGAGGTCCTGGTCCAGGACAAGCCCAAGGACCAGGCCATCATGGACTGGTACCTGGCCCAGTCGCCCGGGGTGACGAGTTCGCAGGTCGAGCCGTACAAGACCAAGCAGGGCTATGATGCCGTGCTGAGCCCCGACAAGTTCACGGCCTACGTGGACGGCGGCGACCGTGTCTTCGTGGTCAGCTACAACCTCGGCAAGCGCTTCGAGATCCAGTACAAAGTGACCTTCCAGATGATGGTCCAGAGCCTCACGAAGCTCCATCCGTAGGGAGAGGTAAAGAGTAGAGATCAAAGAATAGAGACTGAAAAGAAGGCGGGCCGCGGCCCGCCTTTCTTTATGGTCTTTACTCTCTATTCTTTATTCTCTTTTCTCTTTAAGCGGGGTATGATGTGAACGAACGGCGTATGAACGTGAATTGCATCGGCACGCTGCCCGCGGGCGCCACGAAGTCCTGGGTCGAAGCGCTCGTGAAGCTGTCCTGCCGCCGGGCCGGAAGGCCCGATCCCGGCGCCGTATCCGTGCGCGTGGTCGACGACCGGACCGTCCGCGCCCTCAATCGCGCGTACCGCGGCAAGGACAAGGTCACCGACGTGTTGTCGTTCGCGTACGGCGAGGGTCTTCCCGCTTCCGCGCGCCGGCAGGGGAGCGGCGAGCTCGGCGACATCGTCATCTCGCTCCCGCAGGTCCGCCGGCAGGCGAAGGTCATCGGCAGGACGATCAAGGCCGAGTTCGGCCTCATGGTGGTCCACGGCTCGCTGCATTTGCTCGGCTACGACCACGAGAGCCTCGCCGACGAGACCGCCATGTTCGCGCTCCAGCAGGACATACTCATGAGGGCAGGGATCTTATAACGAGGTTGTAGGTGGTAGGTTGTAGGGGCTTGTGCACGCCTACAACCTACACCCTACAACCTACAACCTCGATGCTCGACCTCACCAAGTTCGGAAAAAGCCTCCGGTACGCAGCCAAGGGGATCATGGTCGTGGCCAAGGAGGAACAGAGCTTCCGCCTCCAGCTCCTGGCCGCCGTGGCGGTCACCGCCCTCATGTTCGCGCTGGACCTGCGCACGCCGGAGAAGGCCCTCCTGACCCTGGCGATGGTGCTGGTCCTGGTGCTGGAACTGGTCAACAGTATCTTCGAGCGGATGGTGGATATCCTGAAGCCGCGCATCCATCACTACGTCGAGGACATCAAGGACATCATGGCCGGAACGGTCCTCGTGGCCTCGGTCGGGGCCTTGTTGATAGGCGCCTTGATTTTCTGGCCCTACTTCGTCAAACTGGTAACAGGCGCCTGAAAAAGGGCAGCGTTTCGCGTATGGCTGAAGATGCATTGTTCGCAGGCATAGACATCGGCTCGACGGCGGTCCGCATCGCGGTCGGCCAGCGTTTGCCGTCCAATGACCGCGAGCAAGTCCACATCGTGGGCGCGGCCGAGGTCCCGTCCGAAGGCATCAATCGCGGCGTCATCAATTCCATCGAGGACGCCGTTTCTTCGGTCTCCGCCTGCATCGAGCGCGTCGAGCGCATGACCGGCTCGCCGGTCCAGAGCGCCTGGATCTCGATCTCCGGCTCGAACGTCACCCTGCTCGAGAGCAAAGGCGTGGTCGCGGTCGCGAAATCCGACGGCGAGATCCGCGAGGACGACGTCGCGCGCGTCGTCGACCAGGCCCAGACCGTCTCCGCCCCGGTCAATTACGAGATCATCCACGTCATCCCCAAGTCCTTCACCGTCGACGGCCAGAAGGGGATCAAGGACCCGGTGAGCATGAACGGCCTGCGCCTCGAGGTCGACGCGCAGATCATCCAGGGCCTGTCCTCGCACATCAAGAACCTCACCAAGTGCGTCTACCGGACCGGCGTGAACATCGAGAGCCTGGTGCTCGGCGTGCTCGCGACCGCGGAGGTCGTCACGACCGCCCGCCAGAAGGAGCTCGGCGTCGCCGTGGTGAACATCGGTGGCTCGACCACCAACCTCGTCGTCTTCGAGCAGGGCGACATCCTCCACATGGCCTCGATCCCGCTCGGTTCCGACCACATCACCTCCGACATCGCCATCGGCCTGCGCACGTCCATCGACGTCGCCGAGCGCGTGAAGCTCCAGCACGCCGAAGCGGTCGCCGCCGGCATCCCCAGGAACGAGCAGATCAACCTGCGCGAGCTCGGCGCGACCGAGGACGAGCTCGTCTCCCGCAAGTACGTCTGCGACATCGTGCAGGCGCGGCTGGAAGAGATCATGGAGCGCATCGAGAAGGAGTTCAAGAAGGTCGGGCGCAGCGGCATGCTCCCGGCGGGCGTGGTGCTCACGGGCGGCGGCGCGAAGATCGCCGGCATCGTCGACCTCGCCAAGCAGAAGCTCCGGCTCCCCGCGTCGCTCGGCTATCCGATCGGCGTCACCAGCATCACCGACCGCGTGAACGATCTCGCCTTCACCACGTCCATCGGCCTGGTGCAGTGGGGCCTGCACGAGACGCCCGAAGGCGCGAAGAAGCGCAAGAGCGGCGGGTTCGGCAAGCCTGTCGAGAAGGTCGGACAGACCATCAAGAAGTGGTTCGGCGCGCTCGTCCCCTGACCGGCGCGCGAGAAGAGGGAGTGTTCATCTCGTCGCGCGACGTGGCGCGGCGCAGCAGACGGTCGAAAAGTAACAGAGCGACTTCGACCGCTTCATGCAAGATGAACATTTTTTTTGTTCACTCAGCGGTTTTTTCCTTGACATGGGGATAAGCGCTCCCGTACTCTTTATCCATCATGCAGCCCTGACGCGGCGAGCGGACCGCGTCCTTTTATCCCCCTCACGCATCCATCCTATGGCAGAAGTGAAGCCCGCGATCGAGACCTTCGCGAAGATAAAAGTCATCGGAGCCGGCGGCTCCGGCGGTTCCGCGATCAACCGGATGATCAAGTCCAAGATCAAGGGCGTGGAGTTCATCGCCGCGAACACCGACGTCCAGGCGCTGCACTACTCGCAGGCCCCGACCAAGATCCACCTCGGCAAGACGGTCACGCGCGGCCTCGGCGCCGGCATGAACCCTGAGGTCGGTCGCGCCGCCGCGGAAGAGAGCCAGAACGAGCTCCGCGATTCGCTCAAGGGCGCGGACATGGTCTTCATCACCTGCGGCCTCGGCGGCGGCACCGGCAGCGGTTCCGCGCCGGTCATCGCCGAGATCGCCCGCGACTGCGGCGCGCTCACGGTCGCCGTCGTCACCAAGCCGTTCGGCTTCGAGGGTCCGCAGCGCCGCGACATCGCCGAGAAGGCCTACTCCGAGCTCGCCACCCAGGTCGACACGATCATCTCCATCCCGAACGACCGGGTGCTCCAGATCATCGACAAGAAGACCTCGCTCCTGGACGCCTTCGAGTCCGTGGACGACGTGCTGCGCCAGGGCGTGCAGGGCATCTCCGAGCTGATCACCATCCCGGGCCTCATCAACGTCGACTTCGCCGACGTGCGCGCCATCATGAGCAGCACCGGTTCGGCGCTCATGGGCATCGGCCGCGCCACCGGCGACAACCGCGCCGTGGAGGCCGCCAAGGCCGCCATCGCGAGCCCGCTTCTCGAGGTCTCCATCGACGGGGCCAAGGGCATCCTCTTCACCATCACCGGCGGCGCCAACCTCTCCATGCACGAGGTTTCCGAGGCGGCCAAGGTCATCACCGCGAACGCCGACCAGAACGCCAAGGTCATCTTCGGCGCGGTCATCGACGAGAACCTCAAGGATGAGCTCAAGATCTGCGTCATCGCCACCGGCTTCGACGGCATCGAGCGGCCGCACGAGAAGCGCGTCTCAGAGTCCGGCTACTACTCCGCGAACAAGGCCATCAAGAAGGAAGCCGCCCCGGCCGTCACCGCCCAGTCCTCCAGGCCGTTCCCTTCGACCGTGAGGAAGGTCGAGACCGCCCCGGCCCCCGCGCCGGTCCAGGCTCCCGTCCCCGCGCCGGTCCAGGTCGCCGCCCCGGCCCCCGCGCCGTCCTATATCGAGGACGCGGATGCCTCCCCGTTCGTCCGCCGCTCCATGCCTGCCGGCCGCGAGCCGCAGCCGCAGCCGGCCTATGAGGCGCACTCGGTCGCCGCCCCGGCCCCCGCGGTCGCCGGCGAAGAGGACCTCGAGATCCCGGCCTTCATCCGCCGGAAAATGATCTAAAAGCTTCGAGCGACGAGCTTCGAGCGACGAGCGGCCTTTCATGGGCCGCTTCGTGGTCAAGGAAGCTCGCGGCTCAAAGCTCGAAGCTCAAAGCTCCTATGCGCTGTCCTGTCTGCAGCTTCGAAGACACCAAGGTCGTCGACTCCCGCATCACGTCGGACGGTTTGAGCATCCGCCGCCGCCGCGAATGCATGGAGTGTGAATACCGCTTTTCGACCGTCGAGGAGATGGAGATCCTCGATCTTACGCTCGTGAAGCGCGACGGCCGCCGCGAGCCGTATTCGCGCGACAAGCTCGAGAAAGGGCTCAAGAAGGCGCTCGAGAAACGTCCCTGCGACGCGGAACGCTTCAAGTCGCTGGTCGGGGCGATCGAACGCGACATCCAGAAGCTCAAGAAGGAGGAGATCACCAGCGAGGAGATCGGTGAGATCGTCATGGCCAGGCTGAGGGAGTTCGACACCGTCGCCTACATCCGGTTCGCTTCGGTCTACCGTTCGTTCGCCGACGTGCAGACCTTCCAGGACGAGCTGCAGAAGCTCCTCGTCAAGGAGCCGGCAGGCGGGCCGCGCAAGAGAAAAACGGCCTGAAATAAGGAATAAAGACGGGTTCCCAGGAGCCCGTTTTTTTGCTATAATAAAAGCATTACAACGCCTCTCGACTCTCCACTTTCAACTCTCGACTCCCCACTATGCGCCCCACGAAACGCACCAAGATCGTCTGCACCATCGGTCCCGCCTCGCAGGACCCCGAAATGCTCGAAAAGATGGTTCGCGCGGGCATGAACGTGGCGCGCCTGAACTTCTCCCACGGCACCCACGAGGCGCACGCCAAGCTCATCGCCACGGTGCGCGAAGTGGCCAAGAAGACGGGGGAGCCCGTGGCGCTGCTGCAGGACCTCCAGGGGCCCAAGATCCGCGTCGGCGACCTTCCGCAGGAAGGCGTGACGCTCGTGAAGGGCGAGCAGGCCGTCTTCACGACCGAAGCGGGCGCCGCGCTGCCGAAGATCACCGTCACCTACGACAAGCTGCATGAGGACCTGAGGGCCGGCGACCACATCCTGCTCGACGACGGGTTGCTCGAGGTCGTCGTCACCGAAGTGCGCGGCCGCGACATCATCACGACCGTCGTGAACGGCGGGCCGCTCACTTCGCACAAGGGCTTCAACCTGCCGACCGCCACGCTGACCGTCCCGGCCATCACCGACAAGGACAAGGACGACCTGCGCTTCGGCATCCAGCAGGGCGTCGACTGGGTCGCGTTGTCGTTCGTGCGGAGCGCGAAGGACATCCAGGAGCTCCGCGGCCTCATCGCCCAGTACGAGAAGGAGCTCGGCCTCACGCCCGAGCGGCCGCTGCGCATCATCGCCAAGGTGGAGAAGCACGAGGCCATCCGCAACATGGACGAGATCGTCGCCGCCGTGGACGCCATCATGGTGGCGCGCGGCGACCTGGGCATCGAGACGCCGGCCGAGAACGTGCCGCTCGTGCAGAAGACGCTCATCGAGAAGTGCATGGCCGCCGCCAAGCCGGTCATCGTCGCGACGCAGATGCTCGATTCGATGATCCGCAACCCGCGGCCGACGCGCGCCGAGGTCTCGGACGTCGCCAATGCCGTCATCGACCACACCGACGCCGTGATGCTCTCGGGCGAATCGGCCACGGGCAAGTACCCGCTCGAAGCGGTCGAGGCCATGGCCAGCATCATCCGCGAGACCGAGGCCTCGGGCCGCGACGACCTCGAGCCGCACCGGCACGTCGCCTCCATGGAGAGCGAAGCGGCCGTCTCCGAGGTCGCGGCGGTGCTCGCCAGGGACGTCGGCGCCAAGCTCATCCTGGCGGCTTCGATCTCGGGCGACCTCGCCCGCATCGTCAGCAGGCACCGGCCGGAGCTCCCCATCGCCGTCGCGACGGAGAGCGGCCGCGTCCGCGGCCAGCTGAACCTGTCGTGGGGCGTCATGCCCTTCGTCATCCCGGCCTGCAGTTCCGTCGAGGAGATCATTCGGGCCGCGGTCGCGCACCTGAAGCAGGAGGACATGCTCAAGGCCGGCGACAAGATCGTCGTCGTGGCGGGAGAACCCGTGGGCGTCTCCGGAGGCGCGAACCTGGCGGAGATCATGGAAGTGAAATGAGAAGAAGCGGACCCGCCCGAAAGGGCGGGTTTTTTGGTACCATAGGACGCGTATGGCCGCCTGGATCCTCAAGACCGAACCCGAGACGTATTCCTGGGACGACCTCGTCCGCGAGGGGCGCACCGCCTGGACCGGCGTGCGCAATTTCGCCGCGGCCAAGAACCTGAGGGCGATGAAGACCGGCGACGAGGCGCTCATCTATCATTCCGGCGCGCAGAAGGCCGTCGTCGGCCTCGCCAAGGTCGTGCGAGCCGCGTATCCCGATCCGACCGCGAAAGAGGGGGATTGGGTCGCGGTCGACATCGCGCCG
>DATJFD010000055.1:0-12154 GCA_035495855.1 Binatia bacterium | reverse complement strand
ATACTGCATCTGGAGGATGTCGTCAGCGATGCCCAGCTCGTCGAGCACGCGCTTCGCGAGGGCGGCTTGAAGTTCACGATGAAAAGGGTCGAGACGAAGGGATCCTTCGAGGCCGCCATGGCCGAGTTCGCGCCGGACGTCGTGCTGTGCGATTTCAGGTTGCCGAGCTACGACGGCATCACCGCGCTCGAGTTCGCGAAAAGCCGCGACGAGAACCTGCCGGTCGTGATGGTCACCGGCGCCATGGGCGACGAGGCTGCCGCCGAGGCGATCATGAAGGGGGCGGCGGATTACGTCCTGAAGCAGAACCTGTCGAGGCTTTTTCCGGTCGTGGCTCGCGTCTTGAAGGAGGCGTCTATCCGCAAGGCCCACGCGGAGCTGGCGATGAAGTTACGAAGTGAAGTATCGGAGATGAGCGGATCCTCCGTGTACGACAAGGATCTTCACATTCTCGTCCTTGAGGACGTCGCGTCCGACGCGGAGCTCACCATCAGGGAATTGAAGAAAGCGGGGTTCAGGTTCACCTCCCTTCGCGTCGAAACGGAGGACGATTTCCGCAAGGCGCTGTCGTCCTTCGTGCCTGACCTCATCCTTCTCGATTACAAACTGCCGACCTTCAACGGCCTGCTGGCGCTCGAGATCGCCAAGGAGAAGATGCCGGAAGTACCCTGCATCCTCGTTTCCGGAAAAGCCGGCGAAGACCTGGTCGTCGAGTTCATGCACAAGGGCGTGACCGATTACGTCCTCAAGCAGCATATCGAGAGGCTGGTGCCGGTGGTCCGTCGCGCCGCGGACGAGTCGCGTAAGGAGGCGGATCTTCGGACGTCGCAGATGCTGCTCCGGGAGACGCGCGAACGCTTGAATCAGATCCTCGAGAACATCGAAGAGTATTTTTTCCTGTTCGATCCCGCCAAGAACGAGGTGCTGTTCCTGAGCGCGGCCTACGAGAAGATCTGGGGGCTGCCTGTCGCTTCGACCTATGTACATCCGGAATCCTGGCTGGAAGCCATCGTTCCCGAAGACAGGCCCATCATCGCCGAACTCATCAGGACGAACATGGATGGAGCCCCCGGCCAAGGCGAGATCAGGGTCAAACGACCGGACGGCAGCGTTCGTTCGGTGGCAGTGAAGACCTTTCCGGTCAAGGTGGCCGGTTCGATAACCCGTATCGCCGGGATCGGCGAGGACATCACCGAAGAAAAAAAAGCCGAGTCTTTGAGGAAACAAGCCGATCAGCGTTTAGAAACAATGCTTCGGAACGCCCCGATCTCCATCTTGACGCTCGACAAGAACGGCATCGTCACGATGCGCAAGGGCTCCGGAGGGCAGCGCATCGGCGTGAATTCCGATGCGGGCGTGGGCGGATCGTTTTTCGAGCAATACAAGGACGTTCCCCGCCATGTCGAGAACGCGCGCCGCGCCCTCGCGGGCGAAACGTTCACCGATCGGCTCGCCGTGCGAAAAGGATTCTATCAGGTGGCTTATGCGCCGCTGCAGAACGATGAAGGACGGCCGGACGGGATGATCGGCGTCGCGACGGACATCACCGAAGAGGCGGCGATGGAGGTGAAGTTGAAAGAGCGTGAGCGCCAGTACGCACTGGTCTTCGAGAACGTGTCGGACATCATTTTTCTTCTGTCGGTCGAAGACGGCGGAACGACGTTCAGGTTCGTGTCCGTCAACAAGGCGTTCACCGTCGCGACCGGGGTGTCCAAGGACCAGGTCGAAGGCAAGCTCGTGGAGGAGATCATCCCGAAGCCGGGCCTTGAGGTCGCCCTGGAAAAATACCGGGAGGCCATTCGTGACCATAAGACGGTGCTATGGGAAGAGGTTTCTGCGTATCCCCAGGGGACGAAGCACGGGATCGTCTCCGTCACGCCGCTCTTTGACCAAAGCGGCCGATGCACGATGTTGGTCGGCGCCATCCAGGATGTGACCGTGATCAGGCAGGACGAGGTCCGCCTGAAGGAGCTCGATACGCTCAAGAACAAGTTCATCCAGGTCGTCTCGCACCAGTTCAGGACGCCCCTGAACGCCGTGCGCTGGAACCTGGAATCGATGCTGGCGGGCGAGGTCGGGAAGCTGACCGAATCGCAGAAGGTGTTCGTCCGCATGACCTACGACGCGACGCTGCTGTCGATCCTGCGTCTGCACGACCTTCTGACCGCCCTCGACATCGAAGAGGGCAGGGTCCATGTCGAGAAAGAGGGCGTCGACATCGGCAGTCTCGGGGCCGGCATCATCCTTGAGATGAAAAAGATGTGCGAGATGAAGGAGATAGAATGCGTGTACAAGGCGCCGCAAGGCGAGGCGGTCGGGGTGCAGGCTGACCCGGAAAAATTACGGACGGCGATCGAGAAGATCGTGGCCAACGCGGTCCTCTATTCCATGAAGGGCGGACGCGTCGACGTCACCGTCCAAAAAAATGACGGTCGCGTGAAGATGTCCATCGTCGACCAGGGCATCGGCATCCCCAAAGCGGAGCAGACGAAGGTCTTCACCAGATTCTTCAGGGCTTCGAACGCCGCGGTCATGCTGCCTGACGCTTCCGGCCTGGGCCTTTACATCGCCAAATATTTCATCGAGGCGCAGGGCGGGAAGATCGGTTTTGAATCGGAGGAGGGGAAGGGTTCGACCTTCTGGGTCGAACTGCCCGCGGCCTGACGCGTCACGCAGGCATGCAAATCACCCGCCGTTCAGGCGGGTGTTTTGATGGTAGCCCCAAGGGAATTCCGCCTAGCCGCGCCGAACGCGCGGCGGGTTGCGAGCGATGGCCGAATACTTCCGTTTGTTTGCGGCCGTCGTCCGTTTCGCGGCAGGTGCCGCGATCCCGGGCAGCGGTGGAGTGAAGACATTCACTCCACCGGTGCTCCGCTCACGCGCTCTCGACGGAGCGCGTGGCGTCGCTGCGACGAGCGGCGGCCCACAGGCATCGCCGCTCGGGACTCGGCGTCTTCGGACTGCAGCAGTGCAGTCCTCCGCTTCGCCTCGTCCCCGTTCGATTCCCCTTGGGGACCCCCGCACAGCAAAGCGACCTCTCAATGAGAGGTCGCTTTGCTGGTAGCCCCAAGGGGAATCGAACCCCTATTTACTCCGTGAAAGGGAGGTGTCCTAGCCGTTAGACGATGGGGCCGCGTGGACGGACGAGGGCAATACTAAGCTGAAAAAACGGCGCGGTCAAGGCTTGGGCCGCTGTGCCGGCGACGATCCTGCCCGTGTTGCTGCCGCGTAAAGAACTCGTTATAATGGAAATAATATTAAATAGTAATTCCTCTATGGAGAGCAAAAAGCTGCGAGCCGTCCTTCAATCGAGCGCGATGATCATGGCGTTGGTCCTGACCGGAGCGGGTTGCGTCCGGCCGGCCAAGGCCGCCGATCTCGACCGCGACGGCATCATGGACGACGTCGATGCCATGCCCGGCGACCATGACAACGACGGCCAGAAGGACGTAGTGGATACAGACGACGACAACGACGGCATCCTCGACGCCAGCGACAAGGAGCCGCTCGATCACGACAACGACGGCAAGGAGGACGCTATCGATCCCGACGACGACAACGACGGCATCCTCGACGCCAGCGACACGCGCCCCTCCGACCATGACAATGACGGCCAGAACGACGAGGTGGACGCGGATGACGACAACGACGGGAAGAACGACGATGTGGACGAGATGAACGACGACCACGATAACGACGGGAAGAGCGACGCGATCGATACCGATGACGTCAACGAAGGCGTTCCTTCCGGCAGTGACACGGAGCGCGACTGAGTCCGCCGCGAAAAACAGGTCCCTTCGGGGGCCTGTTTTTTCATGGGATGCGCCCGTCGGTCCCCAAAGGGATCCCTCAGGTCGAGGATATCTTTTTTATTCTCCGATCGAACACGAAAGCGGAATTGTGGTATATTCCAGGAAGAAGCATTGATTCGAATTGATATGTACAGCTACCTCATCCTCACGGCGCTCTCTTTCGTCTTCGGCATCATCGCGGCGATCCTGATCTTCAAGGGCCTTTTCCTCATCAGGAAGAAAGCGGACCGCGGCACGAGGGCCATGATCGACGTCGGCGTCGGCGCCTTGCTCGTCGCGGTCATCGTGTACGGCGTGTCCAACGTATCCTATCCGCTCCATTTCGCCATGCCGCCGACGATGCAGGCGATGACCATGGACAGGGGCCCCGCGTCCCTGCCGTTCGCGTCCATCGCCCAGTTCCTTCTGCACAAGGACAGGTTCGAGAAGGTGGCGGACATCGGCCGGGACCCGAACGAGGTGCCGCCGCCGATCGACCGCACCGCGTCCGAGACGGTGAAGATCGCGCTCACGGCGAAGGAGGTGATCTCCGAGATCGCCCCGGGCATCTGGAACAACTACTGGACCTTCGACGGCAAGGTGCCCGGGCCGATGCTGCGCGTCCGCGTCGGCGACACCGTCGAGCTGACCCTCACGAACGACCCGACGAGCCTGCACTCGCACAACATCGACCTGCATGCGGTGACCGGTCCGGGCGGCGGCGCGACGGCGACGGCCGTGAAGCCGGGCGAGACCAGGTCGTTCCGCTGGCTGGCGAAGAACCCGGGGCTGTACGAATACCATTGCGCGACGTCGAACGTCAGCACGCACAATTCCCACGGGCAGTACGGCCTTATCCTCGTCGAGCCGGAAGGCGGCCTGCCGAAGGTCGACAAGGAGTTCTACCTGATGCAGGGCGAGTTCTACACTACGGGCGGCATCGGCAAGAAGGGGCTCATGGCGTTCGACACGCAGGCGCTCATCGACGGGCGGCCGACCTACGTGCTGTTCAACGGGAAGGTCGAATCAGCGCCGCGCATGCACGCCAAGGTCGGCGAGCGCATCCGCATGTACGTCGGCAACGGCGGCGTGAACCTCGTCTCCTCGTTCCATGTCATCGGCGAGATCTTCGACACGGTGTATCCGCTGGCCGCGATGGGCGACGGCTCGGCCATGCTCAAGAACGTGCAGACGACCGAGGTGCTCCCCGGCGGGGCGAGCATCGTCGAGTTCACCGTCGACGTCCCCGGCAAGTACATCATCGTCGACCACGCCCTCGCGCGCATGAACAAGGGCGCATGGGCGGTGCTCGAGGTGTCGGGCGATCCGCAGCCGGACGTTTTCAAGCCGCTCTAATCCGATCGTCGCGCGAAAAGGCTCCCCGGAGCGGGGAGTCTTTTTTCATGAAAGAAAAAACGCGGCAGGGCCGCGTTCGAGCTAGGTGGTGATGGCCGATTCGGTGAGGGCGAAGCCGCGCTTCCGCCACTCTTCGACGAACCGCTGCCCCGGGACCGCTTCCTCGTGCTTGAGCACGCCGGTCGCGCTGATCTCGCCGTAGGCGAGCATCTGGGCGCAGATGGACGCCGAGTAGCCGGTCGTCCGCTGCATCGCCGAGTGGCCGGTGAGCGGGTCCATCCTGTCGACGAGGTCGAACGACACGCCGTGGCGCGCGCCGTCCGTCGCCATCACGCGCAGGACGAGCAGATCGGGCTGCTCGCGCGGCAGCGTGGCGTCGAGCCACTGGATGAGGAACTCCTGCGGCCGCAGGACCGAGCCGTCGGCGGCGATCGCCGATTCCTTGAGCATCCCGAGGTCGCGCAGCACGGTGACGGTGTCCCAGTGCCCTTCCCAGCGCAGCGTCTTGTAGTCGAGGTACTTGAGCTTTCCCTCGTACGTCTGCGTGAGCGTGGACGAGCCGCCCGAGGTGTAGACCGCCTCGAGCCTGCCGAGCGTCGGGAAGTGCTGGTACTCGCGTCCGCCGAGCGACGGCACGAGCTCGCGCTTTCCTTCCCACAGGATCTCCGTGGGCTCGACGTAGTTGCTCACGAGCCCGCGGGCCGAGAACACGAGCGCGTACTTGAGCGGCCCCTGCGGATGCTGGGGCAGCCCGCCGACGCGGATCTGGAGCCTTTCGGCGTTCGGGACGCGGTCGAGCGCGAGCTTGCCGAGCACGCTCACCGCGCCGGGCGCGATGCCGCAGTCGGGGAGCACGCGGATACCCGCGTTCTTCGCCGCCGCGTCGAGCATGAACTGCTTGGCGACGACGTCGTTGTTGCCGCCCAGGTCGCAGTAATGCGCCCGCGCGGCGACGGCCGCCTTGGTCATGGCGAGGTTCAGCTCGTAGCTGGCCGCGCCGATGACGCAGTCGATGCCCGCCATGAGGCGGTGCGTCGTCCCGACGTCGTTCGCGTCCAGCACGCTGCCGGAAACCCTGGGATCGCCCAGCCGCGACTTCGCCGCGTCCACGGCCGCCTGGTCCCGATCGCAGATCGTGACCGCGGCGGTGTCCGGGTTGCGGAGAAGGTCGAAAGCTATGGCCCGGCCCATCTTGCCGGCGCCGATCACCATGTAGTTCTTGGCCATGTCAATGATCTCCTGTACGCGCTTGCGGGGCGCGTGACGGCGGCATCTCACCATACGGAGTGGAAAGTGGAAAGTGGAGAGTGGAAAGGGGCCTTGACCGGGCGGCTTGGCGGCGTTATGGTGCGCCGTCGCTCCTTCCAGCAGCACAGGAGGAAACCATGAACGAAAAGAAGGTCCGTTACGCCGTCATCGGCTGCGGCGAGCACGCGCTCCGCGGCCACGCCATTCCCGGCAAGGAGGTCCCGAACCTCGAGCTCGTCGCGCTCTGCGATCCGTCGCAGGACCAGATGCTGAAGTTCGAGGAGGCGTACGGCGCGCCACTCGACAAGCGGACGTCCGAGAAGGACGTCCTCGCCGACCCGGGCGTCGACGCAGTCCTCATCGCGAGCCCCGACCGCTTCCACGCCGAGAGCCTGTTCGACGCGATCTTCGCGGGCAAGCACGCGCTCTGCGAGAAGCCGCTCGCGACCGACCGGCACGACCTGCAGGCGGTCGTCACGGCCCTCGCGCGAGCCGGGGAAAAGGGGCTCGTCGTCACGAGCTGCCATCCGCGGCGCTGCGATCCGCCGTTCCTGTGGGTGAAGGAACACCTGCCGTCCTTCGTGGACCAGTATGGCCCGGTCATCGGCATCGACTTCGATTTCTCCTACCACAAGCCGGGGAAGCAAGGCCTGCACGTCGGCCTGCTCATGGACCACATCAACCATGAGTACGACCTCATGAACTTCCTGTTCGGACGGTCGAAGGCGACGGCGCGCAAGCTCGTCGATTCCCAGACGCGCTACCACGCGGTCGGCATCCGGAAGGACGGCATCGCCTTCTCCTTCGCCGGCACGCGCCTGCTCGAACGGCGCGTCTATCCCGAGTACTGCCGCCTGCGCTTCGAGCGCGGCAGTCTGGAGGTCGACTGCGGACGCGGCGTCGCCGAGGTGCGCGGGCATGATACCGGCGCCACCACGCCGCGCTACGCCGGCGAGACGGACTACAGGCTCCGCTTCGTCGCCGTCATGGCGAACTTCGCGGCGAGCGTCCTGGGCGCGGAGGCCAATTACCTCGCGCACGAGGACCTCCTCGGCAACACCGAGATCGGCATCGCCCTGACCGAGGGCGACGCCTGGACCTCTCACTGAACGCGCCGGCCCTTCATGGGCCGGTTTTTTATTTTCTGCCCCGCCACTTCTCTCTCGTCAAAGACGGCGGGATCCCGCCACAGGCGGGAGACCCCGCATCAAGTACGGGGTGACAATGATTTGTCATGCTGAACTTGTTTCAGCATCCAGAAAAGATCGCCCCATCGAAGCCGCTCTAAGATCCCTCGAGAAATCCGGCCCGGTGAGGTGCGGTAGCGTCCCATCGCATGAGGCCGGATTTCTTCTCTCTCAAAAAATAACCGCTCCATATACGGACAGCGGGTGGCGCGGGAATGGGGTCCCCGCTCGCGCGTACTTGCGAAGCAAGACGCACGTGCGGGGTGATTCCCGCGACAGGACCCGCTGCGTTGGTCCGCCCCGCGCATCGTTTCCTGGATCCCGGGTCGCGGCCCGGGATGACAAAGAAAGAGGCCCCGTGACGACGCCAGGAGCCGTTGACCCATGACCGACCTTCTGCTAGGTTGACCCGTCGTTCATTCCACCCGCATCAAGGAGGAAGACCATGGAAGAGACCATCGGACGCGGCATCGTCGCGCTCTCCGCCGACCCCGTCACGAACGGGCATCTCGACATCATCGCCCGAGCCGCGGCCAAGTGCCGCGAACTCGTCGCGCTCGTCGCCAACAACGACCGCAAGCTCGGCAGCTACGCCTTCACGCTCGACGAGCGCACGGCGATGGTCGAGCGCGCGGTCCGCGAACGCGGCATCGGCAACGTCCGCGTCGTCGGCTCGGGCGGCCTCCTGGCCGACGTCTACCTGGCCGAAGGCTGCGACCGGCTCTTCCGCGGCGTGCGCAACGAGAAGGACCTCGACTATGAAGAGGAGCAGGCGGTGCTGAACCGCATGATCCTCCCGTCGCTCGAGATCGAGTTCCTCCAGGCCGACCCGGCGCTGAAGCTCGTCTCGTCGACGCTCGTGAAGGCGTTCGTGCAGCTGCAGCTCGATGTCGACAAGTTCGCGCCGATGTTCGTTAAGCAGGCGCTCGAGGAGCGGCTGCTCGGGCAGTACCGCGTGACCGTCACCGGCGGCATCGCCGTCGGCAAGAGCTGGGTCGCCTCCGAGCTCGCGCGCCAGGCCAAGGCGGCCGGCGTCGAGGCGAGCCACGTGAACGTCGACCAGCTCCTGCGCGAGGTCTACGACGAGGACTCGAACGGCGCGCAGAAGGTGCGCGACGCCCTCGCCGAACGCTTTGGCGGCGACATCCTCGCGGCCGGCGGAAAGACCGTCGACCGCAAGAGGCTCGCCGAGTGCCTGTTCGTCAGCGGCAACGACGGCCACCGCGCCTTCGTGACCGACCTCACCATGCCGCACGTGGCCCGCAAGTACCGGGCCGCGCTGGCGCCGCTCAAGGGCCTCGTGGTCGTCGAGTGGGCGCAGACCGCGGAGATGGGCATGGGCTCGTGGACCAACGGCAACGTCATCGTGGTCGACAGCCCGACCCGCGAGGCGTTCCGCGTGATGCGCAACATCCCGAAGGACCGCGCCGAGGTCATGGACCAGATCCAGTGGCCCGCCGACCGCAAGGCGGCGATGCTCGCGGAGCGCGCCGCGGCGGCGAAGAACGGCAAGGTCATCCGCTACGCCAACGCGCTCCGGCTCGACAAGGCCGAGGCGGAACGCGACCTCGCCGCGCTCGTCGCGCAGGTGCGCGGGCTGTTCCCGGGACTGTTCGAGAAGAAGTGAAGCGGGACCCCGACGGCGTCGGGGTCTTTTTTTGTACCGCGATGGTACGTTTTTCCGCGCAGGCCGCGCCCGGCGCAGGGCCCCGTGCTACGGTCGCGATGGCCTAAGCGCGCTTTGACGCTCGCCGCAGCCGATGGTAAGAAACCGTGTCCGGGCCCGCGCCCGGCTGCTCGTTCAAACCCGCAATTCCGCGCGCAGCGCGGAGAAAGGCATCCATCATGTCCACCACGTCGTATGACGCCGTCATCGTCGGCGGAGGCGTGACCGGCACGGCCGCGCTCTTCACGCTGTCGCGCTACACGAACCTGCGGCGCCTCCTCATGGTCGAGCGGCGGCACGCCGTCGCCCAGGTGAACTCGAACGTCGTGAACAACAGCCAGACGCTGCATTCCGGCGAGATCGAGACCAACTACGACCTCAAGTCCGCGCTCAAGGTGCGCGCCGGCGCCGATCTCGTCGCCGGCTTCATCGAGCGCCACGCGCCCGACATCTGCCTGCGCATCCACAAGATGGTGCTCGGCGTCGGCGAGGCCGAGGCGGCTTCCATCGCCGGGCGCTACGACGCTTTCCTGCCGGAGTTCCCGGACATTCGGCTGCTCGGCAGGGAAGAGCTCGCGGCCGTCGAACCGGCGGTCGTGGAAGGAAGGCCGGCGGACGAGAAGATCGTCGCGCTGCATTCCGACCGCGGCTACGCCGTCGATTACCGGCGGCTGTCCGAGGCGTTCGTGCGCGTCGCCAAGGGAGGGGGAGCGGAGATCGATTTCTGCTTCCACCTCGCGGTCGATGCGATCGAGCGCCGCGAGGGCGGAGGGTTCGTCGTCCGCATGGGCGGCGACGAGGTCCATGCCCGAACGGTCATCGTCGCGGCCGGCTCGCCGAGCCTCGTGTTCGCGCAAGCGCTCGGCTACGGGCGCGAGTATGCCATCCTGCCGGTCGCCGGCAGCTTCTATCGCACCCGCGACCTGCTGAAGGGCAAGGTCTACACCGTGCAGAATCCGAAGATCCCCTTCGCGGCCGTGCACGGAGACCCCGCCGTCTACGACCGCAAGGAGACCCGCTTCGGGCCGACCGCGCGGCCGATGCCCATCCTCGAGCGGCACCACTACGCGACGTTCTTCGAGTTCATGCGGACCGGCACGGCGACCCCACGGGGCCTCTGGGCCGCGCTCCGCGTGGCGGGCGACTGGGACATCTCCCGGTTCCTCATCAAGAACGCGCTCTACGACGTGCCGTTCGTCGGCAAGCGCGTGTTCCTCCGGGACGCGCGGAAGATCGTCCCTTCGCTCACCGCGAAGGACCTGACGATCGACCGCGGCGCCGGCGGCATCCGCGGCCAGCTCGTGGACAAGCGCGCCGGCAAGATCGCCCGCGGCCACGACAAGATCGTTGGCGACGGCATCATCTTCATCATGGCGCCTTCGCCCGGCGCGTCCTACTGCCTCGGCAACGCGGTGGAGGACGCGCGGACGCTCGGGACCTTCCTCGGCGACGGCTACCGCTTCGACGAGGTCGGGCTGCGCAAGGACCTGGCGGTCGCCGCGGTCCGCGACGCGTCTCCATCGTCGGAGGCGCTGCGATGAACCCGGTGTTCGTCCGCAAGGAGCTCGCCCGTTTCCTTGAAGAGGACCTCGGCCACGTCTCGTACGGATCGACCGAACCGTACTGGAAGACCGTCGACGCGGTCATCGAGGCGCAGGAGCCGGGCGTCACCTGCGGCACCGATCTGCTGCTGCCGCTCTTCGAACTGGCGACGCCGTACGGCTGCGCGACCCCCTCGGCGGAGTTCTTCCATCGCGAAGGCCTTCCGTTCTCGGACGGCACCGCGCTCGCCAAGCTGCGCCTCCATCCCGAGGCGCTCCGGCACGGCGTCCGCACCGCTCTCAACCTGCTGCAGCATCTCTGCGGCGTGGCGACGCGGACGCGGGAGCTCGTCGACAGGCTGAAGGGCTCGCGATGCACGCTGCTCGACACGCGGAAGACCACGCCCGGCCTCCGGGTGTTCGAGAAGTACGCGGCCAAGGTCGGCGGCGCAAAGAACCACCGGTTCGGGCGCTACGACGGAGTGATGCTCAAGAAAGAGGACATCGCGCTCGCGGGCGGCATCAAGCCCGCGATCGACGCCGCTCTCGCCGAGGCCGCGCATCTCACCGCCATCGAGGTCGAGGTGGAGTCGCTCGACGACCTCCTCGCCGTCCTGTTCGACGGCCGGGTGCGCCACGTCATGCTCGACAACATGACCCCGCACCAAGTGAACCAGGCGGTCGCGATGACCGGCGACAAGCTGGTCCTCGAGGCCTCCGGGATCCGCGAGAGCGAGCTCGAGGAGTACGCCGCGACCGGCGTGCCGTTCATCTCCATGAGCGCGATGATCGCCACCGCGCGCAAGAGCAAAGTGCACCTTAAGCTCTGACGGGCCCCTCTCGGGCCCGTTTTTTGTCGGGACATAGAAAAATATCCACAGTTCGGGGACTGTCCCCGAACTGTGGATAGAAAAAACCGCCCCGCGATGCGGGACGGTTCAACGCCTTTCAGGGAGCGGCTCGAGGTCGTGCACGCCGCCTTCGACGCGCGCGGCCTCGGTGCGAAGCTCGAACCGGATGGCGCCGGCGCGTATGTCGCGATGGAGCTGCGCGATCGAGCCGCAGCCGAGCTGCCGCAGCGCGCCGCGGATGCCCGCGAGCGCTTCGGCAAGCCGCCGGTCCAGCGGACCGATGGCCGGCACCCGCTGGTCGTCAACGCCCTGCGCGACGATCGGCGTCTTGCCCTTGCCTTCCTTGTAGCGGAGCGCGCCGCGAGCCTGCATCGCGCCGAGCGACCCCATGCCGCGGTACAGCTTGTACTTGCGGCCGTTGTCCTCGATGAGCGGCGACGGCGTCTCGTCGCAGCCGGCGATGTACCGGCCGACCATGACGAACGACGCGCCGCAGGCGAGCGACTTCACCATG
>DATJFD010000054.1:0-39987 GCA_035495855.1 Binatia bacterium | reverse complement strand
CAAGGAACACCTTCCGTCCGGACTTTCTACGTGACCCGCCTCGGCGGGTCTTTTTTTATCGTCGGCAGATCGCCAAACACTAAGCAAAGATGCACCCCGCGGGTCCTGTCGGGGGCAACCACCCCGTCAGTGCTCGGGACGCGGCCCTGCGCGCTGCCGGGGTCCCCGTTGCCCCCGCCACCCGCGGGCACCAGACCCGGACGCGAGGAATTCTATGGACGATGGAAATCCGGCCTCAAGAAAGGAACGCGACCTCATCTCGCCGGGCCGGATTTCTCGACGGAACTCTTAGCTCGGCTTCGATGGTACGTCTTGGATCATTTCTGGACCCTGGAACGATTTCAGGGTGACATTTCCTTTTTTACCCCGCCGTCTTTGATGAAAGAAAAGTGGCGGGGCAGAAATAGACCGCACCATCGGAGCCTCTTCTAAGGTCCTGCGAGAAATCCGGCCCGATGAGATGCGGCAGCTCTTCATCTTTGGGACCGGATTTCTTTGGTGTTCAAAAACCTCCGGGAAGCTCCTTTTCCGGCGCGAAGGCCGGGCCGGTCAGGTCACGCGGCGACCATTTCAGGACCCATGGGATTATGGGTCCGGGGTCGCCGCTGGCCTGACCGGACGGCCGGCTCTCATTGGGCGCCAGGCAGGCCGGCCCATCATGTTCCGGGCAAACAAAAACGGTCCGCTTGTGCGGACCGTTCGATTCCTATGCTTTGATGGATTCGATCTTCAGCGCCGTGAAAGGCTGCCGGTGTCCCGCCTTGCGCTTGTAGCGCGTCTTGGCGTGGAACTTGATGATCGTCACCTTGTCAGCCTTGCCGGCGCCGGTGACCTTGGCCGAGACGCTCGCGCCCTTCACGGACGGGGCGCCGACCTTCACGTCCTTGCCGTTCTCGTCCATGACGAGCAGCGGATCGAACGACAGGCTGTCGCCCTCCTTGGCGTCGAGCTTCTCGACGCGGAGCGCATCGCCTTCTTTGACCAGGTATTGTTTGCCTCCCGTTTGGATGACCGCGAACTGTGCCATAGGTGTCGATGACTGAAAAAGCGCTGGGTAGCGCGAAGTACGGCTAGGTTACCTCCCCTGCTTGTCCTTGTCAACATGGATGGCGACAGGGAGGCCCGTCCTGAGCCCGTGCTCCCTGGCGAAACCCGCCCGGACCTCCAGCACCCGGTCGACCGGCACTTTCGGGTAATACACCGGCAGTTCCTGGCCGGGGACCGGCACGGCGGCGTCGGTGGTGATGTCGACGAGCGTCCCGTCGGCGATCCAGAGGATGTCGATGGGGAACTTCATTTCCTTCATCCAGAAGCCGTAGGCCTGCGGATGGTCGAAGATGAACAGCATCCCTTCGTCCGCGGCCAGCCCCTCCTTGCCGGACAATCCCTTCTCGCGCGTAGCGTCGTTGTCGGCCACCGAGACGTTCACGCGGAGGTCCTCGCCGATCTTCACGTAGCCCTGCGAGAACTTCGCGTGCACGAAAGCGAGCGCCGCCGACGCGATCAGGAGGGCGGCGAGTCCCACGATCGCGATGAGCGGGCGCGCGGAGGACAGGTCGGCCTTCGCCTGCTTGTTCTTGGGTGCAGCGGTCATACGTTCACCGTTTACGGTACGCGCTCAGTCCCGCGGCCGTCAACGCGACGAGGACGCTCGCGAGCAATCCGATGGCGACCGCCTTCTCCCAGCCCTGCAGGATGAGCGTCGCGGTGCCGAACAGCGCGGCGATGAAATAATAGAAGAGGACGACCTGACGCGGCGTGAAGCCGAGGTCGAGCAGGCGGAAATGGAGGTGCGAACGGTCGCCGGCGGCCGGCGAGCGCCGCTGTCGCAGCCGCCGGAAGATGACGAGCGCGGCGTCGAAGAGCGGCAGGCCGAGCACGAGCAGCGCGGTCGCGATCTTCCCGCCCGAGATGATGGCGAGCGTGCCGAGCAGGAAGCCCGCCATCGTCGATCCGCCCTCGCCGAGGAAGATCGAGGCCGGCGAGGCGTTGTAAAGCAGGAAGCCGAAGAAGGCCGCGGCGATGATGAGCGCGAGCATGGCGGTGTCCGGCTGCGACACGTCCTTCATGACGCTCACGGCCGCGATGACGAGCGCGCCGATGACGGTGATACCGCTCACCAGCCCGTCGAGGCCGTCGAGGAACTTGGTGGTGTAGGTCATGCCGAGCAGCCAGCAGACGGTGAAGAGGTCGGCGATGAGGCTCACTTTGTACGGGATGCCGCCGAACCAGAGGACCGTGGCGACGTAGCGGTCCAGGAACAGCTGGCCGCCGAACGGGTTCGTGACGTACTTCACGCCGATGCCGCTCGCCACGATGACGCAGGCGGCGAGGAGCGGCCAGAGGATCTGCCGCTTCGGCGGGAGGTCGTAGGCGTCGTCGAGCATGCCGCCGACCGCGAGCACGAGCGCGGCGGCGATGATGCCGGCCAGGTACTTCCCGTGGATGTGGTCGCCCGGCAGCCAGCCGAGCGCGACCGCGGCGGTCACGGTCAGCGCGATGGTCAGGAAGATGGCGAGGCCGCCCATGAGCGCGACGGGGCGTCCGTGCCGCTTGCGGGCGTCGTCCGGCTCGTCGACCACGCCGAGGCGCCAAGCCAGGGCCCGGATGACGGGCGTGCAGGCCGCGGCGGCGGCGAAAGCGATGAGCGCGAGCAGGAAAGCCGTGTTCGGCATAGTCGCGAGAACGGTAGCACGGCGTTCTTTCCAGACCAAGGCACCGTACGCGGAGTGCAAAGTGCAAAGCGGAAAACTGGCCTCTTGGCCGGTTTTTGGACGGGAATTTATTCTGTGCATCATCGAGCAATGATGCGCCCCGCGGGTCCTGTCGCGGCGACCACCCCGACTCGTCCTCGGCCACAAGGGCACTGCGGGCGGTCGGGGTCCCCGTTCGCCGCGCCACCCGCGTTTCTTGTACCGGACGCCAGGAATTCTATGAGCGGTGGAAATCCGGCCTCAGGAATGGAACGCCTTCTCATCTCAGCGGGCCGGATTTCTCGACGGATCTCATAGCTCGGCTCCGATGGTACGGCTGATGTTCATTTCTGGACCCTGAAACAAGTTCAGGGTGACATTTCTTTTATTCTGGACCCCGGATCAAGCCCGGGGTGACAACTATACACTGTCACCCTGCACTTGATGCGGGGTCCAGGACCGCACCATCGAAGCCGCCTCTAAGATCCTGCGAGAAATCCGGCCCGGTGAGATGCGGCCGCGCTCCATCATTTGTGGCCGGATTTCTTTGTTGCCCAAAAACCACCCGAGACACCGGTGCTGGGCGCGTAGGCCGGCGGGACACGGCTTTCGGCGGGTAAACCCGAGCATGGAGCGAGGGCTCGGCCAAAGGCCGAGCCGCCGAAAGCCGTTCCCGCCGGCCGGCTCATCTGGCATCGGCACGAAAATAAAAGAAAAGGCGCGCCGACGGAGGTGTCGGCGCGCCTGTGAAGACGGCGGGAACGGACTGATGATCAGACCGAGGAGAGCGCCCTGACGGCGAGCTCCACGATCTCCTCCTCGCTGAGCGGCGTCTTCTCCGCCATGGGGTTGGCGCGGAAGGCGTTACCGAACGCGGTGCGGTACTCGGCCAGGTAGAGTGCCTGGCGCTCGTTGCCGCGCTGGTCGGCGAAGCTCAGGTGGCCGCTGCGGTCGAGGACCTCGCGGTCGCTCTTGGTGAGGTTCACGCCCCGGCGCCGGAGGTCCGCCTCGCGGATGGCCTTCGCCACCCGGTCGAGATGGATCCCCTTCGTCGAGATGATGAACTTGCCCTTGCCGCTGAACTGGATGGTGACCTCGGCCTTGTTGCGGCGCGGCTTGGCGGGGTTCTCCCCGCTGTTGCCGAACCGCGTGACGGCGCCGTAGCGGGTGGACGCGGAGCGTCCGTACGCGACGGTGACCGTCTGGTAGGCGACGCCTTCCTGCGTCTTCTTGGCGACCTGGACGGACCGGAGCTTGGTATTGCTCCAGTAGTCCCGCTCGCCGTCGAGCCACTCCTGTTCGAGGGCCATGAGCCCCTTCTCGCACTCGGCGTCGAGCCACGCCGCCGACCTCATCGCCTCCTCCTCGGCGTCGAGGCCGAGCTTGGTCTTGAAGTGGCGGATCGCTCCGTTGATCAGGACCGAGAAGAGGAAGAAGGTCTTGTGGTTGACCTCCTCCTTGGGCTTGTCGGCGATCGCGTCGATGCACCTTTCGATGCAGCTGAACGCGTTGCTGGCGAGCCCCACGGTGACGTCCGGCTCGTGCAGGACGTTCCAGCCGAGGATCATGTCGCGGAGGTGCCGCGGCGTGTGGGGCGTCGTCGTCTTGCGCACGGAGTGCGAAGGGGCGACGTCCTCGCCGTTGAGGTCGTTGTCCGAGATGATCTGGCAGATCGGCATGAGATGCGGGAGGCGCGCGTCGAGACCCAGCACGTGGACCATGATGTCCAGGCTGGAGACCGAGTTGCGCATCAGGTTCTCCGGCCGGCCGTGCTGGTCGAAGAGCCCGCCGCCGCAGTCGAGGAAGACGTAGCCCTTGGCCTCGAGGGCCTTGGCGCTCAGCTCCTCCTCGCCCGGCCAGTCCTCCTTGCGGAGGGGGCCGCCCGGGATGAACTTGAGCGCGGGCGCGTCGATGACGCCGTGGGCGTCGCGCACGTCCTCGTGCTCGAGGAAGAGGTGGGCCATGAAGCACGCTTCGAGATCGGGGTTGATGTGCAGGACCAGGGTATGCTTCGGGGTCGTCGTCATGTTCGCTCCTCGGGCCAAAAAGCCCTGTCCAGCCTCAGCTGGACGCGTGGTCGCGTCGGACTCCGGCACCATGCCGTCGTCTTTCGTTCCCGTCGGTTGTGAAGGCGTTCCTCGAGCCGTCAAAAGGCACGGTGCGGGGAACCCGGAAATCTAGCACAAAAAGGGCATTTTGTCAATGCGGAATGACAGACGAGTACTCAGTACCCAGTAAACAGTAAACAGAGGTTCATTGCGCTAAAAAAGGGGCTTCGAAGCCCCTCTCTCTGGGTACCGAGTACTGTTTACTGGGTACTTCAAAGCCCCTGCGCCTTCACGACCCGAAGGTTGCCCCCCTTCTCATAGATGAGCTTATCGCGGCGCCCCAATCCCCCGCGCAGCATGGCGTCGGCGATGGCGTTGTCGACCCGGTCCTGGATGACGCGGCGCAGCGGACGCGCGCCGAACAGCGGGTCGAACCCGGCGGCCGCGAGCTCCTCGACAGCCTCGTCGGTCGCCTCGAACTGGATACCCTTGGACTCGAGCCGTTTCGCCACCTTGGCGAGCAGCAGCCGCGCGATCTGCACGATCTGCGGCTGCGTGAGCGGCTTGAACACGATGACGCCGTCGAAGCGGTTGAGGAACTCGGGACGGAAGATCCCCTTCAGCTCCTGCGACAGCAGCCGTTCGTGGATGGCCTCGGTCGGCATGTTCTGGCGCATCGCCTCCTGGATGAACGGCGCGCCCGCGTTCGACGTGGCGATGAGGATGACGTTGGTGAAATCGATCGTCCGGCCGACGTTGTCCGTGAGGCGACCGTCGTCCATCACCTGCAGGAAGACCGTCAGGATGTCGGGATGCGCCTTCTCGAGCTCGTCGAGCAACAGGAGGGAGAACGGCTTGTTGCGGATCGCCTCGGTCAGCAGGCCGCCCGACTGGGCGCCGGCCGGTTCGCCGATGAGCTTGTAGAGGGAGGACTTGTCCTGGTACTCGGACATGTCGAGGCGGATCATCGCGCCCTCGCTGCCGAAGTATTCCTCGGCCAGCGTCTTGGCGAGCTCGGTCTTGCCGACGCCGGTCGGTCCCAGGAACAGGAAGTTCGCGATCGGCCGCGACGCGTCCTTCAGTTCCGCGCGGGCGCGGCGCATGGCGGACGCGACCGCCTTCACGGCGTCCTCCTGGCCGATCATGCGCTCGTGCATGCGGGTCTCGAGCGTGAGGAGCTTCTGTCCCTCCTCCTGCGTCATCTGCTTGAGCGGGATGTGCGTCTTCTCGGACAGCACCGCGGCGACGTCTTCGCGGGTGATGACGGCGTTCTTGCCGCGGGCGTTCCTGACCGCGAGCGCGGCCTCCATCGCCACCTGGAGGGCCTTCTCCGGCAGCATCTGTTCGTGCATGTAGCGGTCGGAGAGCACGACCGACGCCTCGATGGCGCCGTACGAGAAGAACACGTCGTTCTTGTATTCGATGGACCCCGACTTGGCCTCGAGCACCTGGATGGCGTCGTTGACGTCCGGCTCGGCCACCTCCACTTTCGTGAGCGCCTGGCCGAGCGGCGTGCCTTCGATGGCGGCGCGGTACGCCTGCGGGGTCGCGGTCGTCACGGCGAAGAAGTAGCCGCGCGACAGCTCGGTCGCGAACACGCGCGAGAGGTCGATGGCTTCGCCCGAACCCGCGGAGATGCCGACCATGCCGGCGACGTCGGGGACGATGAGCACGATGTTGCCGGCCCGGCCGACCTCGTAGAGCGCGGCGAGCAGCCGCTCCTGCGCCTCGGGCGCGGTGGCGCCGGAGACGAGCTGGGCGACGTTCAGGCTGATGAGGCGCTTGTCCTGGAGGATCTTCGGCACGTCCTCTTCGACCATCTTCTGGGCGATGCCCTCGACGATCGAATCCTTGCCGACGCCCGGGAACCCGACGAGCACGACGCTGCGGTTGCCGCCCTCGATGACGCGGAAGAGCGCCTCGAACTCGGCCTCGCGCCCGATGACGGGAGCGATGTGCCCGTAGGCCGCGAGCCTCGTGAGATCGGTGCTGATGCGGTCGAGGAACGGCGTGGCGACCGCGGTCATCGAGCGGTTCATGGCGTCCTTCGGCTTCAGCCGCGCGGCCGACGAGAACCGGCGGTAGCGCTGCCGCAGGAGGTCCTGCACGCGGATCCATTGCACGACGTTCTCCGCCTTCTGCGCGTCCACGCCGAGGTCGATGAGAAGTTCGCCGACCCGCTCGTCGCTGCGGACCACGGCCATGAACAGCTCGGTCACGTCCACCGAGGGCTGGCGCTCGACGTACGCCTCGACGTAGGCCTCGAGCAGCGCGGCGCGCGCTTCGGCCGCGACGCCGGTACCGAGCTCGTCCTTGGGAAGGTTCGCCAGCATGCGGCCGAGCTTGTCGCGATACTTCTCGAACTGCAGGCCGAGCCGGCCGAAGACAATGGCGATCTTCTGACTGGAGAGCAGCGCGGCGAAGAGATGCGTCGTGGTCATCTCCTTGGACTTGAACTGCCGCGCGAGCTCGTAGGCGCGCTCGACGGCCTTGAGCGCTTCCGGCGCGTAGGCGCGCGAGACGTCGATGCGCGACTTGCGCGGCAGCTTGCGGATGGCGTCCCAGAGCCCCGGTTCCGGCGGCAGCTCGATGCGGTCGAGCCGTTCGCCGTAGGCCCGCAGTCGCACCGCCTGGCGTTGCCCGGAGGCGATGACATGGCGGTAGTACCAGGCGCTCAGGCAGATCACGCCCGTCCAGAAAGCGAGCAGCGACGGATGGGGCGTATGCCAGAAGTCGGCGCGGAGCACCGCGGCCGGCTCGGCGGCCTGCACGTGACGCCACATGAGGATCGCGCCGGCGAAGAACGCGGCGACGAGGAGGACGTTGATCGTCGCGTCGACCACGGTCTTCAGCTTGCGCAGGAAGATGACGAAGCCGTCGATGCGGAGGCCCCAGTACAGGAAACGCTCGCCGTGCATGACGCCGGCCCCGAAGCCGCGGCAGAGCGGGCAGTTCCTGCCGCCGTCGCTTCCGGAACCCGCGCAGCGGGAACAGATGATGATGTCGCGGGAGGGCTTCATGGCCGGAAGGAGGTCATCACGCCGGCGAGCTGCCGCGCGAACTCGGCCGCCACGAACAGCGGGAAGGCCAGCCAGGCGATGAAGAGCAGGAGCATGAGCACCGACATCACCGTGAGCACGATGGAGTACCAGGTCACGATCATGAGCCGCATGAAGAAGCTGATGATGCGCCCCTGCCAGTCGCGCAGGCCGTACATCGGCGTGAAGAGGTTGCGGAGCCAGACGCCGATGGCGAAGGCCTGGGCCTGGCGCCGGACGGTCCCGACGCAGAAACGGCCGGTGCGGTACGCGCCGGCCGAGAACCACCACAGCGGGAAATACAGCAACGAGCCGACGACGTCGACGGCGAGATAACGGATGGCGAGTACGGCGTTCGATCGGGTCATGGGCGTACTCCTTTTCATTGGGAATTATAGCAGAATTAAAGAGGTTTTGACAGTGCGAAAAGTGCGGCGCAAAGCGCGAAGTTCGCGAAAAAAGAAAGAACGGGCCGCTGCCCGTCTTTACGCTCTGCACTCTGCACTTGCGCTCTATTTGACGGCGACCGCGCCGGAACCGCCGACCACGTAATCCACCGCGGCGACGGGCACGAGCCCGAGACCCTGGATCTTCGCGTCGATGGCGTCCATGGACTGTTCCGCGACCACCTGGAGGTCCAGCTTCTGCTGCCGGTCCTCGAGCTCGGCGATGCGCTTCTCGAGCGCGCGCACGGCGAAGCCTTTCTGCGCGGCCCTGTCGTTGACGACGAGATAGCCGACGAACGCGGCGATGATGCCCGCGAGCAGCAGCGAGTTCAGCACGCGCACGTCGTGGTACCACGGGGTCCAGGACCCTGCGGCGGCCTTCGCTGCGGCGAACGATGCGGGATTGTTGCGGACGTAGGTCATTGTTTCACGGCGATGCGGAGCTTGGCGCTGCGCGAACGCGGGTTGTCTTCCACCTCCTTGTCGGAGGCGACGAGGGGTCTTTTGGTCACGACCTGCAGCGAGCCTTCCGCCGCGCCGGCCTTGAAGAACTCCTTGACGATGCGGTCTTCGAGCGAATGGAACGCGATGACGGCGAGCCTGCCTCCCGGTTCGAGCGCGCGGACGAGCGCGGGCAGGACGGCCCGCAGGTTGCCGAGCTCGTCGTTCACGGCGATGCGCAGGGCCTGGAACGTGCGCGTGGCGAAATGGATCTTGCCGCGGCGGTACCAGCCGGGAACCGCGTGCGCGATGAGGTCGACCAGCGCGAACGTCGTCAGTATCCGTTCGCGGCGTCGCGCCTTCACGACGGCGTCGGCGATGTTGCGCGCGAAACGCTCCTCCCCGTATTCCCAGAGGATGCGGGCGAGGTCGTCGGTGCTCCAGCCGTTCACGACCTCCGCGGCGGTCGTGTCCTGGCTCCGGTCGAACCGCATGTCGAGCGGCGCGTCGAAGCGGAAACTGAAACCGCGCGAAGGATCGTCGATCTCGATCGACGAGAACCCGAGGTCGAGAAGCGCCGCGTGAACCGGCCCGAAGGGCAGGGTTAGGAGGACCCGCTCGATGTTCCGATAACTCTCGTGGACAAGCATGGCACGAGAGCCGAAACGCTCGAGATTTCTCCGGGCCGCGTCAAGCGCCGCTTCATCGAGATCGAGGCCGAGCAATCGTCCGTGAGGCGCGGTGGCTTCGAGGACGGCTTCGGCGTGTCCGCCGGCGCCGACCGTGCAGTCGACCGCGTTCTCGTCCGGCCGAAGGCGCAGGCCTTCGATCGTTTCGCGTAAAAGGACCGGTACGTGTTCGGCGCCCATACTAGACGCCCAGTTCGCCCATCCGTTCGGCGATGTCGTTCGAATCCTTCTCGGTCTTCGCCTTGTACGTCTCCCAGGAAGCCTTGTCCCAGACCTCGATCCTGCTGTAGAGCCCGGCGACCACGACCTCCTTGGCGACGTTCGCGTAGCGGCGGAGATACTCCGGCAGCACCACCCTCCCCTGTTTGTCGATCTCCACGTCCATGGCGCCGGCGAGCATCAGGCGCGAGAACGCGCGCGAGTTCGCCTGGCTGAACGGGAGCGACGAAAGTTTTTCGGCGAGCTTTTTCCATTCGGCCATGGAGAAGACGAACAGGCAGTTGTCGAGCCCGCGGGTGACCACCGCCCCGGTGCGGAGTTCCTTGCGGAACTTCATCGGGATGGCCAGCCTCCCCTTCTCGTCGACCGTGTGATGGTACTCGCCGATGAACATGGGATGCGTTGCTGCCGGAAGATGAGGACAGAGGCCCGTTCAGCGGTGATTTTTCCGCCTGAGCTCAATCCCCATTTATCCCCACTTAAAACCACTACGCTTCTACTGTACACCCTTTTCATCCACATGGCAACACTCGGCGGAGCTTCAAGCTTCGAGCTTCGAGCGCCAAGGTTCGCGCTTGAAGCTTGGGACTCGGAGCTCGGAGCGTCGTATAAGAAAAACCGCGCAGTTGCGCGGTGAAACGTCATTCCTCGAACGACTGTCCGCCGGTCAGCGCGGCGGCCAGATCATGGTAGACCTTTTCGGTAGACGGGCGGCTGCGATAGGCCAGCAGTTCGTCAGGCGCCATCTCGGCGATGGTCTTCTCGCAGCCCTCGGGAACGAACAGCGTGGCGACCGGCGACTTGTGGCCGACGGGGTCGCCGCGGCGCTCCGGCGCGATGGTGCCGCGTTCGCGGCGGACGAACACGAGCGGCGCGGGCAGCGACGGATCGGCGAGCGCGACGGCGTCGACGAACGCGCAGCCGCGCGCGGCCGGGTCCTGATGCCGCGCGAGCAGGTCGAGGTAACCATCGACGCCGAGCTTCGCGGTCACGTGCTTCACGTACGGACCGGGAAAGCCGCCGAGCGCGTCGATGTGGAACGCGGAATCGACGACGATCACGCGCTCGCGGAGCGCGGAGAGCGCGGCCCGGACCTTGCCCGTCGCGATCTCCTCGGCGGTGTCCGCCTGCAGTTCGGGCAGGTCGAGATCGACGCGTTCGACGCCGATGCCGTAGCCGCCGAGCACGCGGGCGACGCTCGTCACCTTGGCGGCGTTGGTCGTCGCGAAAAAGAGCTTCATGCGGGCCTCCTCGAGTACACGGTACTCAGTACACAGTAAACAGAGGCGGCTCTGGGTACTGGTTACTGGGTACTGTGTACTGTCACTTCATCGCAACGTCAACCAGGTCCACAACGAACCTGCGAGCGCGGCCTGGCCGATGAGGCCGAACCACAGCGGCAGCTTCACGTGGAAGAAGTTGTGGTTGAAGTTATGGAACTTCTCGAGCGGTCCGAACACCGGCCTCTTCAGGACCTTGCCGAGGCCCCAGAGCACGTCCGGCACGAACGAGCCGAGCGCGGCCGTCGCCGCGGCGAGGTGGAAGCCGCGGCGCGAGGTGAACCAGGCGAAGGCGGCGAAGAAGAGCGCGCCGTCGACGAGGAGGAGGACCATCAGCCGCTTGACCTCGTTGCCGCGCTTGGCCCATTCCCCCGCCGGCTCGTCGCCGTGCGGCACGAAGTCGGCGAGATAATGGGAAAGCCAGCCGATGCCGAAGGCGAGCACGGGATCGTCCGTGCCGGAAGCGAGCGCCATCCCGATGGCCGCGTGTCCGACGAGATACATACGCGTGTTCTCTCCGGCGGGGCCCGGCGAACGCCGTTCCTCCGCGCGACGGCAATGATACACGCGGCGCGGCGCGGCGAACAGCGGCGCTCAGCCCGGAGCGTAGACGTGGCGAAGCGCGAACAGCCAGAACATCGCGAGGTTTGCGGCCGCGCTCGCGGCGATCACGGTCTTGGCGGACGCGCCGAGCCCCCTCTCGCGGAAGACGCCGAGCAGCACCAGATACGCGAGCGGCAGGGCGTCGGCGAGATAACGCGCGCCGAACTGCCGGGAACCGTCGGTGAAATAGGAAAGCAGGAGGGCCAGGAGCAGGAGGGCGCAGCACGCGGCCGCGCGGACGTCGCCGTCCTTCCTGCGCGCCGCCGCGAGCCAAAGGAAGACCGGCGACAGCAGGATGGCGCTCATGCCGGTCGGGTCCGCCACGGGAAGCCCGCCTTCGACGGCGGGAAGGCGGAGGAAATAGGTGAAGAAGTTCCGGGGGACGTTCGCCGCGGCGAAGACGCCCGCGTCCCTGACCGCGGCCGCCGGCGGCAGGAGGTAATGGTCGCGCTGTCCGGTGCGGAACGGATCGCCGAAGCGCGCGGCGTCGTACGCGCCGAGGCCGATGAGGACCAGCAGCACCGGCGCGGCCATCACGGCGAGCCGCAGCGCCTTCTCGCGCCGGGGCCGCGCGGCGCCGAGCTCGCGCAGGAAGAAGAACCCGCCCGCGAGCAGCGACGGCAGCCGCGTCGCCGCCGCCAGGCCGACGAGCCCGCCGACGATCGCCGGGCGGTCCTTGCCTTCCCTCTCGACGAGCGCGGCGGCGAGCAGCACGCAGGACAGCAGGCTCTCGAAATACCACGGGCCGTTCATGAACACGACCCCGACGAGCACCGAACCGAGCCCGAAGGCGGCCGACAGCCATGCCGCGTCCGTCGCGGCGAAGCCTTTCCGGCGCGCGAGCGCGTACGCGCAGGCGAAGGCGGCAAGTGCGAGGAGCGCATGCGCGTACGACTCGATCATCATGTCGGGGCCGACGGCGGCGACGGCCGGCGCGAACAGCACAGCGGGCAGCGGGCCGAGCGGCCAGTAGTAGCGCCCGCCGACCAGCACGGTGTCCATCCGTCCGACCGCGGCCACGAAACCGGCGGGAAGGTCGGCCCGTCCGTGGAGGAAGGCGTCCGCAAGCCACAGGTAGTGCGGGTCGCCGACGCCGGCGATCGGCCCGGCGAACAGGAAAAAGACGAGCGAAACGAAGACGGCCGCCCCGAGGCAGCGCAGGAGGAGCCGTTCGTGCCTTTCGATCCAGGCGGCGGGTGCGTGCATGTCAGGCGAGGAAACGCTTCGCGCGCTTGCGACGGTGCCAGGATACCGCGAAACGATGCGCTTCGTCCCGCAGGCGCTGGAGCAGCGGCTTGAAAGCGTGCACCAGGCGCGCGAGCTCGTAGTCGCCCTTGTCATAGACGAGCTCGTCCTGCTTGCGGTCGAAACCCTTGGCGATGCCGATGAGCGGCACCTTGATGCCGAACTCGGCGAAGACCTTCTTGGCGGCGTTCATCTGGCCGACGCCGCCGTCGACGAGCACGAGGCCGGGCATGCGCCATTGGTGCTCCGCGCCGGCCTGCGCGCGGGCGAAACGGCGGCGCAGCGTCTCGGTCATCATGGCGACGTCGTTCGGCCCCTCGACCGACTTGATGCCGAAGATGCGGTACTCCGACTTGCGCGGCTCGCCGTCCTCGAACACGACCATGCTGCCGACGGCCTGCTGGCCGGAGATGTTGGAGATGTCGTAGCCCTCGATGCGGCCAAAGATGTCGATGAACTCCTCGAGTCCGGCGTCGTCGCGCTTGATGACGGCGATGTCGCGGACGTGCTCGAGGGCGTACAGCCGGTCGCGCAGCGCCGCGGCCTCCTCGAACCGCTCGGCCTTGGAAGCCTTCTTCATGTCGAGCTTCATCTCGCGCACGACCGTGGCGCGGCCGCCTTCGAAGAACCGGAAGAGCGAGCGGATGATCTTCTTGTACTCGGCCGACGTGATCTCGCCGGTGCAGACGCCGGGGCACAGGCGCAGGTGGCGGTAGAAGCACGGTCGCGGACGGCCGGGCTTGCAGGTCGTCCAGGGGAACGAGCGGCGCAGCGTGTCGAGCGCCGCGCGCACCGAGGCCGCGGAACCGAACGGCCCGAAGACCTTCATGAACCGCTTCTTCGGCGTGCGCGCCAGTTCGTAGCCGCGGATGAGCACCGGCTGCGGGAAGGCCTCGCGCGTGAAGGCCAGGTGGACGAAGCTCTTGTCGTCCTTCTCCATGACGTTGTACGGCGGCTGGTGCTTCTTGATGAGCTTGGCCTCGAGCATCAGCGCTTCGACCGCGGTCGGCGTTTCCTCGTAGTCGATGCGGCCGATCTCCGTCACCATCTTGGCGATGCGGGCGTCCGCCGGGCGCACGAAATAGCTCCCGACCCTGGTCCGGAGCGACGTCGCCTTGCCGATGTAGAGCAGCTTCCCGGCCGCGTCCCTCATGAAATAGACGCCCGGGCTCGGCGGCAGCGACCCGTTCTTGACGATGACGTGCGCGGGGATGGCCATCGCCCCATGATTCCACGGAAAAAGGCGCGTCGCAAGCCTGGCCTTGCCTTCCCTCCCCCGTGTGGTTTGATGCATCCGAGTTCCTTTTGAGCGCATGGAGGCAGCCATGGAACGACGGAAGAACGCAGCGCGGCACGAAGGCGAAGAACCCTCGGCCGGGCCCAAGGAAGGGCCCTTGCCCGAGATCGAGTTCGAGGCCGGCAGCCCGCGGGTCATTACGGTGACCGGCGTCATCAACGGCCAGGACGTCGAGAAAGTGGCGGACCGGCTCGCCGGGCTCAACATGGAGTCCTCCGAACCGATCATCGTGCAGTTCTGCTCGAGCGGCGGCCATCTGCAGTCCGGATGGGCGCTGCACGACCTGTTCAGCACCAACGCCGTCCCCGTCATCACGGTCGGGTTCGGCTACGTCGGCTCCGCGGCGACCGTCGCCTTCCAGGGCGGCGTCGCCAGGTTCCTGGCGCCGCACGCGAAGCTCATGATCCACCTCGTCGGCTTCTCGTCCGAAGACGGGATCAGCTTCGACCTCAAGGACATGCGCAAGCAGATGAAGGAGATGACCGAGCTGCAGGACGACATCGAGAAGATGCTCGCCCGGCGGACCGGCAAGCCGCTCAAGACCATCAAGGCCTGGTGCGAAGAGGAGACCGAGTTCTCCGCGCGCGAGGCCGTGAAGAACGGGTTCGCCGACCGCGTGCTGCATGCCCGCAGGCCGGGCAAGGTCCGGGGCAAGTAAGCCTTGGCAGAGACCGCTTTCCGCGGTCTTTTTTTGCCGAAAGGGGGCACCATTGACAGGAAAATCAAGATTTGCTAAGGTCCCGTGTCGGCTGAAATACGCCGGGAGAGGAGTGCCATGGAAGACCTCGCTTTTCTCGCCCGGCCGACGGCGATGATCGCCGTTCTCGCCGGTATCATCGCTCTTTCCATCGTCGTCACCATCGCGCGCCGCCACGCGCGCAAGCGCCGTCTCCACCGCGAGACGGAGACGCGCGGCAGGCGCATCGTTCGCAAATTGCGCCTCTGTCCCTTCTTCGGAAGGCCGGAGGACCGCAAGCTCGCGTTCAGGGTCGCCAAGGAGCTCGAGGGATTCCTCGCCAAGGAGGGGTTCACGCTCGAGATGCTCGGCGCCACGCGTGCCGAGGTCGACAAGCTCCTGAAGCAGGCCGCGGACGAAGAAGCTCCGCGGACGCCGCAGGCGGCGAAGCTCACCGAGATGATGGCCGAGCACCGCGAATCGAAGCGGCGCCCGCGGCCTTCGGCTCCTTCTCCGCACGCAGGGAAGTCTCCCATCATCCTGCCCGCGCTGGAGCTCGTCCCGGTCTCCGGAACGGACACGGTTCCTTCGGAGACCGAGCCCCTCGACCCGTTCGGCGCGACCTTCACCGAGGCGGATTTCCCGCCGAGCGACGAAGGGATCGCGATCGACATGTCGGGCGTGCTCGCCGCGCGCGCGGACGAGGACGTGCCTGCCAGCTTCCACGCCGACGCCGCAGCCGCGGCCAAGGCACCCGAGCTCGAGCTCGACCTGTCCGATTTCGAGGACCGGCCGACGCCCGTGCCCGGATGGAGCGACCCGATCCATGCGCTGCGGTCGGCGGACAAGTCCGAGTTGGACGCGTACGTCGACGAACGCATCCTGGCCATCCAGGTCGATGACAAGAAGGAATGATCAAGGACCGCCTCTCGGCGGTCCTTTTTTTGTTTTCTGCGCCTGCGCACCCCATGAGAGCCGGCCGGCGGGAACGGCTTTCGGCGGCTCGGCCTTCGGCCGAGCCCTCGCTCCATGCTCGGGTTTACCCGCCGAAAGCCGTGTCCCGCCGTCCTATGCGCTCGGCAAAATGCTCCTCTGAGATCATTTGAACAACTAAGAAATCCGGCCACAAAAATGGAGTGCTCCCTCATCTCGCCGGGCCGGATTTCTCGCAGAATCTCTTAGCTCTGCTTCGATGATGCGGTTAAGATGTCACCCCGCACTTGATGCGGGATCCAAAAAAATTAAAGTTCCCGTCCAAAAACCGGCCCGCAGGCCGGTTTTCTCGCTTTCGACTCTGGACTTTCGACTTTCGACCTCAACTCCTCCCGTCAGATGCTCCCCTTCAAAACACGCTTCAGGTACTCGGCCGTGTGCGTGTTCGAGTACTTGGCGACTTCCTCGGGGGTGCCGAGCGCCACGACCTTGCCGCCGCGGTCGCCGCCGTCGGGTCCAAGGTCGATGATGTAGTCGGCGGTCTTGATGACGTCGAGGTTGTGCTCGATGACCACGACGGAATTGCCGCGTTCGACGAGCTTGTGCAGCACCTCGAGCAGCCGGCGGATGTCCTCGAAGTGCAGGCCGGTCGTCGGCTCGTCGAGGATGTAGAGCGCCTTGCCGCCGCCGCGCTTGGCGAGCTCGAAGGCCAGCTTCACGCGCTGGGCCTCGCCGCCGGAGAGCGTCGTGGCCGATTGCCCGAGCTCGAGATAGCCGAGGCCGACCTCGACCAGCACGCCGAGCTTGTCGTGGATGAACGGGATGTCCTCGAAGAACTTGTCGGCGTCCTCGATGGTCATGGTGAGCACGTCGTGGATGCTCCTGCCCTTGTACTTCACCTCGAGCGTCTCGCGATCGAAGCGCTTGCCCTTGCAGACGTCGCAGGTGACGTAGACCGTCGGCAGGAAGTGCATCTCGATGGCGATCTGGCCGTTGCCCTCGCAGTTCTCGCAGCGGCCGCCGGGGACGTTGAAGCTGAATCGGCCGGGCTTGTAGCCGCGCACGCGCGCTTCCTCCGTCGCGGAGAACAGCTCGCGGATGTAGTTGAACGCGCCGGTGTACGTCGCGGGGTTCGAGCGCGGCGTCCGGCCGATGGGGCCCTGGTCGACCATCACCACGCGGTCGAGATATTCGAGCCCGCGGATGAGCCGCACCTTCCCGACCGGCAGCTTCGAGCCGTTGAGCTTGTTGGAAACGTCGTTGAACAGGATGTCCTGGACGAGCGTGCTCTTGCCCGAGCCGGACACGCCGGTCACGCAGACGAAACGCCGGAGCGGGATCTCCACGTCGATGTTCTTGAGGTTGTTCTCGGTCGCGCCGGTGATCTTGATGGCTTCGCGGTTCTTGGTGCGGCGCACCGCGGGAACGGCGATCTTCCGCTTGCCCTGGAGGTACTGGATGGTGAGCGACTTGAGGTCCTTGAACACCTCCGGGATCGGGCCGGCGGTCACGATCTCGCCGCCGAGCTTGCCCGCGCCGGGGCCGAAGTCGACGAGATAGTCGGCCGTCAGGATGGTGTCCTCGTCATGCTCGACGACGATGATGGTGTTGCCGATGTCGCGCAGGTGCTTGAGCGTCGCGAGGAGCTTGTCGTTGTCGCGCTGGTGGAGGCCGATGGACGGCTCGTCGAGCACGTAGAGCGCGCCGACGAGGCGCGAGCCGATCTGCGACGCGAGGCGGATGCGCTGGGCCTCGCCGCCGGACAGCGTGCCAGCGGTGCGGTTGAGGGTCAGGTAATGCAGGCCGACGTCGAGCAGGAACTGGAGCCGGCCGAGGATCTCCTTCATGACGCTCTCCGAGATCTCCGCGTCGCGGCCCTTGAGCGGCATCGCCGTCAGGAAGGCGTGCGCCTTGTCGATGGCCAGCGACGAAAGTTCGACGATGTTCTTGCCGTCGAGCTTCACGAACAGGCTCTCGCGCCGCAGGCGCTTGCCCTGGCAGTCCTCGCAGATCTTCTCCGACCAGAGATGTTCGACGCCCAGGCCGTGGCAGGTCTGGCAGGCGCCGTACGGGCTGTTGAACGAGAAGAGGCGCGGCTCGATCTCCGGGAAGGAGAAGCCGCAGGTCGGGCAGCTGAACTGGCTCGACAGCGTGCCTTCCCGGCCGTTCCCGTAGAGCACGCCGACGGTGCCGGCGCCGTACTGCAGCGCGGTCTCGACCGCTTCCGCGAGCCGGGCCTGCAATTCCTTGCCGCCCTTGTTGATGTCGAACTTGGTGATGGTGTCGACCACCAGTTCGATGGAATGTTTCATGTTGCGGTCGAGCACCAGGCGCGTGCGCAGCGACCGGACCGTGCCGTTCACGCGCGCGTACGCGAAACCGGAGTTGTACCAGTCGTAGAGCATCTGATGGTACTCCCCCTTCCGGCCGCGCACCGCGGGCGCGAGCACCAGCGTGTCGGCGTATTCGCGGCGCTTCTTGCCGAAGCCGTCCTCGACGAGGTCCTCGCCGTACGCGACCTTGGCGTCCTCCATGATGCGGTCGACCATCTCCTCGGCCGTCATCTTGCGGATGGGCGTCTCGCAGTTCGGGCAGAACGGCTTGCCGACGCGGGCGTAGAGCACGCGCAGGTAGTCGTAGATCTCGGTGATGGTCGCGACCGTCGAGCGCGGGTTGGAGGAATGCGCCTTCTGGTCGATGGAGATCGCCGGCGACAGGCCGGTGATGTCGTCGACGTCGGGCTTCTGCATCTGGCCGAGGAACTGGCGCGCGTAAGCGGACAGCGATTCGACGTAGCGGCGCTGACCCTCGGCGAAGATGGTGTCGAACGCCAACGAGGACTTGCCCGAGCCGGACAGTCCCGTGAAGACGATCATCTTGTTGCGCGGCAGCGAAAGGGAGACGTTCTTGAGGTTGTGCTCGCGCGCGCCCTTGATCTCGATGGTTTCCTGCATGCTTGCGGTTTTTTTCGGACGTGACGACCCATGCTACCGCAGCGGCACGGCCTCGTCAACCGGGCTCAGGACGCCAGGAAGAGGACCAGCAGCATGAGCGCGGCCGTTGCGTAGCTCGAGCGGTCGCCCACCGTGAAGGCGAAAGGGTCGTCCTTGATGGCACCGCGGCCGGCCAGGAGCCAGATGCGCACGAGCCAGTAGAGCGTGGCGAGGACCACGGCCCACAGCAGAGGAGGACGGACGTAGAGCACGGTCACCTGCGGGTTCGTGACGTAGAGCGCCATGACGAACACGGCGATGACGCCGCTCGCGACGCCGAGCAGCCGGACGATCTCGAGGTCGCCCGGGACGTAGCCGCGCCCGTGCTCGCCGCCGAGGCCCGACGCCCTGCGCATGGCGAGCTCCGCGAAACGCTTGAGGAAGGCGAGGCTCAGGAAGAAGAAGAGCGAGAACGCCAGGAGCCAGCCCGACGGCCGCACGCCGGTCGCGAGCGCGCCCGCGACGACGCGCCAGGCGTAGCAGAGCGCGACGACGAGCACGTCGAACACGACGTAGCGCTTGAGGCGGAAGGTGTAGAAGGTCGTGAGAACGACGTAGCCCGCGAGCGCGAGCGAGAAGCCTGCGGGCAGCGTCGCGATCGCGACGCCCATGCCGAGCGCGAGCGACGCGGCGGCGAGCGCGAGGCCGTCCGGGATGCGCACGCGCCCGGAAGCGAACGGCCGCGAACGCTTCACCGGATGGCGCCGGTCCGCGTCGAGGTCCCAGAGGTCGTTGAGGACGTAGGCCGCCGAGGCGCACAGGCTGAAGGAGACGAACGCGGCGCCGGCGGACGCCAGCCGCGGCAGGTCGCCGAGATGGTGCGACAACGCGAGCGGCGCGGCCACGAGAAGGTTCTTCAGCCATTGGCGCGAACGCAGCGCTGCCAGGACGGAAGCCGCCGTCAGGCGGGGCCGTTCGAACGCCGCCCGGGCGTTGGGCGATCCCGACGCGCGGCGCGAAGCGGGGCCGTCCACGACCACGAGCGACGTCGCGGCGGCCCGCCGCACGGCCTCGTCGTCCCTGCCGTCGCCCAGATAATCGAACGCCGCGCCGCCCGCGTCGCCGAGGATCGCCGCGGCCTTCGCTTCCCCGTCGTTGTTCGTCTTGCCGTCGCTCGCGAGCACGCCGTCGAACAGGCCGAGGTGCTCGGCCACGTCGTCGGCCACCGCGCGGTCGGCGGCGGTGGCGAGGACGGTCCTGCCTCCCCGCTCGCGCCGCTCCTGGATGATGGCGATCGCCTCGCCGTCGTACGGCAGCGTCGCGACGTCGACGGGCGCTTCCTTCGCCAGCCATCGCTTGCAGGCGGCCTTGCCCTGCGCGACGCGGTGCGGCAGCGCGAACAGCAGCGCCGGCCGGCGCCGCGCGAGCGCGAGCAGGGATTCCCACAGCGCGTCGGAACGCAGGAGCGTGCCGTCGAGATCGACGTACAGCGGGTGGGGGCGGTGGTCCGGGGTCATACGTCGGCGCCTGTACGGACGCGCGCGGCGGCGGGACGGCGCAGCCCGGCGCTCGCGAGGCCGACCGCGGCGAAGACCGCGCCGAGGACCGGCGCCGTGTAATAAGCGTGATAAAGGTAGATGCCCGCGGCGGACGCGGCAACGGCCGCGACCGCGGCGCCCTCCATGACGAAGACGGGCGCGAGCCAGGTCAGGTACCAGGGCATGAACCAGGTGCAGGCGATGGCCAGGTAGCAGGCCATGGACCCGAAGGCGGCCCGGCCCAGGTCGATCTTGCGGCGGAAAGCGACGAACACGAGGCCGAGCGAGACGGCGGCGAACGCGTCGACGGCGAGCGGCGCGGCCAGGGACAGCGTCCGCTGCGAGAGCACCTGCCTCGGCCCGCCGATGGCGAACGCGAGCGCGAAGGCGAAGGGGCTCGAGATGTCCATGCCGGCATGGGTCGCCTGCTGCACGAGCCCGTCGAAGGTGGCGCCGCCGATCCAGTACGGCGCGTAAGCGATGACGACCGCAGCGGCCATGGGGGCCAGGGACCAGGCCGCCGCGGCGAGCTTGCGGCGAGGCGGGGCCGCCGCCACGGCATGCGCCAGGAAGAACGGCGCGGCCAGCACCGACACGTATTTCATCAGGAAGGAAGCGGCGAGCGCGAGCGCGGCGAAGACGTCGCGGCGGCGTTCGGCCAGGACGAGCGCGAGCAGCAGGAAGAAGACCATCGCCGAATCGTTGTGGCCGTTGCCCGCGAACTCGAGGAGCAGCGCGGGGTTCCAGGCGAAGAGCAGCACGAGCGCGTCGCGTTCGGCCCGCGGACGGCGGACGCGCGCATCGACGAGCGCGGCGACGAGCGGGACGCTGGCGAGGAAGAAGGCCGCGGCGATCGCCTTCAGGCCGGCGAGCAGCGCCACGGGATCGCTGCCCGCGGCCTTCGCCGCGAGCGCCGCGACGTCGGTCCAGAGCGGCCCGTAGGCGTCCTTGAGCCCCGAGAGCCATTCCCCCATCGCGTCGACGTACGGGTCCGCCACCTGCTTGGGATACACGGCATAGGGATTCACGCCATGGACCGCGACCGCGCGCCCCTGGAACGCGTAGATGAAGATGTCGTGCGACACGAACGGCACGACCTTGGCGACGAGCGCGACCGCCATGGCCGCCGCGAACGCGACGACGACGGCGCGCGTGGCGCGCGACGATGACGCGGCCGCGGCGCGGTAGCCGACGACGTACGGGACGAACGCCAGGGCGACGAGCCAGGTCAGCGACCCTTCCGGCAGGGTGCGCGGCTTGAAAATGACGGTGCCGAGGAAACGGCCGCCCGCACCGGGCATGAACGCCACGACGCACCAGATCGCCAGGCTCGCGAGGCCGCAGCACAAAAGCCCCGCGGCGGGATGCGCGCGCGTCAGGAGAAGACGCCGGAAGTCCTTGAAGTGGGTGCGGAACATGTCAGCGTTGCGATGAGCTCTGCCGCGGTCAGCGGGCGCCCCGCGAGAACAGCGCCGCGGAAGCGGTCCCCCTTCTACGGCCGGAGAGCGAGGAGACCGTGACGGCGATGGCGGCGGCCCCCAGGAGCGGCCCGGTGAAGACGGCGGAATAGAGGAGGAAACCGAAGAAGCTCACGATGATCGCCGCGGCGGCGGCGCCCTCGAGCACGAACAGCGGCGCGAGCCACGTGAGGTACCACGGCATCAGCCAGAAGCAGGAGAGCGCCAGATAGACGATCATGGGCGCGAACGCGAAACGGTGGAGGTCGCTCGCCGCGACCTTCTTCTTGTACGCGAAGAACACCAGGATGAACATCGCGGCCTGGAAGACGATGCGCGCGAAGACGGCCGCGGCGTCCCAGCGCTGCTGCATCGTGACGTCCGGAAGGCCCAGCAGGGAGATCGCGGCGGCGTAGACGAACGGGCTGGCGACGTCCACGCCGATGAGGCCCGATTGGTGCGCGAGCCCGTCGAACGTGGCGCGCCCTATCCAGTAGGGCGTGAACGCCGCGACGGCCGCGATGGCGGCCGCGAAGAGGACCGAACCCGCGGCCGCGGCCCTGCTTCCGAGGCTGCGGCCCTTGCCGGAGACGGCGAACAGCAGCAGGAACGGCAGGCAGAGCAGCGTGACGTATTTGACCATGATCGACGCCGCCATCGCGAACCCCGCTGACGCCCAGCGGCTCCGGACCGCGAAGAGGATCGCGAGGAGCAAAAAGAAGATCATGACGACGTCGTTGTGCCCGTTCCCGGCGAACTCGAAGAGCGCGGCCGGGTTCCAGGCGAAGAGCAGCAGGGCGCCGTCCTTCAGCGCGGGGCGGGCCCCCGACGGCGACAGCTCGTCCGCCAGGACGGACAGCAGGAAGATGCAGCCGGCGAAGAACGCCGCGGAGATCATCTTAAGCGCGACGACCAGCGCCACGGGGTCGCCCCGCGTCACGGCGGAGGCCAGCGCGGCGATGTCGAGCCAGAGCGGGCCATAGACCGCCTTCATGTTGGCGAGGAAGGCGCCCATATGGGACGTGAAGATGTCAGGGGCCATCGCCGGGGTGATGGCATACGGGTTCAGGCCATGCTGGGCTATCTGGCTCCCTTGGGAACTATAGAGATAGAGGTCGTACGACGCGGTGGGGATGATCCGGGCGATCAGCACCAGGCACGAGAGGCCGGCGAAGGCGCCGATGATCCGCCGGGCCCCGGGGACGGCATTGGCCGAGACGATGCGATAGGCGGCCGCATAGGGCACGAACAGCAGCAGCATGAGCCAGACCGGGCCCACGCCGGGGACCGAGGTCGGCTTGATGATGAACCCGCCGAGCGGTCCCATCGAGCGACGAAAAAAAAGCGCCGCTACCCATATGGCGATGCTCGCGATGCCGCACAGGACCAGCCGAACCCTCGGGCTGGCGTGCGCGCGAAGGTGTCCAAGGACGCCCCGTTCCATGGCGAAAGTATAGCCGCGGCCGCCTATAACTTCAAAAAGGCAGCATTGACGCGATGCCGGCCGGCATGTATGTTCAGGCGTCGGCATGACTTTCTTCGCCGCGTTCTTTCCGCAACCGTCAGGACAGGAGGTCTTTCCCATGGAACCCATCGTCATCGAACCCGCACGGGCGTCCCGGGTCGCCGAGCAGGTGCTCGCGGCCTTTCACGAGGTCCGCGAGCTCGCGGACCAGAAGCCCCACGAAGGGCAGTTCGACCGCATCCGCGGACTGCTCCAGGCGTCGCTCGCCGTCCTCGAAGAGGTCCGCGCGATGTCGCCGTACCGTTCGGACGGCAAGGAGACGAGCATTTCGCGCGCGGCCATCGTCATGGCCATGGACGGCGAGATCCCCCGCCTCGCGGAGCTCAAGGTCGCGCTCGGCATCCAGTCCGCGCGCGGCGGCGATCTGCCGGTCGAGCCCATCCGCGTCTTCGTGAGCGCGGCGGTGGTGGCGCGGTCCATCCTCGTCTGCCCGCCCCTCGCTCCGCGAAAGGAGGTCAGCGGTGACGACGAAAGTGATCCCGCTGCGGCCTTTCACGGCTGACGGGCACATCGCCCGGCTCGTCGAGCTCCAACGCCTGTTCGACAGCGGCGAATGGACCGGCGACCAGGCGCTCGGGTACGTCGAAGAGACGGGGCGCATCCGCGCCAAGCTCAAGGACGTGTTCGGCATGACCGAGCTCCAGATCGAACAAGCCCTTTGGGAACGAACGCACAACTGAAAACGACCCGCTTGGGTCGTTTTTTTGTTGCCATATATCACCGGCGCGGGTCCTGTCGCCCCGCGCACCCCGCAGGTGCTCGGGCGCGGCCCTGCGCGCCAGCGGGGTCCCCGCGCAGGGCGCCACCCGCGCTGGCGTGGACCGGACGTTCGGAATGCTATGAGGGGGAAAAGAAATCCGGCCACGTGTTGCGCCGGTTTCCATGGCACGACGGGCCGGATTTCCTTTCGGTCCCCACTTCCTGAGAGCGACGGTCCACGGACCGCGGGTGGCACGGTCCGGGGGTCCCCCAATGGGCGCGCAGGGCCGGGTCCCGAGCACCCATTGAGGGTGGACCGTGACAGGACCCGCGGCGTCCATGGAACTTCACGGTCTACGCGGTCATTGCAACCGCCCCTTCTTCTTCGGCACCACGCTCCGCCCGGCCTTCTTCGCGTCTTCTTTCTTCAGCATCCGGATCTCGTCGCGGAGCAGCGCGGCGAGCTCGAACTCCAGGTCCTTGGCGGCCTGGCGCATCTCCTTTTCCTTCTCGGCGATGACCTCCCCGATGTCCTTGGTCTCGGCCTTGAGCTCGAGCGCGAGCAACCCGCGCGCCTTCTTTTCGTCGCCCTTGAGGATGCCCTCCATGATGTCCTTGATGGCCTTCTCGATGGTCTTCGGCGTGATGCCGTGCTTTTCGTTGTAAGCGATCTGCTTCGCGCGGCGGCGCTCCGTCTCGGCCATCGCGCGCCGCATCGAGCCGGTGATCTCGTCGGCGTAGAGGACCACTTCGCCGCGGACGTTGCGGGCCGCGCGGCCGATGGTCTGTATCAAGGAAGTCTCGGACCGCAGGAACCCTTCCTTGTCCGCGTCGAGGATGGCAACGAGCGTGACCTCCGGCAGGTCGAGGCCTTCGCGCAGCAGGTTCACGCCGACGAGCACGTCGTGCGTCCCCTTGCGGAAGGCGGTCAGGGTCCGCACGCGGTCGATGGTCTCGATGTCGCTGTGCATGTACTCCACCTTGAACTTCCGTTCCTTGAGGTACTCGGTGAGGTCCTCGGCCATCTTCTTGGTGAGCGTGGTCACGAGCACGCGCTCGCCAAGTTTCACGCGGCCTTCGATGCGGCCGATGAGGTCGTCGATCTGGCCGGGATGGCCGTCCTTCTCCGTGACCGGCGCGACGGTGATGATCGGGTCGACCAGGCCCGTCGGGCGGATGACCTGCTCGACGACCTGCTGCGATTCGCGGATCTCGAACGGCGCCGGCGTGGCGGAAACGAAGATCGCCTGCGGCACGCGCTTGTCGAACTCGCCGAACGTGAGCGGCCGGTTGTCCGCGGCCGACGGGAGGCGGAAGCCGTACTCGATGAGCGTGCGCTTGCGCGCCGCGTCGCCGTTGTACATCCCGCCGATCTGCGGGACGGTGACGTGCGATTCGTCGATGAACAGGAGGAAGTCCTTCGGGAAATACGACAGCAGCGTGTCCGGCGGTTCGCCGGGGGCGCGGCCGGAAAGATGCCGCGAGTAGTTCTCGATGCCGTTGCAGTAGCCGACCTCGCGCAGCATCGCCATGTCGAAGTTCGTCTTGCGCTCGAGCCGCTCGGCCTCGAGCAGCTTCCCGGCCTTCGTGAACTTGTCGAGCTGCTCCTTCAACTCGGCCCTGATGGCCGCGATGGCGCGCGCCCGCTCAGGCCCAGGCGTGATGAAGTGCTTGGCCGGAAAGACCCAGATCTCCTTGCGCTTCTCGCGGACCTTGCGCGTGACCGGATCGATGACCGTGATGGCGTCGACGACGCCGCCGGGAAGGTCGAGGCGCACGACGGCCTCCTCGTTCGCGGGCATGATCTCGAGCACGTCGCCGCGCGAACGGAACGAGCCGCGCACGAGGTCGGAGGTCGTCCGCTCGAACTGCATGGCGATGAGGTTGCGGATGACCTCGTTCTTGGCGAGCGGCTTGCCCTGCTCGAGGTGGAGGTGCGACTTCTCGTACGCTTCCGGCGCGCCGAGGCCGTAGATGCAGGACACGGACGAGACGATGACGACGTCGCGCCGCGTGAGCAGCGCCTGGGTGGCGCTGTGGCGCAGCCGGTCGATCTCCTGGTTGATCATTGCCTCCTTCTCGATGTAGGTGTCCGAGGTCGGCAGGTACGCCTCCGGCTGGTAGTAGTCGTAATAGGAAACGAAATACTCCACGGCGTTCTTCGGGAAGAACTCGCGGAACTCGTTGCAGAGCTGGGCGGCGAGGGTCTTGTTATGCGCGAGCACGAGCGCCGGGCGCTTCGCGTTCGCGATGACGTTCGCCATGGTGAAGGTCTTGCCCGAGCCCGTGACGCCGAGGAGCGTCTGGTAGCGCATGCCTTTGGCGACGCCGGCCGAGAGCTTCTCGATGGCCTCGGGCTGGTCGCCCTTCGGTTCGAATTTGGAGGAGAGTTTGAAATCCATATACAAAACCCCCGCGGCGCTCCCTGGGAGGAGGTACGGGGCGTTCAGTTGTCTCCGCTACACTACCGCGGCCTCGGCCGGCCGGTCAACGGCCCTTCGCGTCGAGCCGCGCGGCCGCCGCCATGACCTCGTCCTCGTTGCGCTCGCTGTCCTGGAAGATGATGGCGCTGTAGAGCATGGCGATGTCGCCGTAGAACCCCGGCGCGAGCGAGGCCGCGTCCTTGCCCCGGGCCGCCACGAGCCTGCCGGACAGCGTGTCGATCTGCTGGCGGAGGTCCGGCGACTGCGCGATGAGCGCCGCGTCGTCGCGCTCGAGCTCGGCGAGCTCCGCGTGGATCTCATCCGCGAGCGCGTCGAAATCGGCCATCGCCCGTTCGAAGAAACGGCCGTCGCCCTTGAGGTCGCCGATGCGGCGCGCCACGTCCTTCTCGAACAGCCGGGTGAGCAGGTCGTTCTGCCGTTCCTGCCGCGACGCGTACGCGCGCACGACGGCGGCGTCGGGATCGTCCGCCGCCAGGCCATTGTCGCGCACCGTGCCCTGCACGCGATCGACGAGGAACCCGCAGTCCTCCGCGCGCTGCACCGAGCACTGGATGGCGTGGCCGCTTGAACTGCGCCGGTACAGCTTGTCGAGCACCGCGGCGGCCGGCATGCCGGGCGGGAAATCCTCCCGGTTCGCCTCGCCGCGCCGCGTCACCATGCCGCGGACGTCGGCGTCGATGAGGTCGCCGATGTTGTCCGGCGTGACCTTGTCCAGCACTCCTTCCGCGTACGGCATGACGCGGTCGCGCACGTGCACCACCGAATACATCTCCTTCCTGGAGAACCCGGGCACGGGTTCCTTTTCGGGCGGCGCCGCCGGGCAATCCGGCGCATGCTCGCCGGCGTGGCCGCAGATCTTGCAAGCTTCCATGGTCGCGCGATCAGGGGTGCGTGAAGCCGTCGCCGGGCGCGGGGATGGCGACGTCGACAGCGAACTCGTCGCGGATCTTCTGCGCCAGCGCCTCGGAGGCGTGCGGCTCGCCGTGGTTGAGGTAGACCTTCTTGGGCATCTTGCGGCCGCTCGAGACCCACTTCAGCAGCTTCACCTGGTCCGCGTGCGCCGAGTACGAGCCGATGATGTCGATCTTGGCGCGCACCTCGACATCGGTATGCTCGATGCGCACCATCTTCTGCCCTTCGGCGATGGCGCGGCCGACCGTGCCGGCGGACTGGTACCCGACGACGAGCACCGTCGTGTTCGGGTCGGACAGGTAATCGACGAGGTGATGCATGATGCGCCCGCCGTGCATCATGCCGCTGCCCGCGATGACGATCTTCGGCGAGGGCACGCCGATGATGCGGCGCGATTCCTCCGGCTTCTTCGTGACCTCGAGGCCGGGGAACTTGAAGAAGTCGTCGCCTGAAGCCTTCAGTTCCTTCGCCTCCTGGTCGTAGTACTCGGGGAACTGGTGGTAGATCGGCAGCGCCTTTATGGCCAGCGGGCTGTCGAGGAAGGTCGGCAGCGCCGGCACCTGCTTCGACTCGACCAGGTTGTTGAGCTCGTAGAGGATCTCCTGCGCCCGCTCGAGCGAGAACGCGGGGATGAGCAGCGTCCCCTTCCGCTTGGCGCTGTCGAGCACCGCGGCCTTGAGCCGCTCGGCGCGGACCTTGGGGTTCTCGTGGATGCGGTCGCCGTAGGTCGATTCCATCACGACCACGTCGCCGTTCACGATGCGCGCGGTCGGCCGGAGGATGGGGACGTAGTCGTTGCCGAGGTCGCCGGAGCAGACCAGGCGCGTCCCGTAGACGTCGGCCTCGACGAAGCCCGACCCGAAGATGTGGCCGGCCTCGCGGAAGCAGAACGAGAAGTCGTTCGAGATGCGCACGGTGGTGTCATAGGGCACGCCGTGGAGGAGGTCGAACGCGGGGCCGACGTCCTTCGGCATGTACACCGGCGCGCGCTTATGGTGCCGCGCCTCGTCCTTCATGACGTGCGACGCGTCCTGCCACATGAGCCGGGCGAGCAGGCGCGTCGGGTGGGTCGCGAAAATGCGGCCGGAGAAGCCCGCTTTCACCAGCTTCGGGATGCGCCCGATGTGGTCGATGTGCGCGTGCGTCAGGATGACCGCGTCGACCGAGGAAGGCTCGAACGGGAACGGCGCCATGTTGCGCTCGTAGGCCATGCCGTTGCCTTGGAAAAGGCCGCAGTCGACGAGCACGCGGGTGGTCGGGGTCTCGACGAGCTCGCAGGAGCCGGTGACCTCGCGTGCCGCGCCGTGGAACGTGATCTTCATAACGCGGACAGCATACCAAGAGGGCGGCCAACGCGCATCCACAGACGGGCCGTTCTTCTTTGACACTGCGTCCCCATGTGGCAGGCTGAAGCCAAGCCCTTTCGAAACTTCGTGTCGATGGAAGAGAGGTGCAACGTGCCCGACGCCCCGAATTCACGGTGGCGGGCGCCGCGCGTCCGTCTCATCGTGCTGCTCTACGCGCTGCTCGTCGTCTTCAACGCGTTCGACGCCCGTTCGACGCTCGATGCCGTCGCTCGCGGCGCCGTGGAGATCAATCCCGTCATGGCCGCGCTGCTGGCGCATGGCCCCTGGGCATTCCTCCTGGCCAAAATGGGCCTGGCCTGCGGCTTCGGCCTGGTGCTCGCGTTCTGGTCCCGGCGGCACCGGCTCGCCTGGTACGGCCTCCTGGCGGTCACCGCCATCTACGGCAGCGTGTTCATCTGGCAGGTCGCGCTCGTCTTCTTCGGCGAGCAACTGTCGATCGTGCTCCCCTCCTGAACCGAGGGGATTTTTTTACGCGGAGCTTCGAGCTCCGAGCCCCGAGCTTCAAGCCCGGCGCTCGGCGCTTGGAGCTCGGCGCTTGAAGCTCCTCCTCGTGTTGCCACTCCCCCCGCACCATGGTACGAAGATACGTCCCGGCGCGGTGCCGGGCCCGACCACGAAAGGTTCCTTTCAAAGGAAAAACCCGAAAGACAGGCAGGAGTACGGACAATGGAAGAAACGGCGAAGGCCTTGCGAAACGGTTCCCATGCGCCTTCCGGACCGAAGGGGTCCTTCATCCTGGGGAACCTCCCCGAGATGCGGCGCGATCCCATGGGCCTCCTTCTCCGCGCGGCCCGCGACCACGGCGACGTGTCGCGGCTGACGCTGGTGGAGAAGTTCACGCTGCTCAATCATCCGGACGACGTGCGCCACGTGCTGCTCACGCGGTACGAGGCGTTCGCCAAGACGCGGCTCACGGTCCGCATCAAGCCGATCGTCGGCGAAGGACTGCTCACGAGCGACGGGGACTTCTGGCGGCGGCAGCGCAAACTGGCGCAGCCGGCGTTCCATCGCACGCGGCTGGCGTCGTTCGCGGACACCATGGCCGCGCTCACGGGCGAGGCGCTGGCGGGCTGGCGCGACGGCGACGTCATCGACGTCTCCGACGCGATGAGCCGGCTGACGCTGCGCGTGATCGGCCGGACGATGATGGGCGCGGAGCTCTCCGACGCGGCCTCGAAGGTGGGGCGGGCGCTGACCACGGCGCTCGCGGTCACCAACGACCGCTTCCGGAGGCTGTCGTTCTTCCCCTGGCTGCCGACGCCTTCGAACATCCGGTTCGACCGCGCCATGAAGGTCCTCGACGGGCTCGTCGCCTCCATCATCGCGGAGCGGCGCGCCGGAGGGCCCGGCCGCGACGATCTGCTCTCCATGTTCATGGAGGCGCAGGACGCCGACACCGGCGAACGGATGACCGACAAGCAGCTGCGCGACGAGGCCATGACAATGCTCCTCGCGGGGCACGAGACGACCTCCAACGCGCTGTCCTGGGCCTTCCACCTGCTGGCACTGCACCCGGAGGCGGAGGAGCGCGTCCGGGCCGAGGCGGCCGCCGCGTTCGGCGACGGCGTCCCGACGTTCGAGACGCTGCGCAAGCTGCCCTACAGCCGCTGGACGATCATGGAGGCGATGCGCCTCTACCCGCCGGTCTGGCTGTTCGCGCGGACCGCGACCGCGGACGTGGACCTCCCCCGGGGCCACCGCGTACGCGCCGGCGAGAACGTCTTCATCTGCCCCTACGCGCTCCACCGCGACCCCGTGCTCTGGCCGGACCCCGAACGGTTCGACCCGGAACGGTTCTCGGAAGCGAACGCCGCCGGCAGGCACCGCTGCGCGTACGTCCCCTTCTCGCAGGGACCGCGCCAGTGCATCGGCAACGAGTTCGCGCTCATGGAAGCGGCGATCATCCTGTCGATGACCTGCCGCGACTGGCATCTGTTCCACGCGCGGGCGCGGCCGCCCGAACCGGAACCGTCGATCACGCTCCGTCCCAAGGACGGCATGCCGATGACGCTGACCCGACGGTGAAGAGAGCAAAGGACAGAGAGCAGAGGTTAGAGGAAAAGAACTTTCTAAAACCGCGTCGCAATGCGACGCGGTTTTTTCAATGCCCATACCTCTAAACTCTGTGCTCTGTCCTTTGTCCTCTCAATAACCTCTCAAACTTCCTGCTTCTGCCATCGTCCCAGTTTCGGGATCGTGGCGGCGGCGAGCTCCTTGGCCTTCTCGGGCGGAAGATGCAGCACGCGCGTCATGTGGCTGACCGATTTCGCGACCATGTCCTGCATGGTGAGCGCCGGCTCGGTGAAGGCGCCGTTCTGGTAGCAGAACTTGCAGTAGTCCTGCACGGGCGAGCCGTCCGCGGCGGTGCCGAGGAAAACGGCGTCCATCGGGATGCCCGTCTTGAGCGGCATGCCGCAGCTCTGGCAGCGGTCCTTGAGTTCGGTGATCGGAGCTTCCATATGAGGAGAAGATAACAGATAAAAGAAAAAAGACAAAAGACGGGCAAAAAAAGACCCCGAGCGGGGTCTTGTGCTTAAAGGTCGCCGGAGCGCTCGGCGGCAAGGCGCAGCGCGTCCTTGCGCACCGCACGCGCGACGCCGGGCTCGTCGCCCGTCTCCATGAAGAGACGGACGAGCGACTGCTCCTTCTCCTTGAGCGCGCGGATGACGGACGACGCCTCCAGCCAGGAAAGCTCCTTGCGGCGGCGCGCGTACTTGCCGTCGCCGTCGAGCTCGAGGAGGAGCGCGCCGCGCTCGAGGTCCTTCATGGCCTTGAGCGGCTGGCGGTCGACGAGGAAGTTCCTGCCGGGACGCCGTTCGCGCATCGCCGCGGCGAACGCATCGATGGCCTCGGGTTCCGCGCCCTCGAACTCGTAGACGCGCTTCCACAGCTTGCGGCGCAGGATGGCGCCGGCGACCGCGGCGATGCGGACGTTGCCGTGGCCGCGCAGTCCGCGGAGGAACGACTCGTCGCTGAGATCGCCGTAGTCCGCGAGGAACTCGTCGAGCGAGCCGGCGCGGACGAGCGTGATGCCGTGCGCGGCCGCTTCGTTCCGCATGGCGTGGAGCATGAGCTCGATGGCGCGCAGCGTCTTGTGATGGTAGATCTGCACGTACATCTGGAACCGCGCGGTCGCGAAGTTCTCGATGGCGCGCAGGCCGCTCTTCCGCCATCCGAGGCGGTAGGACGCGGCGTCCTTGCCGTCGCGCACGCAGAGGATCGACTTGAGCACGCGGTGCGGCTCGTACAGCCCGTACGACACGCCGGTCGCCCGGCTGTCGCGCAGGAGGTAGTCCATCCGGTCCGCGTCGACGGGCGCCGAGGAGATCATGTCGCGCAGGAGCGGCATGAACGGCCTGAGCCGGTCGAAGTCGCCGGGACGCTCGGCCGGGGCCGCGTCGGTGCCGAGGAGCACCGTCGCGACCGCTTCGGGGACCCACGGCTCGCCGCCGAGCTCGTGCCAGATCGCCGCGAACATGATGCAGGAGACCGCTTCATGTTCGATGCGTCCGGTCTTGGTCTTGCGCAGCGCGGCCTTCGCCGACCTGAGCGGCCAGAGCCGCGGGTCGTCGAGGAACATCGCGACGTCGGCGGCCGCGGGCGCGAACGCCTCGAAGGCGTGCGACAGCGGGCCGTGGCCGAGGTCGTGGACGAGCGCGCACAAGCGCAGCACCCGCTGGAAGTCGCGGCGGGTCGGCGCGTCCATCTCGTGGATGCGGACGGCCTGGCCGGGCGAGGCCTCGGCGAGGCCGTAGAGCTTGGTGTCGACCACGTGCGACTCGCGGAAGAGCGCGTCGCACATCTGCTGCGCCATGTGGACGGCGCCGAGGCTGTGTTCGAAGCGCGAATGGGTCGCGGTCGGGCAGATGAGCTTCAGGAGGCCGGTCTGGGCGATCCAGCGCAGCCGCTGGAAGAGCGGGTGGTCGATGATCGCCACTTCCTCCTTCGTCAGGCGGATGAGGCCGTGGATGCCGTCGTGCACGTTGCGGCACATCTCGAGCGCGTTCATGGGTCACCTCTCACGCGTCTTTTGCAAAGAGCGGTGGAAACTTCGCAGAACGGCCGAGGTGCGTCAACTTTCGTCGCTCGGACGAAAGCCAGCCTGCGTGGGACATCCCATGAAGAGCCGGCCGTCCGGTCAGGCCTACGCTCTCGGCAAAATGCGCCGCAGCTTTTAAAAGGTCCCGTCCAAAAACCGGCCCTCAGGCCGGTTTTTCCGCTTTCCACTTTAAACTCTCCACTTTCCACTCTCGCTCACCACCTGACGCCATGCCCCATGAACCTGAGCAACGAGTGCGGCACGCCGTTCGCCTTGCAGATGTCGGCGTAGACGTAGGCGCTGCGGCGCGGGGTGCGCTTCATCGTCACGTAGTCGATGGCCACGAGGCCGAATCGGCCCGAGAAGCCCTTTTCCCACTCGAAGTTGTCCATCAGCGACCAATGGAAGTACCCGCGGATGTCCACGCCGGACTGGATGGCGTGGTAGATCTCCTTGAGCGCCGCCACGATGATGCGCGGCCGTTTGCCGTCGTCCGCGTTGGCTACCCCGTGCTCGGTGATGATGATCGGCTTGCCGTAGCGGCTCATCGAGATGATCGCGTCGAAGATGCCCTGCGTGTTGATCTCCCAGCCGAGGTCGCTCACCTCGCGGTTCTCTGTGTGCACTTCGTAGAACAGCTGCTCGATCTTCGTCGGCACGTACTTGATGCGGTAGTGGAAGTAGTAGTTGATGCCGATGAAGTCGTGCGTCCCCTTCGTCCAGATGAAGAACTGGCGGTTGAACGCCTTGTCCGCGAACCAGACGAACACGCCGTCGCGGATCGACTGCTTCCGGTACGGCTCGAAGGTGATGATGTTCTGCGCGATGCCGACCATCGCCTTGGCGTTGACGCCGGGCCGGGAATCGAGGATGCGGTGCAGCGAGCGGTACGCGGCCTTGTGCGCCAGGCACATCTTGCCGAAGACGTGGACGTTGCGGAGCGGATTGGTCGCGCCCGGCGGCCAGATGCCCGCGCCATAGGACTGCACCAGGTAGACCATCGGCTCGTTCATCGTCACCCAGATGTCGACGAGGTCGCCGTACTCGGCCGCGAGGAACGAGACGTAGCGGTCGAACAGACGGAGCGCTTCGCCGGATTCCCAGCCGCCCTTGGCCGCGAACCACTTCGGCAGCGTGAAATGCCAGCAGGTCAGCATCACCTTCATGCCGCGCGCCTTCAGCGCCTCGAGCACGCGCCGGTAATGGATGACCGCGTCCATGTCCCACTTCCCTTCTTCGGGTTCGATGCGGCTCCATTCGACGGACAGCCGGTGCGCGTTCTGATGGAGCGACTTGGCGATGTCGAAATCCTCCTCGTAGCGGGTGTAGTGCTCGCAGGCCCTGCCGGAGACCGTGCCGTCGAGGATGTGGCCCGGGATCTTCTCCCAGTCCCACCATTCGTTGTTGTTGTTGCCTCCCTCGACCTGGTGGGACGACGTCGCCGAACCCCACAAGAACCCGTCGGGGAACTTGCGGGTCTCGTGGATGTGCGGCCGCGCCTGCGGCAGCTCGCTCAAATAATCGAGGCCGGCGTGCGCCGCATGGCCGTGATCGTCCGCCATAGGAGGTAAGGATACCATTTTAAAGCCTTTTCCTCAAATCGCCCGCAAAGTGGAAAAATGCCGTTTCTTGGCTCCATAGACAGCAAAAAACGGCCTTCGGGAGGCCGCTGGGATTCGTCAAGCACGCAGAGTGACGTTAGCACATCGCGAGGCTTTTGTCAAGGGTGCCTGACAGACCCCGCTCAGTCCTGCCGATACAGGTAAATTCCCTCGCGCTTGTCGTCATGCTGCCAGCGCGGGAAATCGAACGCGTACGACACGACGCGGCTGCCGGGCCGCAGTTCCTCGCGCAGCTTCTTCTCCATCCGGCCCATCTGCATGGTGATGAGGAAGAGCGTCACGACGTCGGCGTCATTGAACTTCTCGCCCCAGTAGGTGCCCAGGCGGACGCGGGCGCGGTCCTGCAGGCCGAGGCGGCGGATCTTCAGCCAGGAGATGAGCCAGAGGTACGGGCTGATCTCCCAGCCTTCCGCGTACGCGCCCTGCCGCGCCGCGGCGATGACGATGCGGCCGTCGCCGGACCCGAGGTCATAGAGGCGCTCCCCCGGCTTGAGGTCCGCGAGCCGCAGCATCGAGGCCACGCGTTCCTCGTCGGTCGGCACGTACGGCGCGCCGAAGAGCACCGAGTACGCCGTCGTGGCGAAGAACGTGCCGAGCAGCAGCGAGAACAGCGCCACGAAAATGGCGATGAACGCGGAGCCCCACAGTACCGTCATGGCGACGAGCGTGAGCTGAAGCCACAGGAGGACCAGCAGAAGGAGGGCGGCGGAACGGGCGCGCATGGGTGAAGGGGTAAAGGTGTAGAGGGGTAAAGCTTGGAGAAGGTCTTTGCTGCCTTACCCCTTTACCCCTCGTTCATCACAGTATCGGTTCGTCCTCCTCGATGTGAGGATCGAGCGGTTCCTCGCCGGGTTCGTGGCCCGTGATGCCGGCCTCTTCCGGCGTCTGCTCGAGCAGATCGGGCTCGATCTCGAGCGGCGCGATCTCGCACCACTGGTCGAAGCCGCCGGCCAGGAACTCGATGTTCTTGTAGCCGAGCGTCTTCAGTTCCTCGCCGATGGCGGCGAGATCGGGCTCCTGCGTGGGGCCGACGATGACGATGACGCGCTTCTCCTTGTCGGGCAGCAGGTTCCCGATGTTCGTCGCGAGCTCGCGCTTCGGGATGTTGAGCGAGTCCTTGATGTGGCCGGACTCGAACTCGAGCGCGTCGCGGAGATCGAGGACGACGTGCTCCCTCTTGTCGCTGCCATGCAGCTTGAGGAGGTGTTCGCAGGTGATGTGCGGGAGGCCCTGGTGGGACATAACCGGTCGCGTTATGGATACGGGTCGAAGCATAGCAAAGATGGCGGCAACAAAAAATCCCCCCGGAACGGAGGGATACGGCTAAGGTCCGGCGAGGACCTCGACGACGAAGGAGCCTTCGGCGTCCGGCAGCACGGCGGCGGGATCGAGGCCGAGGAGGCGCACGGCGGTCGGCGCCGTGTCCATCAGCCTGACCGGGGCGGCGAGCCGGTGATCGGTCCTGACGCCGGGGCCGAGCACCATCCACGGCACATGATGATCGGTGTCCGCGGCCGTGCCGTGGGTCCTGCCATGGCCGCCGTGGTCGGCGGTGACGATGAGGAAGATCGGCGGTCCGCCGCGTTCTTCGCTCTCGTGCATGCAGTTGGCCAGCTCGGCAAGCTCGCGGTCGATCTTTGCGGCGGCCTGGCGCTGGCGTTCCGACATCCAGCCGTAGGCGTGGCCGGCGGCGTCGATGTCCGTCAGATGGATGAACAGGAACCGGACGTCGGGCATGTCCCTGATGGTGTTGCAGGACCAGTCGACGAGGCCGTCCTCCGCGGTGGCGAAGAACCCGGTGACCGTGGTCGCACCCTTGGGCACGAGGCCGTCGAACTTCCGTTTCTGGAAGATCGCGCCGGTCCTTACGCCACGGGCTTCGAGCGCCTGGAAGACGGTCGGGACCCTGAGCGGCCGCCAGGCAACGAGCTTGTCGGCCGAGGGCTCGAACGTCGTGACCCCGTTCCGGGACGGCGCGGCGCCGGTGAACATGGCCGCGTGCGAGACGACGGTGATCGCCGGCAGCGGCGTCTCGGCTTCGAGCGTCCAGGAGCCGGCGCGCATGAGCGCCTGCGCGACCGGCATGCCGGCGACGAGATCGGTCCTCCAGCCGTCGACCGAGATGAGCACGACGCGCGGGGGCGCCGGCGGCGCGGGCGCGGCGATGGGCGGCGCGGCGCGCGGGGACGGGTGCGGCGGCGCCGCGGAAGACGACGCGCAGGCGGCGAGGAAAAGCAGCGAAAGGACGGCGGATCGCATGGTCACCTCCTGTGACATGGACAGCGCACCATAACGAAGAACGCGGCCCCCGTCAACGGAGCCGTGCCGCGGTTCGCCTCGCTATTGGACCGGCGCGCCGACGCGGTAATCGGTGAAGTAGACGTCGGGCACGTCCTTCACCTTGGCGGCCCAGTCCGCGCCGAAGAGCTCGATGGCGCGCTGCTCCGTCTGGACCCAGCGGAGCGTGCCGATGCTGTCGCTCACCATGTAGACCTTGGGATCGGTCACGATCTTCACGAGCGACCCCGCCTTCATCGTCACGTTGCCGATGAGCGGATAATCCTGGAGGCTGTCCTGCCGGATATACTCCACGCCAGCGAAGTCGGGGAACCACGAGAAGAACGTCTTCTCGTTCGGGAACACCAGGCGCGCCGGGCCGGCGAGCAGGCAATAGAGCGTCGGGGACGCGAGCGTGCGCACGACGTGCGTGCAGCCGGGTTTTTCGTCGCGGATGACGTACGGCGCGTTGTCGAACCGCGCCGGGTCGGCGTGGACGAGGTATTTGTCGTGCTCGCGCTGGCCGAAGGAGTCGAGCCAGGCGATGATCGGCAGGATGTCGGTCAGCTCGTAGTCGACGACGACCTGATTGCCTGCGTCGTCGGTCTCGTAGCTCACGCGTTCCGCCAGGCCGATGAGGTTGCCGAGCGAGTCCGTCGCCGGCCCGCCGGAATATCCCTGCGTGATCTGCGCGTCGGTCGAGACCGAGCCGCGCTTGAAGCCGAGGACCTTGCCCGTCGCGTTGCGCATGGTGTTCTGGCCGCCGGGATAGCCGTAGACCGTCAGCACGTCGTTCACCTGCGCGAACTCGTTCGTCTTGAGCGGCGCGGACGGCAACGGCACGGGCTGCGCGGTGACCTTCCTGCCGAGCTTGAGGACGGCCATGTCGCGGTCGGTCTTGCGGTCGAAGATGGCGCGGACGATCGACGCCTCGTAGAAGACGTCGGGCCTGAGCGTGCCGTCGGCCACGAAGCCGACATGGCAGTCCTGCGCGGGGATGCCGGTCGCGGGATCGAGCGGCACGTGGCCGACGGTCAGCACGTAGCCGCCGTCCGCGGTCGACGTGAGCGCGCCGCTCCCCTGCCGCGAATCGCAAATGACGTAGACGACCGTCTGCTCGAGCGGGGTCGCGTCGGCGGCGTAGGCGGCGACGGCGAAAGTAGCCGCGCCAGCCGCGGCGCAGGCGATGAGCATGAGCCGGCGAAAGCGCATATCCCTATCAGTATAGCAAAATTTCAGGCCTCCGTGAAATCGAAAAGCCCGCCGGTCGGCGGGCTTTTTTCTCATTCGGACTTCCTGCTGTCGCGCAGTTCGCGCTTCCGGTCGTTCGGGTCGAGGAGCATCTTCCTGAGGCGGATGTTCTTCGGCGTGACCTCGACGAGCTCGTCCTCGCCGATATATTCGAGCGCGTCCTCGAGCGACATCGAGCGGGGCGTGTCGAGGCCCTCGGCGGCGCCGTCGCCCTTCGAACGCATGTTGGAGAGCTTCTTCTCCTTGCAGACGTTGACCTCGAGGTCCTCCGCCTTGGCGTTCTGGCCGACGATCATGCCGCAATAGACATGCACGCCCGGGCCCAGGAACAGCTGGCCGCGCTCCTGCGCGGCGACGAGCGAATACGTCCTGGTCTCGCCGTCCTCGAAAGCGATGAGCGAACCGTGCTCGTTGGCCTCGAAGTCGCCGCGGTAGTCCTGGTAGCCGAGGAAGAGCGCGTTCATGATGCCGAGGCCCTTGGTGTCGGTGAGGAGCTCCGAGCGGTAGCCGATGAGGCCGCGCGTCGGGATGACGAACTCGAGGTAGGCGGTCTTGTTCTCGACCTTCATGTCCTTCATCTCGGCGCGGCGCTTGCCGAGCTTCTCGATGACGGAGCCCGCAAAGTTCTCGGGGACCTCGACGGTGACCTGCTCGATAGGCTCGAGCTTCTTGCCGTCGACCTCCTTGAAGATGACCTGCGGCTTCGAGACCTGCAGCTCATACCCCTCGCGGCGCATCTTCTCGATGAGGATGGCGAGGTGGAGCTCGCCGCGTCCGGCCATGACCCATTTCTCGGCCGAGTCGGTCGGGAACATCTTGAGCGCCACGTCGGTCTCGAGCTCGTGCTCGAGGCGCTCCTTGATCTGGCGGGAGGTGGTGTAGGTGCCTTCCTGGCCGGAGAACGGCGACGTGTTGATGCCGAAGGTCATCTTCACGGTCGGCTCCTCGATGGCGATGGTCGGCAGCGCGACGGGGTTCGCGGGATCCGCGATGGTCTCGCCGATGGAGACGTCGGGGATGCCCGCGATGGCGACGATGTCGCCCGCGAAGACCTCCTCGACCTCGATGCGGCTCATGCCCATGAACGACATCACCGCGGTGATACGGCACTTCTTCATGACGCCGTCGCGGTTGATGTGCGCGACCTCCATGCCTTTCTTGATGCTGCCGGCGTACAGGCGGCCGACCGCGATCTTGCCCTTGAAGTTGTCGTAGGAAAGGTTGACCGTCAGCATCTGCAGCGGCGCGGAGGAATCCGCCTTCGCGACCGGGATGTTGGCGAGCAGCACGTCGAAGACCGGCTTGATGTCGGTCATCTTGGAGAGGTCGGGCTCGAGGCCCGCCTTGCCCTGCACGCCGGAAGCGTAGATGACGGGGAAATCGGTCTGTTCGTCGGACGCGCCGAGCTCGACGAAGAGGTCGAAGGTCTTGTCGAGCACCCAGTCGATGCGCGCTTCCGGCTTGTCGATCTTGTTGATGACCACGATGATCTTGTGTCCGGCCTGAATGGCCTTCTTCAAAACGAAACGCGTCTGCGGCATCGGACCTTCCTTGGCGTCCACGAGCAAGAGCGCGCCGTCCACGAGGTTCATGACGCGTTCCACTTCCCCGCCGAAGTCGGCGTGGCCGGGAGTGTCCACGATGTTGATCTTGATGCCGTTATAGGCCACCGATACGTTCTTCGCGAGAATCGTAATGCCGCGCTCGCGTTCGAGCGGGTTCATGTCGAGGATGGTGTCGCCTTCCAATCCTTTTTCTTTGAAAGAATCGCTCTGCTTAAGCAAAGCATCGGCCAAGGTGGTCTTACCGTGGTCGACGTGGGCGATGATCGCGATGTTGCGGATGGCCGTCATAAGTGCGCGGAGTTTAGCCGAGTTTTGAGGATGTGTCAACAGTCCTTATATATGAAAAAGACCCTGTTTCAGGGTCTGAGGCGATAAATGCAGCCGTATTCCGGGTCAGGACGCGTAGCGGTCAGCTGTGCGTAGAGCTGGTGCACGTCACTGCTTTCGATGTCCACGCTTACCGCGCGGAGCAGATCTCCGTAGCAGTGCTGACGTAGTGGGTGTTCGTCGGGACCGATCCCGACCGCTTCCACGCCCACGAATCCATGTTCGATGAAGCGCGGCACGTCCGTGAAGACCGTCATGGTGAGCGGCATCCAGACATGCTCGTCTTCTCCGCTCGACGGAACGCGTGAGACTCCGCTCATGCCGATCCCCGACTGGCGAATGAAGAATCCTACGCGAATGCGCAGACCTTCGTGCTCCGGAGAACGCAGATACGGTCTTCGTCCGCGCACGGCGACGAGTAGC